>JAVXRV010000020.1:0-22322 GCA_036643515.1 Ruthenibacterium sp.
AATTCGATCAAACAAAGATTAAAAAAGCTTCCTTTTTAGAGCTGTTAAAGCGCATTGGCCCGGGTATTATATTGGCCGGTGTTGTCATCGGGCCGGGTAATATCACAACTTCGGCCATGCTCGGTTCAAACTATGGCTATTCAATGATATGGCTGATTATTCCCATTGCATTTATTGGCATTACATTCATGCTCGCCACATATCGCGTTTCCATGCTGACAGGAATGCCCATTATCCATGCAATCCGCCACTATTACGGAAAAGGTGCGGCGATTATTGTGGGCGGCGTCACTTTTTTATCTTGTCTGTTTTTTACGATGGGCAATATTACAGGCACCGGCGCCGGCATGAATCTTATTTTCGGTATGAACTGGAAACTGGGTTCGCTGCTCATGATTGCAATTGTCTTGGCATGTTACTTCACAAAAGGCGTGTACTCAAAAGTTGAAAAGCTGATTACTTTGTGCATTCTCGGCATGATTATCTGCTTTTACGCAACATTGCTTGCCACAGGCGGGCCTTCATGGGGCGAATTTGGCAAAGGATTGACGCACTGGAAAATGGCAGATGGCAGTATTTCAACCGCGCTTGCTTACATCAGCACAAATGCGGCCATCACCGCAGGCATCTACGGTACATATCTCGGCGTAGAAAAAAAGTGGAAAAAAGAAGATTTGTTCAATGGGATTATGTTTGCAGATGCACTTGCACATATTGTGGCAGTCATTTTGATTTCGGGTTCTATTGTTTTGGTGGGTGCTATCGTGTTGCATCCGGTGGGCACCGCCATTGCAGCACCTGCTCAATTGGGAGAATTGTTGGTTCCGTTCTTAGGAAAAGCCGCACCCATCGTCATGGGTATTGCACTGCTTGCGGCGGGCTTCTCCTCGTTGCTGGGCAATACGCAGCGCGGCATGGTGTTGCTTGCAGCCGGAATTGACAAACCGATTTCGCTTGAATCCAAATTCATTCGTTGGGGTTGCTTGCTCTGCATCGCATTTGCATCTATTATTTGCTACAGCTACAATGGCTCACCGACACAGTTGATTTTTGTGGCGAATATCGCAACAGCGATTGCAACACCTTTTGGCGGTTTTTATGTATGCCGCTTGCTCTTTCGCAAGGATGTAAACGATGGCATGAAAACACCGCGCGCACTGCAAGTATGTATGCTCATTAGCTATGCGTTTGCACTGGTAATGACCATCTCGGCACTGTGGACGTATATTCCGAAATTGATTCACTCTTTCATGGGCTGATAGCGATACGAGTGCCGGAAAAGGCAAAAGATTTACTGATATTTTAAATATTGGCTTACTGGTCTGTTTGCGCTAGAACGCAATAAACAGATCAGTAAGTCTATTTTTATGAGGTGAAACATGAAACGTGACGAAAAAAACTTGCTCAGCCGGCGCAAAATTTTAGACAGCGCCTTGGCCGAGTTTGGCGAACAAGGCTATGGGCGCAGTTCCATCAATACCATCTGCACGGCCGGCGATATTTCAAAAGGCATTCTTTACCATTATTTTAAGGATAAAGATGAGCTTTATCTCGCTTGTGTGCAGGAATTATTTGACGATTTGACCGCGTATCTCACGCAGGCGCTTGCAGATGTGAGCGGAAGCAGCACGGCGCGGCTAACACGTTATTTTGACGCAAGATTGCGATTTTTTCACGAAAATCCACTGTGTCACAAGCTTTTTTGCGATGTGGTGATAGCGCCGCCGCAACATTTGGCACTGGGCATTGCACAAATCAGAGCCGCATTTGACACGCTCAATACGGCGGTGTTGACTTCGCTGCTGCAAACACAAAAACTGCGCGCCGATATCACGATGGAAACGGCGGTAGAAACGTTTCGGCTCTATCAAGACTTTATCAACGCGCGCTACAATATGGCGCCGAACAGCAAAATCAATTTGGAAGAACACGAAAAAACCTGCCGCCGTTCGTTGACAATTCTGCTATACGGTGTGACAGAAAGAGCGGGGGAGTAGACCATGCATTCAGAAAAAAGCGTGCAAAAAGAATCTTTGCTTGGCAGTGTAAAACCTTCTGCCGCGATTGTGAAGTTGGCGGTGCCGGCCACCATCGCGTTGCTCGCAAAAGCAATTTATAATATCGTAGATACGGCGTATATCGGTTTGCTCGACAGTGAAACGGCGCTTGCGGCGGTGGGTGTTACACTGCCGCTTTTGTTGATTTTTGTATCCATTGAAAATATTTTCGCCGCCGGCGCCGCCGTGCTTGCCGGCCGTCAGCTTGGCGCCGGCGATAAAAACGGCGCAAATGTCACCGTGTCCACGATTGTGGCCGCATCCACCCTCATCGGCGGGCTGTTGTGCGTGGGTGGTATTGTGTTTATGGAACCGCTTTTGCGGGCATTCGGCGCATCGGAAGCGGTGATGCCTCTCGCAAAAGATTATGCCTTTTGGATGTTCATTGCCGCCATTTTCAACTTGCCTGCGCAAAGTTTGAACTGCGCCGCACGCGCGGAATCCTCTGTGAAAATATCCTCCGTCGCCGTCATCACCGGCGCGGCACTCAATGTAATTCTCGACCCCATTTTCATGTTCGATTGTGGTTTCAACATGGGCGTCGGCGGCGCATCGCTCGCCACCACCGTTTCGCAAATTGTCACCTTTGCGATTCTTGCATGGTTTTATTTCGGCGGCAAATCCATCATCAAGGTGGGCGTGCAATATTTAAAACCCACCGTGTCTTTGTTCAAAGAGGTCATTCTAATTGGCGTGCCCACGGCGGTAATTCAAATTTGCCTTGCCATCGCCACTTCTTTGACCAATATTGCCGCCGCCACATTGCCCGACAGCGACCTTATCATTGCCGCATACGGCGTAGTGCAGCGGCTGATTCTCGTCGGTTGCTATGTGATTATGGGCTTTATGCAGGGATATCAGCCGGTGGCATCCTATGCCTTCGGTGCAAAAAATGAAACGCGTTTTCACGAGAGTGCGCGGTTTTCTCTCAAAGCCACCTTGCTGCTGTCTGTGATTGTCGCCGCCGTTTACATGTTGCTTTCACAGCCGCTGATTCTGCTGTTCAATCGCAATCCGGCTGTGGTGGAATACGGTTCGCGCCTGTTGATTTCACAGGTGGCGCTCTATCCCGCGTTTGGCCTGTGTTATTTGATGACGATTACGTTCCAGACCATCGGCGCATCGAAATTCGGCCTTTTCCTCTCTACCATTCGGCAAGGCCTTTTTTACATTCCTTGCATTCTTTTGTTGCCGCGCTTTTTCGGTGTCAACGGCATTTATGCGTCGCAGCCGATTGCTGATGTGTTGACGCTCGTTGTCTGCCTGCTTTCGTACAAATCCATGAAGCGCATTGCCACACAAAGTATGAACGCATTATCAAAAGGGGGCGCGTGATGCAACACGGTATCATCACCATCAGCCGCACATATGGCAGCGGCGGCCGGCAAATTGGGATAAAATTGTCGCAGACGCTTGGCATTCCTTATTACGACAAAGAAATCATCGAACTGTGTGCCAAAAACAGCGGTGTGTCTGCAAATTTTTTTGCACAGCCGGAACAGGCCGGCAGCTATCTTTTGCGCGATTTTTCGGCGAGTATTCTGTCCGAATTGCCGCTTGGCGACACGGTTTATCTTGCGCAGTATGTTGCCATTCGCACATTGGCGCAAAAAGGGCCGTGCGTGATGGTTGGGCGTGGCGCGGGTGCGGCACTCAAAGACTTTCCGTCGGTGCTGAATGTTTTCATCTGTGCGGATATGGAAACACGCAAAAAGCGTGCCATAGAAGAATATGGTGACAGTGCGCGCAAAATTGAGGAACACATGGCCGCCATTGACAAAAAACGCGCGTCTTATTTCAAGTTTTATGCCGGCGTAGACGGCAAACAAATGGAAAATTATCACCTGTGCATCGACAGCGGGCACTTTGGTATTGACGGCGCGGTGTCGGCAATTGCCGCAGCATACGCGCTGCTGTAACACATCTATCATAGTCAAACAGGCGCAGACTCATGTGGGTCTGCGCCTGTTTGACTATTGTCTAGAAGAAATAGGAAACGCGCATGCGACGATTGCATGAAACTGTTTGCAATTGTCACAAATTCCTTTATAATGAAGATGAAATAAAACAAATGGGGGACTTTACAATGATACAAGGACTATCTGAGCGCCAACGCAGTGCACTCGCGATTTGCTATCCGAACGGGCTGACATACGGTGGCGAGGTCATCATCAGCACGGGTGGTGTAGGCATTGAAATCCGTTTTATGGCAAACATCTGCAATATCACGCTTGCAAAACCCGCGCTGCTCTGGCGTGCACTGGTGTTGTTGGAAGAACAGGCGCAAACAGGGCACACGCAAGATGTGACGCAAACAGCGTGCTATCAAGATTTGGGTCTGATGGTAGACTGCTCGCGCAATGCTGTTTTAAACATGTCATCGTTTCAAAATCTTGTTGTGATGCTTGCAAAAATGGGTTACACGGTGCTACAACTTTATATGGAAGATACTTTTGAGTTGCCGCAATATCCCTATTTTGGCTATCGACGCGGCGGCTATACACAAAACGAACTGCGCGAAATGGACGCATTTGCGGCGATGTTTGACATGGAGCTGATTCCCGCCGTGCAAACTTTGGCGCATCTCGGCCAGTCTTTGAAGTGGGATGCATTCAGCGACATCGTCGATTTTGGCGACATTCTCTTGGCGGACGACGCAAAAACATATGCGCTTTTGGATGCGATTTTCAGCACTATGGCACAGTGTTTCACAAGCCGCCGCATCAATATCGGCATGGACGAAGCGCACATGGTCGGGCTTGGAAAATATCTCGACAAACACGGCTATCAGCCGCGTATAGACGTGATGCTGCGCCACTTTACACGGGTACATGAAATTGCGGCCAAATACGGATTTAAACCCATGCTTTGGAGCGATATGTTTTTCCGCCTTGCAAGCGGCGGCGATTATTACGCGCCCGACTGCGTGATAGACCCGAAAATCAAGCAAATGATTCCGCAAGACACCACGCTTGTTTATTGGGATTATTATTCCGAAACCGAAGCGACCTACAATGCGATGCTTGACAGCCATGCCAAAATGAGCGACAATATCATTTTTGCCGGCGGCGCATGGAAATGGACAGGCTTCAACCCAAACAATCAGTTCAGCATGAAAATTGCCGATTTGGCACACGCAAGCTGCCAAGCGCACGGCGTCAGCGAAGTGCTGATTACGGCATGGGGCGACAATGGTGCCGAATGCTCGCTGTTTGCCGTGCTGCCCGCGCTGCAATATTGGGCAGAGCTGTGCTATGCGCAAGATGCCAAAGCCGATGTGGCAAAGCGGTTTGCACAGTGTACCGGCGGCAATTTGGACGAATTTATGTTGCTTGACACGTCTGCATTTACACCGCACAATCCCGCGCCCGGCAGATGCAGCGTCAATCCGCCGAAATATATTTTCTATCAAGATGTCATGGAAGGCCTGTTTGACGCACAAATAGAGCCGAAAACCTACAGCGCACATTTTGCAGATTGTGCCGCCGCGCTACATGGCAAAGGCGGGACATGGGACATTTTGTTCCAAGTGCAAGAAGCACTGTGCGCAGTGCTTGCACTGAAATGCCGTGCGGGATGTGAACTGCGTGCCGCTTATCTCAGCGGCGACAAAACCACGCTGACACATTGGCAAAAAGAGCTGCTGCCGGAGCTTGCATCGCGCATTGAAAATTTTGCAAGGCTCTATCATATCCAGTGGAAACGCGAAAATAAAATTGCAGGCCTAGATGTATTTGATCTTAAAATCGGCGGCCTTTTACAGCGCATCAAAAGCGCACAGGAGCGTCTTGCGGAATATGAAAGCGGCGCAACGACACATTTAGAGGAATTTGAAAGACCGGTGCTGCCGTTTTCTGTAAAAGAATCAAATCAGGACATCGCCTGTGCGATGTGGCATAACATCGTATCAGCGTCTTGTATTGCACTGATTTGATGTGTTTGCACACAATGCGCTGCAAACGAATCTCCACAGCGCCTGTATGTCAAATTGACACAGGCAATATTCTATGTTATCATGAAAAAAAGATATCGCGTAGAGAGGAAATTTTGTGTGATGGATGTTGACAGCGACGAGAGCGATGGCAACGGCAACGCTCAATTTTTAAAGAATTTCTTCCCATATAAGGCATGCTCGCGTTTGTGCTAAAAGCGTGGGTGTGCTTTTTTTGCGGTTTGTTGAAACTGTATCGCAATGTGATTTCACATTGCGATTGTGCATCGGCCTATGGCCGGCACATAGAATCGCCCCGCGAGGGAAACGACAGCAGTTTCACAAACTGTAAAAAGCATCAATGCCTAGAAAAACTGCTATCGTATCCCATCATCGCACAAACAAAGACTTTTTAGGAGGGTATGGATGAAATACAAAAAAATCACCGTGAGAATCATAGGTGTGCTGTTGTTGTTCGCTGTGGTGATGGTAACAATCTGGGATTTTTCAAATCAAGTGCAACATGCATTGACCTCAGAAACGTATCGAACGCTCTCCGAAGTTTCCAAAACTTATAACAAAGTGTTTAACGAACGCATTTCAAATACAATCGCCACCATGAATATGTTAGCCAACCATTTTGCAGAATTGCACAGCACCTCCAAAGACGAGGTGATGGACATTTTGCAGAGCGCAGTGGATGCGGGCGGCTTCACAAAAATGGCAATTTGCGGTGCCGACGGCGTCAGCATGTCCAATGACGGTGTGATGGCAGATGTGTTTCAGCGCGATTATTTCAAAAAAGCCATGAGTGGCAAAGCCGATGTCAGTGAGCCGTTGACGATTGGCGCAAGCGATGAGGAAAGCATTATCGTTGCTGTGCCGGTGCGCAGCCACGGGGTGGTAAAAGGGGTTCTGTTCGGCGGCTATCCGTTGACCGTTGCAGGTGATCACTTGCTTGATACAACCTATTACAGCGAGGGATACGGCTATATTGTGGCGCCGAGCGGCGCGATTATCCTCTCCAGTGACCATAGCGACAAAATGGTAGATGGCGACAATCTGTTCAATTTTTTCAAAAAAACCACTTTTACGGATTTTTCCATGGCGAAGTTGGCCACGGCAATTGCCAATGGCGAAAGCGGCAGCTTTGCCTTTCGATATGAAGGACAGCGCCGCTTCATCAGCTTTACACCCGCGCATATCAATGATTGGTATACGTTCAGCCTTTCGTCTGACGCGCCCATGCTGCAAGACGAAAAAGTCAACAAGCAAATTGTGTTCAGACTGCTGATAAAACTGGCGGGCGTGACATTTATAGTGCTTTTTTGGATTATATGCAGCAACCGCCGCAACAACAAAAAACTGTTAAAGCAGGAGGAAGAGCTTCGCCTCAGCGAAAAGCGTTTCTCCGTTGCCATCAACGCATCAAGCGGTGCACTTTTTGAGCTGGATATCCGACGGCAAGTTTATACGCATTTTGAAAATGCGCTGCGCGTGTTTGGCGTCAGCGCCGAAAAAATCATGGCAGACACCCGTCCGTTTTCAGCGCTGCCGCACGATGAATTTGGAGATGCGGTCAATCACTACTTTTATCATCCCGATGACTGTGCAGCCATTAAAACGGCAATGCAAAAACTGGCATACAACACAACGACAAGCTATGAAGCACGGCTGCGCCGACACGACAACAGCTATCGTTGGTGCCGTGCGGACGTGAGCTTAACGTATGACACAGCCGGTGCGCCGTCGCATTTAGTCGGCTTTTTGTCGGACATTGACGCGGTGAAAAAACAAGCGATTTTTTCGGAAAATCAAGCACAGAAAGACCCTATGACAGGCCTGTATAATAAGGTTGCCATGGCAACGCTCTCCAATAAAGGGTTACGTGAATATCCCTATGGCCGACATGCGCTGATGGTTTTGGATATTGACAATTTTAAAGGCATCAACGACACTTTGGGCCATGCCTTCGGTGATTTGGCGCTGATAGATGTCTGCACCAAATTGAGCAGTGCCTTCCGCAACAGCGACATTGTAGGACGAATCGGCGGAGATGAGTTTGCCGTTTTGATGAAAAATATCCCCGACATTGAAAGTGTGCGCAGCAAGGGGACAGAGCTGTCGGTGCTGTTCCGTCAAACCCATGTGGCGGGAAAAGAATGCAAAATATCATGCAGTATCGGCATTGTTGTTACGGATATTAACGAGGAGGGAAAAGCGGAATCGTTTGAAACGCTGTATCGCAAGGCAGACGCCGCCCTGTATCAAGCAAAACAAAACGGTAAAAACCAATTTGTTCTGTATCAGGCAAGTGATGCTGCATTTTACCCCATCGAAAGCGAAAAAGCCGATGACGGCGATTGCAAAAATAAAATAGATGTGATTGAAGAAATGTAGTATATTGTCGCGACCATTCGTATCATAAGATAGAAATAAACACGAGCATCTATGAGAAAACAAGGCATTGATGCTTCTTTCAATTTGTGCAAGATGCCAAGGAAACCCAATTTATCTATCATTATAAATGATGAAAAGGAGAATACAAATGAATCTGCAAGAGAAAAATTCCGGCATGGGCACAAAAATTTTGCAAAAATTGGCACAGGCGAAAGACGCGGAAACACTACGTACCATAGCCGAAAAAGAGGGTGTTTCACTGACGCAGGAAGAAGCTGAAGGCGTTTTTGCGGCGCTGGATCCTGTGCGAAAGAAAGCGGAAATCAGCGAAGAAGATTTGGAATGCATCAGCGGTGGTTTCATCGGTCATAAACGGCCCATCTATGTACCGAAGTCATAGAAAGAAAAGTTGTGATGGATTTACAAGAGAAAATTTCCGAGCACGTTTGCACCCGCAAGACCGTCTATGCCATTGTGTTTATAAGCAATTACACCGGACATCTTTGATGTCATCGGAGATAAAGTTTGCAACAAAAAAGCGACACTCGCAAGAGTGCCGCTTTTTGTTTTATTACGCGTCAAACAGCGCTAAAATGTCGTTTTTGCTCATGCGTGCAAACGCACCGTCGCCCTCCCGCACAATCATGTCGGCAAGGTCGGCTTTGCTTTTTTGCATCTCCAAAATGCGCTCCTCCAGTGTGTTTTTGGCAATCAATTTATACACCTGCACCGTTTTTGTCTGTCCGATGCGATGGGCGCGGTCGCTCGCTTGATTTTGCGCGCTACTGTTCCACCATGGGTCGTAATGAATCACCACATCGGCACCTGTCAAATTGAGGCCGGTGCCGCCGGCTTTGAGCGAAATGAGAAAAACAGGCGTATTGCCGGCATTAAAATCATTGACAAGCGCAAGCCGGTCAGACGATTTTGTCGCGCCCGTGATGGTGTAATACGGAATTTGCGCCGCGTCAAGGCGGTTTGCAATGCGTGTGAGCATCGAGGTAAACTGCGAAAAGAGCAGCACGCGGTGTCCGCTTTCTCCGCAGCGTTGCAAAAGCTCCATGCAAAGTTCTAATTTTGCACTGGTCTGCGTGTAATTTTCGTACACAAGCGCCGGATCGCAGCAGATTTGCCGCAGACGGGTGAGCAATGCCAAAATTTGCAGTTTGTCTGTGCCGCTATCGCCAAGTCCTGCCTCTAATTCTTTTTTTGCCGCCGCCGCATTTGCAAGATATATTTTTTTCTGTTCGTCCTCAAATTCGGCGTAAAGCACGGTTTCTATCTTGTCCGGCAACTCTTTTAAAACGTCTGTTTTCATGCGCCGCAGGATAAAAGGCGACACCATTTTGCGCAAGCTTTTCGCAGCGCCCTCATCGCTTTGTTTCACAATCGGCAGCTCGAATCGTTTGCGAAATTTGGCATAGTGATACAAATATCCGGGCATCAAAAAGTCGAAAATCGACCACACTTCCGCCAAACTGTTTTCAACCGGCGTGCCGGTCAGCGCAAGACGCACCGCCGCCGGCAGCATCTTGACTGCTTTGGCATTTTGGGTGTTTTGGTTTTTCAAATACTGCGCTTCATCGGCAATGACATATTGAAACGAGCGCTTTGCATACAGCTCCACATCACGCCGCAGCAAATCGTAAGACGTCACAAACAAATCCACTGCGCCGTTTTCCTGTGTGATGAGCGCCTCACGCGCCGCAAGTGTTCCGGTTACGGCCGCAACGCGCAGCGACGGCGCAAATTTCTGCACTTCGCTCTCCCAGTTCAGCACCAAAGAGGAGGGGCAAATCACCAGTGAAAGGCTGTGCGCGGCCTGTGTTTCTTTTTGTGCAAGCAGCAACGCAATCACCTGCAAAGTTTTGCCAAGCCCCATATCGTCGGCCAAAATGCCGCCAAACCCATAGGCGGCAATCGTGCGTAGCCAGCGGTAACCGGTCTTTTGATAATTGCGTAAAACAGGCCGCAAACTTTCAGGAATTTCATAGTCCGCGTCGCTCACGTCCCGCATATCCCGCACAATTTGCTTGAATGCGCCGTCGCGGTCATACTGCATGCGCTCACTTTGTTTGAGCAGTGCATCGAGATAAAGTGCACGGTATTTCGGCACAGAAAGGGCACTCGACATCATCTCTCTGCTCGACAAATCAAGCCCCTGCGCAAGTTCTGAAAACTCCTGCAAGGCGCTGTCTTCAAGATTCAAAAACGAGCCGTCGCGCAAGCGGTGATATTTTTTCGCTTTGCGGTAAGAATCAAGCACCTGTGCCAATTCCGCCAAATCCACGCCTTGCACATCAAAATGCAGACGCAGCAAATCCGATTCCACACGCACGCCCACGTTCACTGAGGCCGGCGGCTTCACACGCATGGTTTTGAATGCGTCTGTGACAAAAATCTCGGCAAACTGTGCAATTTCGCGCGTGCCGTGCTCCGCAAGCTCATACAGTGCTTTTTCATCCCCACAGATGCTCACTGTGCCGGGTGTTTTGCTCTCTTTCAGATAATGCAGCAAAACGCGTTCTGTCTGCATTTCGGCATTGAGGTCAAGCGACTGCCGAACATCTTTGCGGCCGAATCCGAGATGCATTTGGTTGTCATAATAATGTTCAAGCCGCGCGGTGACGGTTTCGGGTTCCGGCAAATCAAAATAGACTTTGCTATGCAGCGCGGGCGGCGCAAATGCGGCAAGGTCGCTGTCGCTTGCAATCGAAAGATAGGGTGTCAGCGTGGGCAGCAGCGTGGCCGCAAGCGCCGGCATGTCGCAGGCAGCGACGGTAAGCCGATGTTCACGCGCTTTGGCAAGTGTGCCAAACAGTTTGCGCGTGGCGTTGCTGTAGGACGCTTCGCACTTGTAAATTGTTTTATTTAGCACAAGATAAAGACAAGTACTGCCCTCAAACGGCTGAAAATCATCCGAAAAATACAGTGCGTAGCTGCCGTTTTTTTGCAAATCAATGTGTAGCGGCAGTCGCGGATTTTCAGCTTTTATCGTGTAGCAGTCTGTGATACTGCTGCCGTTCATGGGCACACTGCCGCCCTCATACAGGCTTAAAAACGCCTCAAACATAAAAGGCGGCAAATACATATCGCGGCCTTTGCTGCTGCCATAATAAGAAAAATAGCTGCCTGCATAGATGCGGTTGTTGGAATCAAAATAAGTGCGCAAAAAGTTGATAAGCGGCACGCTTTCGGCACAAAATGCACCGAGTGTATGCGAAAAGGAAAAATTTTTTCCATATGAAATCTCTGCGCCTGTTTGGACGGCATTCACAAATTGCAACACATCTTTTACAATATACATACGTTCGCGGCCAATTTTAAAGCGAACACACGGTACGCTTGCGGAAAGGTCCAGCGTCGGCACCAACATCACGTCAGAAACAGGTGTAAAAACTTCTTGCATAGACTGCTGTGCATAATCCCGCAACAAATCGACGGCAAGGCTGTCGGATTTCAGCGGCGTGGCAGTGGGCGCGGGCGCAAGGTCATCCACTGCAAGCGCCATGGCAATGATATGTTTGCAAACGCCGCTGTAAGACGCAAAAGCCGCACAGGTGCAGGTGTAGCTGACGAGCGCGTCGCCGTCCGCTGAAAGCAGAATAGACGTTTGATGCCGCATGCCGCCGGTGCCGCATATGCCGGCATGTAGCATACGTGTGCCGTTTGACAGCTGCCGGTTTGACAAAATATTGACGCGTTTTTCAGCATAATAGCTTGCACCTTTGAAATAAGTTTGCGGAACATCACACAGTCCATATAGATAAGCTCTTGACAGCGGCATTTTTGTATTCTCCAATTTTGTTTATTAGGATGATTATAACACAAAAAATCGGCGGGATAGCAAGAAACAAACAAAATTTATGCGATTTATGTGATTTTCAATCATTGCGCGTGGCTGCATATTGCAACAATATTATCTCATATTTTTCCATTTTAGGACAGAGAAATTTTGTGCTTTTACAAGATTACTTTAGTGAAAGATTTAACGATAATTGACAATCTCTGCCATGCGCGGTACTATAAAAATAAGAAGTATCAAACTTCAGAAAGGAATGGTATATATGAAAAAACCGTTACTGTTGCTTGACAACAATTCGCTGCTGCGCATCTTACATCAAGGGCATTTCCGCATTGAAGAAATTTCGTTTGAGGAAGCAAAAGCAATTGTGGATATGCATGAATCACGTGAAGTAAAGAGATGCTTTCAAAGCGATGACATTGCCGATTTGCTGTACAGACATCTGGAAATTCCGGCGCGCAATTTCGACTATCTTGAAGTGAACGAACTGGACATTGAGCAAGATGCAATCGCGTTTCGTCTATACACAACGCCTAGCGAAACACAGCCGAGCATTCGCACCGAATATGGCATCGAGGCAACTAAAATTCAAAATGTGTACATCTATTGCCAGTATTTGACGAAGTATGATCCGCAGGTGCTTGCGCAAAAATCGGCACAAACCGAATAGCCATCATCACACATTCAATCAAACCGAAGCCCTTGCGGCTTCGGTTTATTTTATGCGCACGCTACGCGACGCGCAATTATACCACAAATCATTTTGATTTGTGGTATAATGTACCAAGAGAAGAAAAGGAGTGGATTTTGATGTGGTATGACGAAAGTGTTTTTTATCAAATTTTTCCGTTGGGACTTTGCGGTGCGCCGCACGAAAATGACGGCATCGCAGTGCCGCGTATTTTAAAGGTATTGGACTGGATTCCGCAAATCACAACGCTCGGTGCAAATGCCGTTTATTTTTCGCCGGTATTTGAGGCCGACAGCCATGGATATGACACGCGCGACTATGCCAAAATTGACTGCCGCCTTGGCAGCAACGCCGATTTTGCAAGCGTTTGCGATGCGCTGCACAAAGCGGATATCAAAGTGGTTTTAGACGGTGTATTCAATCATGTCGGCCGCGGGTTTTGGGCGTTTCGTGACGTGTTGCAAAACCGTGAAAATAGCCCTTACAAAGACTGGTTTCACATTGATTTCCACGGAAATTCCAATTATAACGACGGTTTGTGGTATGAGGGATGGGAAGGCCATTACGAGCTTGTGAAACTCAACGTACAAAATGACGCAGTGGTGCAATATTTGTTTGACTGCATCCGTGGTTGGGTGAAAGAGTTTGACATTGACGGTCTGCGTCTTGACGTGGCATATTGCTTAGACGAAAATTTCGTGCGGCGCTTACACGACTTCACAAACGGCTTGAAAGCAGAATTTTTTCTGCTTGGCGAAATGTTGCATGGCGACTATAACCGCATGATGAACGGTGCCATGCTTGACAGTGTCACCAATTATGAGTGCTATAAAGGCCTCTTTTCAAGCTTCAACACGATGAATCTATTTGAAATCGCACACAGCATTCAGCGCCAATTCGGGCCGGAGGAATGGACGCTCTACAAGGGCAAGCATCTGTTCAATTTTGTGGACAACCACGATGTCACACGCGTGGCGAGCATTTTATCCAATTCGGCGCATTTGACGCCGCTTTACGGCCTTTTGTTTGCGATGCCGGGCATTCCGTGCGTCTATTATGGCAGCGAGTGGGGGATAACGGGCGATAAACACAGTGGTGATGCCGCGCTGCGTCCGGCTTTAGACGTGCCGCAAACAAATGAATTGACGGCACACATCGCACAGCTTGCACATGCACATCGCGGCAGCAAAGCGCTGTGTTACGGCAGCTACCGCACGATTTTGCTCACAGGTGCGCAGTATATTTTTGAACGTCGCGTAGACGATGAGCGCGTGCTTGTTGCCATCAACGCCGCGGGCGATGCATACGATGCGCATTTTGACGCGGGCGCAGGCTGTGCAGATGACCTCATCACCGGCGCTTATCACGACTTTGGCGGCGGCAGCACCTTGCCACCGTACAGTGTGGCCTACTGGCGCGTGAAATAAAATTCAATCAACAAAAAACCTTGCAGCTTTTGAAGTCTGCAAGGTTTTTGTTTCGTTTTATGAGCAGCGAGCCGTGCGCAAGAATCTTATTTCTGTTTTTTGAGCAAATCGCGAATTTCCGTCAAAAGCAATTCTTCTTTGGTGGGCTCCGGCGCTTTTTCCGGTTCCGGTGCTTTCTTTTTATGGAGCATATTGATGCCCTTAATCAGCATAAATACACAGAAAGCGATCAAAATAAACTGTACGACAGCTTGCAAAAAGTTGCCGTATGTAATTTGTGCGTCGCCGATGCCGAAAGACAGGCCGGCAAAATGAATACCGCCTGTAATCATGCCAATCAACGGCATGAAGATGTCAGCGACAAGGCTGTTGACGATTGCTGTGAACGCACCGCCGATGACAACACCGACTGCCATGTCCATCACGTTGCCGCGCATGGCAAAATCCCGAAACTCCGATAAAAATTTTTTCATGATAAAACCTCTTTCTATTGTTTTTTTATAACAACTTCTCAATCGCGTCGGCTGCACCGTTCAAATAATCGCCCTCAAAGAGTTCAATCACGCCTTGGTCGGCATTTTGCGCAAGTGCAGGGTCTATCGGGGTAGAGGCAAGCACCGGCAAATTGAATTCTTTTGCGGTTTCAGCGACATGGCTTTGGCCAAACACATAAATCTTTTTGCCGCAATCAGGGCACACGACGTAGCTCATGTTTTCCACAATGCCAAGAATGGGAATATGCATCATCTTGGCCATGTTGACGGCTTTTGATACAATCAAACTCACAAGCTCTTGCGGGCTTGCCACCACAATAATGCCATCGAGCGGAATCGTTTGAAACACGGTCAAGGGCACATCGCCCGTGCCGGGAGGCATGTCAACAAATAAAAAGTCGACATCTTTCCAAATGACGTCCTGCCAGAACTGCTTGACCGTACCGGCGATAATCGGCCCGCGCCACACCACAGGGTCGCTTTCGTTTTCAAGCAGCAGGTTGACGCTCATCACTTCGATACCGGTTTTGCTGACGGCCGGATAACAGCCCATATCGTCTGACAAAGCGCGTTCGTGAATGCCAAACAGTTTCGGAATGCTCGGGCCGGTGACGTCCGCGTCAAGAATGGCTGTTTTGTAGCCGCGCCGATTGAGCAGAACCGCGAGCATGGCACTTGTCATGCTTTTGCCAACACCGCCTTTTCCGCTCACAACGCCAACAATGCGTTTGATGCTGCTGAGCGCATGCGGCGCTTCATGAAAATCTTCTTGTTTTTCGCGTGAGGCACAGTTTTCGCTGCAACTGTTGCAATCATGCGTACAATTTTCGCTCATTGTATCTTCTCCATTTCTTATCGTTCTATTTTATATTATAGAAGCACACGCACAAAGTGTCAAGAACGATTGCAAGAACGCGAGGAATGCAGTATAATGATATCATATAATTCGGAATCATATTAGGAGAGATTTTGTATGAAATCTATTTTTTTCGCGGGTACATATGCGCCGTATGACGTTGTCAATGCGATTTTTCTGTATAGCTTTATGGGTTGGGTGATGGAATCTATCGTCATTCGCTTTGAAAAAGGGCATTGGGAAAAACGCGGCTTCGTACATGGCCCATTTTGCATCATATACGGTTTTGGCGCAATGCTTGGCTATGTGGTGCTCAAACCATTTTCACACAATTATCTTGTGCTTTACTTAGCGGGTGCACTGCTTGCCACGCTGCTTGAATATCTCACCGCACGTGTGATGCTGCGTGTTTTTGGCATGTTTTGGTGGGATTATCATAATAAGCCGCTCAATTATCGCGGCATGCTGTGTCTGGAAAGCACGCTTGGTTGGGGCGTGATTGCCTTATTGTTGTTTACTGTGTTGCAGGAAAATATTTTGTGGGTTGTTACCCGTCTGCCGGAAAAAGTCGGAACAGCGCTTAGCTTTTTGCTGATTTGCGGATATGCCATTGATTTTATCAGCAGCGTACGCAAGGCGCGCCATATGGGAAGATCCCACGTGGAAACACAAAATTCTATGCTACAGGAATAGAAAGGTCGCAAATTGATGATTCATCGTTGTAAAGAAGACGTGTGCAATATAGACGTGCCCAAAGACAGAGAATATCTCTTGCTCGTGCGCGATATTTTAGAAGCGCCACAGGTGTCACTGATGAAAAACTATGTGCAGCACGGCACCACCACTTGTCTTGCACACAGCATCAATGTCAGTTATTTAAGTTATTTGTTTTGTAAAAAACATGGCATGAATACACGCAGTGTTGCGCGTGCCGGCCTTTTGCACGATTTGTTTTTATACGATTGGCATTTTCACAAACGCCAAAAAGGGGAGCTTTTACACGGATTTTCGCATCCGCGTGTAGCGCTGCAAAATGCTGAAAAAGCGTTTTCACTCACACCGCTTGAAAAAAACATTATTTTGCGCCATATGTGGCCGCTCACGCTCACGCCGCCGCGTTATAAAGAAGCGTATGTGGTGGTGTATTTCGACAAATATTGCAGTTTGATGGAAACGCTGCGCCGCTCGGTGATGGATTTGCGCGAAGAACAAGACGAGCGCCTTGCAAAACAAATCGCACGACAGATTTAAACCAAATCTGCCGCGCGATTTTTCTTTTATTGCACCACTTTTACAATGAAGTCCTCGGCGACGGCAGTGATGAGCGGCTGGAAAATTTCGCGCACTTTTAAAGTGCCGATTTCGTCCGCTTTTTGAAATAATTCCGACGTATCCAGTTCTTTGTGCATGGCGTCTGTGACGGAGTTGTTCAGTTCCTGCTGCTGTTCTTGCGTCAGTGTTACGTCACCGAAGCCAAGCAAAGAATGCTCCGTATCCTCAAACGTGGTTTTGCTGCTGTCGACGTTGACATACTGCAAAACAGTGTGTGGAATCGTCACAGTAACGGTTTTTTTGTCCAAGTCAACCGCGATATGCGCATCGTCAATTTTGCTCATGTCCACGGTGTACACGCCTGTGCCGAACGAGTGAATTTTCTTTGTTTTCTTAAAAATGTCAAGGTTTGCAAGCGCGTTGCTGATTTCACTGTCCACCTGCACGTCCTGTTCCATAACGACTAATTCCTGTTTTTCGCGCGCCGCGCCTAGAATGGCGTTTGAAAAATCAATTTTATTGTAGCCCATTTTTTCATCCGGCAGCAACCCCTGTACGGTGTCCGGCAAAGTCAATTCCGGCATTTTCAGGCCCAGTAAACCCGCCAATTGGTCGCGAAAAAAGAAAAACCCAATCCCGACCACAACCACGATACCAATTAAAATCAAAAGCGAAGTTTTCTTTTCGCCTTTGCTTGCTTTTTCGCTTGTGATGGTGCCCAGCAGAGCGCCGCCCGCGGCCATCGCCATGTTTTCAAGCTGCTTTTCATGTTTGTCTATTTTCTTTTTTGCCGTTTTTTGTTGTGCCGTCAGCTTTTTCTTTTCGGATTTCAACAAGGCTTCCGATTTTTCAAAAGCATTGCTTTCATGCGCGGCCGCTTGCTTTGCACGCTTGCTATCTGCGGCGGCGCGTGCCTTCATTTTCGCAAGCTCTTTTTCGGTTTCTTTCGCTTTTTCATCGGCAACGGCACTGCCGGTGCTTTTCACTTGAAAGTCAGAGGGATGTTCTGCCATGATAGCACACTCCTTATTGTCGTACTTCTATTCTCTATCATAGCATATTTTATTTTGTAATTCCAGCGCATAATAGAAGTATTATCGTCGAATTTTTGTGCTTTTTGCCTAAATTTATGAAGCGGGAATTTGCGCGATTGTCTGTTCCACAATGCTGTCCATCACGTCGCGTGCAAGTGCACCCACCACGTAGCCATACACATTTCCTTCGGCATCAATCATAAAGGTGGTGGGGAATGAACGCACGCCGTAAGACGCAAATACATCACCGGTGGTGTCCATCAAAACCGGATATGTGTAGCCGTTGTCCGCGAAAAACGCGGTCACACCTGCCACGCTGCCGTCTGTTTTCGGGTTGGCTATGGAAAGCACAATGACATCCTTACCATTTGCGCCGTTGTCGGTGTAGAGCGCTTCAATGTCCGGCATTTCAGACTTACACGGTCCGCACCATGTCGCCATAAAATTGATAAAAACAACCTTTCCGCGATAATCCGAAAGCGTGTGCGAAACACCGTTTTGGTCGGTTAGCGTAAAGTCGGGCGCCGGCACCGGCGCTTGTGTAGATACACTTTGGCTTTGTGATGTAACCGTGGAAGATGCTGTCGACGAGGTTGTCGACGAGGAGACAGCAGGCGCGCTTTGTGCGACGCTTTGCGGTGGCGCATCCTTGCCGCCCGTGAAGCCGGACAAATAACCCGTGATGCCGTTCATCCAACCGGTAAACATCATGATTCCCATAAAAATCAACAACACGCCGCTAAATTTTACGGTGTAAGCCACGAACTTTTGATGCTTTTTAAAGAGATTGAGCAGGGAAGTGGTAAATAAGCCCACCAGTAAAAACGGCAGAACAAAACCAAGTGTATATACGCCGATAAGGACATAGCCGAGTGCTGCAGAGGAGGCGGAAGAGGCGAGCAGCAAAACGCTTGCAAGTGCAGGGCCGACGCACGGCGTCCACGCAAAACTAAACGTAAAACCGAACAGCAATGCCACGGCGGGATTCATGGTAAGCTTGTCAAGCCGAAACGGCAAGCGGCGCTCGGTGGAAAGAAAATGCGAATTCAAAAAACCAACTTGGTATAGGCCGAATAAAATTACCAAAATGCCACCGATGCGTGCAAAAATCATGCGATTGCCGGAGAAAAATTGACCCAGCGTCGTAAAGCCGAACCCAAGCGCAAAAAAAGCAAAGCTGATGCCGATAACAAAAAATAAAGTGTTCAGTAAAACCCGACGGCGATTGTATCGAATGTCACCGTTTGCGTCGATGTCTTTTGCGCCGCCGGCCAGATATCCCATATAAAGAGGAACAAGCGGCAAAACACAAGGCGAAAAAAAGCTAAAAATGCCCTGAAGAAAGACAGTCAAGGCTGGGACACCGGTTGTAAGTGAAAAATTCATGCTAAAAGTTCCTTTGTGATAATGAGTAATAAGAGAGTACATATTATTGTATGTGATATAGATGGCGCTGTCAATTAAAAAACTTGTATGAAACAGGAGCGGAATCCAAAAAAGTTGTAAAATGATATTGACACAAGGCCAATGGTATGATAGAATTTAAGACGTTGTGCGGGTATGGCGGAACTGGCAGACGCGTATGATTCAGGTTCATATGTTCGCAAGGACATGCAGGTTCAATTCCTGTTACCCGCACCAAAAATTCTGTTCGGCTATGCCGGACAGGATTTTTTTTGTTCAAAAAAGGAATTGAACGTCGCGAAGCGCGACAATCTTTATATTCAACGTCGAAACTGTTCGCCCCCAGCACTTGCATAAATCAATATAATCATAAAAGTCGTGCATTTTATCGTTTTTTTGTTGAAAATTACATTTTTACATGGTACACTGAAAATAATACACTCACTCGATTACAAAAGATGGGCGGCGATGCGGAAAATGAGCACCAAGGGAAAAAAATACTTGTTGATTGCAGTATGCTCCGCCGTGACTTTTGCGATACTCGGCGTCATGTATGCATGGTATATCACTGACTTGCTGACGCTTGAATCGCAGATGCATCTTTCTGAAGTGGCAACACAGGGCGCGGCATCCGTGCAGCGGCAGATTGCCCGCGACTTTGATATGCTTGAGGTTTTAGCGGACGGCAGAATTTCCGATCCGGAAGTGCCGCTGTCAGAAAAAATCGAGCGCATTACAAAACAGGCGCATAAGTTTGATTTATTTCGCATTGCCATTGTTGACCTTGAAGGACACGCAATTACCAGTGACAACCATGAATTTTCAGTGTCCGACAGAGAGTTTTTCAAAGCTGCTATAAAGGGAGAACGTTTTCTGTCAGACCCGATTGTGGATAAAGTAGACGGTGTTACGCCGGGCGTTGTTTATGCGGTGCCGGTGTATCACGATGGCAAGGTAATCAGCGTATTGTTTTCCGGTTATGAACTGGAAAAGCTGACGGAGCGTATCGATATCTCATTTTACCACAAAAGCGGACTTGCGTTCATCGCGGATTCGCACGGCAATGTTCTTTTACATCCCAATAAAAGCAGAATCGGAAAAAACATCATCGAAATTGCAAAAGAGCGGAACAGCGCCACACGGGTAGATGAGTTTGCACAAGGCCTCGCGCACAGGGTGAGCGGTGTTTCTCATTTTAAGATGAAAGATGAGGATCGCTTTTTTGCCTATGCGCCGATTGAAGATGGCAAAGATTGGTTTTTAATCACTTCGCTGCCGGCGAAAAGTGTATTTGAGCGCTCGCAAAAAGTGATGCTGCTCACCATTCTTTTGATGATATCCATGTCCGTTATTTTCACACTTGCGGCGCTTTACATCGCTGTGACGAAAAAGAAAGCAAATGCGCAGATTGTAAGATTGGCCTATTATGACACACTTACCGGTGCGGCAAACACCGAGCGATTCCAATTGGACGCAACGGCGCTGTTTCATGAATTTGGCGCACAAAAATATACGCTGCTCAATTTTGACGTGAAGCAATTTCGCTATCTCAACAACGATTTAGGTTATCATGTCGGCAGCGACTTTTTGATTCATATTGTTCGATGCCTTGAGAATATTGCAACAAAAGGCGAAACGTTTGCGCGCGTAGGTGCGGATCAATTTCTGTTCTTGACCTTCAGCAAAGACAGCGAACAGGAACTGCGACAGTTGATATCGCGTTTGCGTGACCAAATTACCGCATGGAATCAGCCGTCCGGCGGCTATTATTCGATACAGATGGCGTTTGGCGCTTATAAAATCGAAAATCGCGATGCCAATATCATGTCGGCAATTGAAAAATCCAATATCGCGCGCAAAGCGGTCAAAGGCAGCTATGAATCGGATATTGCCATCTATAACATAGAAATGCAAGGCCGAATTGACCGAGATAAAGAATTTGAGAAAGCAATGCCGTCAGCGCTTGCAAATGGAGAATTCAAGCTTTTCATTCAGCCGAAATATGACCTTTTGAGCGAGAAAATCGTGGGCGGTGAAGCGCTTGTCCGCTGGGTAAAACCCGATGGCACCATGGTGATGCCAAACGATTTTATCGCCTTGTTTGAGCAAACAGGTGCCATTTATCACATGGATATGTATATGCTTTCGCAACTATGCAAATTTATACGTATGCAGATAAATCAAGGCACGCGCATTGTGCCCATTTCCATCAACCAGTCGCGGCGCTATATGTATAGCCCGACCTATGTGGACGTTCTCTGCGAAAAGCTGCAAGAAAGCAACATACCCGCAGAGTTGATTGAAATTGAAATCACCGAAAATATTGTTTATACCGATCTTGATAATTTGATGAAAGTGTTGGATGTTCTGCATCAAAAAGGTTTTCGCATCTCGCTTGACGATTTTGGTTCCGGCTATTCCTCGCTGAATGTGCTGAAGAATTTGCGTGTAGACACCTTGAAGTTGGATCGCTTCATGATGGGCGGAACGCTCAATTCAGATAGAGAGCGAACGGTGCTTGCCAATATCATCCGCATGGCAAAAGAACTTGCCATGTCTGTTGTGGCAGAGGGTGTTGAAA
This sequence comes from Ruthenibacterium sp., assembly GCA_036643515.1. Lineage (GTDB taxonomy): Bacteria > Bacillota > Clostridia > Oscillospirales > Ruminococcaceae > Ruthenibacterium. Next base: position 21,953 of record JAVXRV010000020.1, read on the forward strand.
CGCGTGAACAGGTGGCTTTTCTGCGCACATGCGGCTGCGAAATGGCACAGGGATACTATTATTCCAAACCGGTTTCCGCCGAAAAATTTGCGCAGATGTTGTCAGAGGACGATGAAAAAATAATTTAATTCAGGCAAACAGATGTGGCACATCAGTCACAAATACGCAAAAAGCCGAGATATGCAGCCCGCTAGGGAGTGCTTTCTCGGCTTTTGTCATAAAACTATTTGTAATGGGCGGTGCAACTCGCAAATTTGCTTGACCAGCTACTAAAGATGCGTATTACAGTTATTTTGTGGAGTAATCCATGACAGGAAAATTGCAGATTCAAAATATAATATCGCCCGCGATAAAGAACCGCCTTGCTTAC
>JAVXRV010000021.1:0-21386 GCA_036643515.1 Ruthenibacterium sp.
CACACAGGCTTGGCTACAAAAAACGGGCCGATTTTGCAAGAAAATCTATAGTCACACTTTGCCTTGTCCACGGAATCACGCAAAAAGGCAGGTGGAGTGGACGATATCACACGGCACGCCCAAAATTCACAGTTTACGCAACGCCGCTGTAACAAAGAGCGGACACCTTCGCAAAAAGCCCATTTTACGGCACTTTCGGGGGTTACAAATACCCTTGTAGCCTTGAACGCCCTAACCAGAAATCGAATACCTCTAATCGGCGAAGAACAAAGCCATATCGCCTCTCTGGTCGCAGCACAAAAATGTTATATCGAATATTTTTTTATTGTATCAAACGGAGTGTCGGGAAAGTGTCGGACTTACTAAATTTATTTTCAAATGAATATGTCGCCTCCCCAACTGTAAAGTTTCATGCGCCGTATTCAGTGGCACGTTCTTAGCAACATGGACTGCTGCCACTTCCACAAAAAAAGGAGCTTTTTCTCTGTTGCAAGAAAAGCTCCTCTTTTTGTGTTTCGACGCTTTGGCACAAGCCATCGGCACATGGCACACCTTGTTGCGTCCGTCTGAGAGTAGGCCGTTAATCCATTTTAACGGTAAGGCTCTCGCCTTGATGTAGCCGCGATTCTTCTGCCAAAAGCGCCACGACATGGCTTTCAATCGATTGCTCAATACTGGATTGCATTTTTTCGTCCGCATCTTCCGCAAGCAATTGTACAAATTCTTTCATCATCAATGCATCGCCGCCACCGTGTCCCGCAAGTGAGGCATCCAATGCATGAATATCCATTTCTTTGCTCTCGCCGAAAAAGTTAGACCATCGAATCATATTGGTGTCTATATTGCCCTCAATACAACCCTTTGTACCCATTACTTTGATTGTGCGATAACAGCGCTCGCTGAATGCAGACACCGTAAAGTTGATGGTAACACCGTCTTCCAATTCTATATTGACAACCTGATGATCGACCACGTCATTGTCACAGTGATACACACAGCGACCATATGGGCCATCACGCAGAGCCTGCTTGATGGTGGTACACGTGGGATTTGGGGTAAGCACATCGATTGGCCAATGGACGCAGCCGCCGCTCACGCCGGTGTGGCTATCTTCTAAGTAATAGCGCACTGCATCGTATGGACAATCGCTACGCACGGCACAGTCTAAACAACGCGCGGCCGCGCCTGCCGGTGCCTTGTCAGCGCGAAACAAATAATTGCTGCCATACGAGCTGACGCGCTTTGCATGTTTGCCGGAGAGCCAAAGCAAAATGTCCATGTCATGGCTGCATTTGGCGAGAATCATTGGGCACGATTCATCGCTCCGGCGCCAATTTCCGCGCACATAACTGTGTGCAAAATGCCAATATCCCACTTGCTCCATCGCTTGAATATTCACCACTTCGCCGATTTTTCCATCCATAATGATACTTTTGATGGTGTTGTAGAACGGCGTATACCGCAGCACATGGCACACGGTGACATTGCATTTTTGCGCTGCAGCCATGTGTAAAACCTCAAAGCAGCCGGCGATATCCACAGCGACCGGTTTTTCAAGCAACAAGTGATATTTTTGGGTCAGTGCAAGTTTTGCGTGTGCCACATGCTGACGGTCCTGCGTGCAAATTGCAGCAGCCATCGCCATTTTAGGCTGTGCAAACAATTCTTCTGCCGAGGAAAAACAACACGCATCCGGCAAATTCAGCGCCTTTTGTGCACTGGCAAGGCGGTCTGCACTTGCGTCTGCAATGCCCACCACTTCTATTTCTTCGGGATGTTCTATTGCATAATTTGCGTAAATATTTTTGCCGCGTTCACCAAGACCGGCAATCACCATGGTAACTTTTTTAGGTTGCATCATCAAAACCTCCATCATCAATCATATTTGTAAATTTTATACGTCTGTAACAGGCTGTAAAATTGCTTGCCAAATCGCCCTAAATTCCGTCGCGCTTTTTCGGGGAAACGCCGCGATGATTTTTCGTGCTGCCTGCGCATCATTCTCGCACAAATCGAACAAAGTCATCGCCATCAGCTTTGCCGGCACAATGGCGGCAAGCTGTGCGTCGCACATGGTGAAATTTTTGCTGTGCAGTGCGCCGGAAAATCCGCTGACACTGGGCTGTATTGCGGGTATTATGGCCGAGAGATCGCCCATATCCGTGCTGCCCGAAAAATCTCCACCGCGTTCTACGGCGCGCGCACCAAGCAATGCCACTGCGTTTTCAGCAAACAAATCGCTCATTGCGGCATTTTGCCGAAGCGGCAAATAGCCGGGCAAATCGTTGATTTTAATATCTGCGCCGCACGAAAAAGCCGCCCCTTGCATGGCTCTGTTCACCGTGGCATTTGCGCTTTTCATCGCCGCCACGTTTCCTGCACGCACATAGCTTTCCATGCGCACATCTGCCGGCACGGTGTTGACCACGTCGCCGCCCTTTGTGATGATGGGATGCACGCGCACATGGTCTTCATCGCGAAATGTTTCGCGCTGTGTATGCACCGCCAAAATGGCAAGGGCCGCCGCATTCAGCGCATTAACGCCAAGATAGGGCGCGCCGCCCGCATGTGCTTCTTTGCCGATAAACTGTACTGTTTTGCCAATAAAACCACACGCGGTTGCGTGTGTCACCACATGTGGTTCGTCCCTATCTGTTTCGGCATGCACCATCATGGCAAGGTCAATATCATCGAACGCACCCTCACATAAAAGTTGCTGCTTCCCGCCTAAAAACTCAATTTTGCCCGCATCGCGCAAGGCAAGTCGATGATTGATTTCAATATATTCTTCTGCCGGCACCGCAAAAAAGAACACATCTGCACACAGTTCTCCTGCAAACGGTGCCAGTGCCGCAGCCAATCCCAACATCTCGCCAATCTGCACATTGTGCCCGCACGCATGTGCGGCACCCGTACTTGCATCCGCATGAGGGTGTTGCGGCGACAGCACCGCATCCAGCTCCCCGATGATTGCAATATGCACACCGCCCGGCTTGCCGCGCAAACACGCTTTCACGCCGGTAATACCGCATCCGGTGATTTCCGTAAGGCCGATTTTCTGCATTTCTCTCATCACCAACGCGCGCGTTTGCGTTTCCGCATAGCCGAGTTCAGGTGTATTCAAAATTTGATTGCAGATTGAAAATATATACTCTTTTTTGGCCTCAATGGCCATGCACAGCTCTTGCTTTTGCATCTAAATCTCCTTCGTTTATTTTAAACTTGAATTTCTTTTCCCGTCGTCATTGAAGTAATGATGCCGCTTATAATTTCAGTATGACGCATCAATTGTTCATACGTCATGGGCATCACGCCGGTTCGCAGCATTTGTACAAATTGTTGCACCTCGTGGGAATAAATCATCGAGATGTCAATTTTGCGATAGTAATTCGCCTTCTTTCCGATGATGATACAATCAATATCGCTCACATCTTTCGCATAATACAGCGTGATGTCAAACGTGTTATATCGTACAATGACTGTTACAATATTTTCGCGCTCATACGCTTTTACGCTGCACATATCATAACCGAAAATCGTGAGCGCCATTTCGGTTAAGTGCGGTGCATAGAAGAAAAAGCCATCGTATTCACTGTTTTTGTCCGCCGCATAGGTGATGCATCCGGTCAGAAATTCGTTCTTGCTTGTCAGTGTTTCAACATCATTTTTCAACATCAAAACATCAGATGCATATTTACAGCCCGAACCGCCTGTCAAAAGCGCTTTGCAATTCTTGGCTTTTTCAATGAGTGCTTTGGCCTCGCGGACATCGGCCGTAAACGGCTTATCCACAAACACAGGCATCCCCTGTTCAATAAACGGCATTGCATAAAATGCGTGCTGTGACCCCTTGCGGCTGGTAATCATCACCGCGTCCACTCTGCCAAAAAACTCTTTCGGATTTTGCGCGATATAGGGTATCTCTGCTTGCGCACAAATTTCGTTTTCGGAAACATGATCCGGCCCATAAACCGCCACCACTCTGGCATCGGGATAATCATATTCGCCCGTAGCAGGATTTTTTGCGTTTAATATTTTTGCAAAGGCAAGTGCATGAGAACTTTCAGTCCCGATGATTCCAATTCTAAACATTAAAAACCTCCCGACGCGAAACGCGTACAAATATCATTGTGAAAACACCGAGCGCGACAGCGGCTGTTCAAAAGCGATATCTCCGATGAATGCCGGACGATAGCCGTGTTCGTGTACAAAGCGCACTGCGGCATGCATACGCTGCGTATAATCCGGCTCATAGCGGGAATAGAAATCATAAAAATATTGCTCGTGCGTCAGCAAATTCATAAAGGCATGGTCTTTTGGCCGCGCTGCAATTTCCGCGAGCCACGGCTGTATTTCCGCAAGCGGCACTTCATTGATGATGATATCGTCTTTGAGAAAAATAATATCCTCTGCGGTATCCACCCAAAAATCGCGTGTGGCGGCATGGTGCGTTTGCTGTTTGTTTAAGTAGTATGAAACATAAGGCTCCCCTGCTTGGTCAAACATAAAATATGCCTGCAAAACTTTGTACCCTAACGCGCGAAATGCACGCGTCGCATAAATATTAGAGTCGCCCCAATGCTGTGCGGTGCTGTTGCACAGCACCTCTTTGCCCGCAAAACGTCTGATTTCGTGTTCCACCATGCGTCCCTCCCGCATCACGGTATCATAAGAAGCATCCCGATAAGGGCTGTCGGGCTGATCTTGAAATGCATGAAATGTGAAACGCAGCCAATTTGCATTTGCCGCAAATTCCGGTTTATATAATGTGGGAAACATGGTAAGATTAAAGCTGTTATCGTCGTTTTGAAAGTAAAGGTGCATTTGTATCTGCGTATCATATTGTTCATGCAGTTGGCGCAGCATCGCAAAAAACGGATTTTCAAAAATGGAGGCATATTTCTTGCGATAAATATCTTCCAGTGACCAAATGACATCATCTACCGTCAAACGATATTTTTTATAGCCGTCTTTAAACCAAAACACCGTAATATTCTGTCGTTCTCCGCTTGTTTCGTTGTATAATTCCACACGATTGCGATAGCTGTCCAGTACAATTTCAGCAGAATATACACCATCTTTTTCGTTTGCGGCCACATGATTCAAAAACACACGGCTATTGGGTTTTGCCGTAGCCGTAAACATGGCTTTTAATACACCGTTTTCTTCCGTGCCGTCTTGTACGCTAAACAGGACATCCCCCTCTACCGGAAATAAAAAATCAGTTTTATTTTGCATACAATATACTCCTTCAATTTACTTTTTTGCGTCCGGCATATCGTTTTTCGAAAAGCGACGTCGATATTCCTTTGGTGTAAAGCCATAGGTTCGCTTAAATCGGCTTATAAAATACTGCGAAGTGGAATAACCTGCTTCCGTCGAAATATCCTCCACTTTTTTATCCGTGGTAAGAAGCAGTTTCCGGCTGAGTTCCAACTTTTTATCAATGACATAGTCGATGAACGTAATGCCGGTTTCACTTTTAAAGATTTTGCTCAAATGGCTGGGGCTCACGTATAATTCACCTGAAATCATTTGCAGGGACAAACGGCTTTCCTTGATGTTTTTTTCAATGCAATCTTTGGCCTTTTGCACGATATCACGGTTGACGTCTGAATGCAGTGAAGAAAGCTCATCGTTGATTTTCTGCAAAAGATTGCCCGCCCATTGTTCGTATTCATGCACGGAGTGAATGCCATAAAATTGTGTCAACAGCGCTTCTTCACTGTCCATCGCAATCTCCATTTTTGCAGCAAAATGAATCATAACCATGGTTTCTGTACGTAAAATTTCTTTCGCAACCCGATAACCATATTGTCCGTTGCAAAGCATGGCAACAAGGCCTTGAAGTGCCTCTTGACCCGCCACGCGATTTTGCGCGTTCAACGCTGTTTTCAGATTGTCAACAAGCGGCTGCAAATCTGCCACATTGCCCGCATCCGCTTGCGGAAAGGCACTTGCTTGCAAAAGTTGCGTTTCCGGTGCAAGATAATGATTGTAAAGCGCTTCTACCGCATTGCGATAAGACATATTCACATTCTCAAGGCTATGCACCATTTCACCCGCGCCAATCAAAATCCGCGTATTGCTCTCGCAAATAAGGCGTTGCAGCATCTCATGGATGGTTTTTTCTTCCACTTCATAATTGATGAGCACCGTCATTTGCCCGTTGCCGCGTAAATATACATTGAGCGTGGTGGGCGTAAAAAGCACACGGTTTACCACCTCGCTGTCAATGACGGTGTGTCCGTCATTGGGTGCAATCACAATACAGCGAAATTTCTTGAACGGAAATTCAAATTCAATCAACCGCATACGCGCTTCAAGGTCATCGGTCACAATCCGTTCTCCTGCGATAATATCCCGCATAATCGTTTCTTTTAAAACGGGCAAAATTTCTTCAAAGCGTTTGCTGTGGCTTGCATTGAGCGCTTCAAGCGTGCTGCGCACATATTCATAATTTGTTTCGCCGCTATGCGCCTCATTTGTATTTAAGGTTTTGCAAAACCGCACAAGTCCTGAAATAGGCCCCGAAAGCCGCGAAGACGGTATCACCGCAAGCAAAATGCCCACAAGGAGAATCACAATGGCTACCCAAACAATCGTTTGCGGCAAAAAGCTTTGGTATGCGTTGATTTTATCGAGTGGCGTAATCGAAATATATTTCCAATGATTATAGTCTGAGATTGAAAACGATACCGCACAGGGAACGCCGGAAAGCGTCAGCACTTCCGAACCGGACTTTTCTTTCGAATGCAAAATGTTTTTGCCAAATGCCTTGTATTGGATGTTGCTGCCCACCTCCGTTTTATCGGTGTGTGAGGCAATGTTGCCATATTCATCTGTAATCATAATCGTTTCAAGCGACTGCGCACTGGAACGGCGCATCGCCGCATAAAACATGCTTTCGTCTACCGTTAAAATAACCGAACCTACATATTTTCCGTTTTGGTAAACTTGCCGCACCAAATGCAAAACGTGCACCGGCGGCGCTGTGCGCAAGGCAGACTGCACCACAAAATCATTTGTCGTGTCCGCCGTCAACTCGCTGTAACGTGCACTCGCACTCCAAAATACCGCATCGTCGCTTCTTTTCATCAACGCGCGGTAGTAATCATAGTAATTTCTGTTGGCCATAATTCCGTAATGGGGAGATTTTACGCCTTCGGTCGTAATCAGCAACTCACTTTTTTCATAATAAATGCCCGCGGTATAAATCATCGGGTTTAACGATTTCAGCGTGTCAAAATATTGCATCACATCCACAAGGCCGTAAATATCGTCGTGAATGTCGCTTTTGAAATACTGCTTCAGCGCCGGATTTGTGACGCTGTCTTGAAACATCGTGCGCGAAAGCACATCAATATTATCAAGCAGCAAACTGTCTATCGTGGTTTTCATCTGCAATAAAAGGCGGTCGTTCGCTTTCAGCTCCATCTGCTCTAAATTGTTTTCAATAAACGAATACGAAAGTCCACCCATGCCGATAATGCACGCGAATATAATAATAAGGTAAGAGCCTAAGAGCTGCAAAAAAAACTGACGATCATGCAAAAACACCGTCCATACATTTTTTGTCTGTGCCGATTTGCTTTGTGTTTCGTCTTGCTCCTGAGCAATCTTCGGATTTTGCCGCATGGTATGCCCTCCCCCTACATTTATTGTTGATTTTCACCATACTTAGTATAGCAACAACCATGAATTCTGTAAATAAAGAACAAGTCGAAATCAGACACATTTTCATGAATCATTCTGTTTTCACTTGAAATTATCATTTTTGCTTAAAATCATCATGGTGCATTCAGCCATTGTCACTTGAAATTGTTATCAAAAGTTTAATTCATCATTGCACAAGTTTTGTGCAATATGCTATTCTGGATACATGAAGCAGGCAAGCCGTTTTCGAAACATCATCGCTTGTCCCACACGTTTCAGACAAATTATATTAGGAGGAAAAAACATGAAATCAGCAAGAACCATCAAAGCATTGCTCGCCATGACGCTGGCGGCAACCTTTCTGTTCAACGCATGCGGAGCACCAAAAGCTCCATCTGCCGCAGCCAGTGCAAGCACTTCCGCTGCACCCGCATCATCGGTAAAGGCTTCGGAGCCGCCCACCGAAATATCCATGTTTATGACAAACGCCGGCTTAAAACTGCCGGACGGCATCGACATTGTAGACAATCCTTATACTAAAAAAGTAGAGGAGCTTGCCAATGTAAAGTTCAAATCCATTGTCGTACCCGAATATGCCGACTTTCAGATGAAGTTGAACCTTTTACTCTCCAATCCGGATATGCCTGATGTCATACACGGCGGCGCATTTTTTAACGAGATGCAAAGTGCCGGTGCGGACGGCGCATTCTTGGAGCTGACCGACATCATTAAAAATTCGCCGGTGCTTTCAAAGCTTTACACCGAAGAAATGCTTACATTGATGCGCGATGAAAACGGCAAAATTTACACCTTGCGCGCCCTGCCCGGCCAAGATGCAATGTGCGGCGGCGTAAACCCGTGGTTGATTCGCGAGCTGAACGACGGCGCTATTCCCACTACCCCCGAAGAATGGCATGCCCTTTGGAAAAGCGAAAAACAGCAATTTCCTGATTCCGTACCTTTCTCGGCCATCGGCGGTACAAACGGCCTTGAAATTATGTTCAAAGCCTATGGTGCTTTTATCGACTGGACCGGAGTGGGCTGGCAAGTAAAAGACGGCAAAGTAATCAACGGCATGCAAGCGCCGAAATTTAAAGACGCGATTTCGTTTTTAAACACCTTATATAAAGAAGGCATTTTAGACCCCACGTTTATCACCAATAAAAACGAAGATTACAAAGACCGTCAGACCAACAAAAAAATGATTCTCACTTCCAACAACATGGGTTCCTGCCTTGGCTCTAAAGTGGTTCCGGCACCGTTGCCACGCGTAGATGACCCTGCCATCACAAACGAAGATGCTTATTATCCCATGCCGTTAATCGGCGGCCACTGCATTTCTATCAGCGCAAACAGCAAAAACCCCGAAGCCGCCATTCGTCTTGTGGAAACACTTCTCTCTGACGAAATAAAAACCATGACCGGTTGGGGTATAGAGGGCACCGATTTCACAATGAAAGACGGCAAGCGCGTTGCAACTCCCGAGAGCGACGGCAATTATACCGTATTCAGTCATTGGGCCATGATGTTCGGCTACGGACAGCAGGAACGCCTTGACCGCGTTGTTGCCCGCGTTGTCGCCGCCACCGAAGAAGGCACCGATCCGAACCCCGATATCGGCCGTGGCCCCGAAGACGCAAAATATCTTGAAGGCATGCTGAACAACGGCATCGAAGGTGTTTTGACCGATGCAAAATCCTGTGCACAAGACCCCATCAACTATATTCAGCTCAGCACCGAAACTCTTTCGAAAAAAGCCGAGGCCATGGAAGCTTCGCGTCCCATCATTGTAAAAGCAATTACCGGGGACATCTCCTTGGACGAAATGGAAAAACAAGTGGAAGAATTCTCGGCAAAATATCAATTCATCAGCGACGAATACATGGAAAAAATGCCTGATGTATTGGCAAAACTGAAATAAAATAGACACCTGAATGCGGGCGGAAAAATGGTGAGCTTGACGTTCCCGTTTTCCCGTCCGCCTCTCATTTTGAAAACAAATTCTGTTTACGGAAATTTGACATATCACCTCTCGCTGAGCTGTTGACAAGCATGAAGTATCGCGATTGATTGCCAAAGATGCAGCTGTCATGATATTTGAATTTTAGGAGGGCGCGTTTTGGAAAAACTATTAAAAACAAAAATCAAAAACAAAGACAACTCTTTGCAGCTTAAATTTCGAGCAAGCCGCGATATTCCGATTTACTTACTGCTACTGCCGGCTTTGGGGCTTGTGGCGGTGTTTTGCTATGGGCCGATGTATGGCTTGCTGATGGCGTTTCAAGATTTTTCCCCATTCAAAAACATTTGGGGCAGCACATGGGTAGGCCTTGAGAACTTCAAGTTTTTTCTGTCTGACCCGAACTTTTGGCGCGTTTTAAAAAACACACTGGTTATCAATATCTTTCAACTTGTTTTCGGCTTTCCTTTCCCTGTTATATTTGCAATATTGCTGAACGAGCTTGTCTTTACACGTTTTAAAAAAGTGGTGCAAACGCTGAGCTATCTGCCGTATTTTATATCATGGGTGGTGGCCGCCAGTATTATCTCCACTTTTCTTGACCCCAGCACAGGAATGCTAAACCTCTTTTTGAAAAATGTATTTGGCATGGAACCGGTTTATTGGCTTACAAAAGAATCTGCCTTTGTACCGATTATTGTCATTTCAAGCATTTGGAAAGGCTTTGGCATGAGCTCCGTTTACTATCTTGCCGCCATTACGGGCATTGACCAGAGCTTGTTTGAGGCTGCCAAAATTGATGGCGCAAATCGCATGCAGCAAATTTGGCATATTATGGTGCCGGCACTCAAACCGATTGTTACCGTGCTGCTTGTGTTGCAAGTTGGACAAATTATGTCCATCGGCTTTGAGCAAATTTACCTATTATATAACCCCATGGTGTATTCTGTCGGTGACGTGCTATCCACTTATACTTACCGCATGGGCGTTTTGCAAACACAATACAGCCTCACGACCGCAATTGGTATTTCGCAGTCGTTTGTGAATTTCATTTTGGTACTTGCGGCAAATAAAATTTCGAAAAAGCTTGCCGGCTGGTCGATGTGGTGAGGAGTGAATGAACGATGAAACGAACCAAACTTGAAAATCTTGCACAGGTCATTATCATTCTGTTGATGTCGCTTTTAATGTTGACCATTGTGGTGCCCATTATGCACATTGTCAGTGTTTCCATCAGCACCAAGGAGGCCGTAAACGCGGGCCTTGTGGGGTTGTTTCCCTCGGGGTTTGACCTTGGCGTATACAAAGAGCTTTTAGGCCAAAATCTCTTTCAAACTTCGATGAAAAACACACTTTTTCTGACGGCCACCGTTACCGTTTTAGGCTTATCCGTAAACTTTATGGCAGCGTATGCCTTTTCCAAAAAGTTTTACGGCAAAAAAATAATCAACTATATTTTCATTTTTACAATGTACTTTTCCGGCGGGCTGATTCCGAGCTATATTCTTGTCACCAATTGGCTGCATTTGCGCAACAACTACTTGGCGCTCATTCTGCCAATCCTTGTCAATGTGTTTTACATCATTGTGATTCGCACGCAAATTGAGGCGGTGCCCGCGTCCTTGAGCGAAGCCGCAGAGATGGACGGCGCAACGGAGTTTCAAATTATGACGCGCGTGGTACTGCCCACCGTTGGGCCTACCATTGCCGCCATCGGCATGTTTATTGCTCTTGACGCATGGAATATGTGGTACTCTGTTTTGCTATACACCGACGACCGTTCTTTTTGGACGCTTCAATACTTTTTGCGCGTGGTTATTTTCGAAAAATCAGTTGCGTTCAACCCCGACGGCCTTGCGGCCATTGCACAGGGCACAGAACAGCTCAACCCGCTCAACTTCCAAATGGCAGCAATTGTCATTGTGGCACTGCCGGTTGTGGCCATTTACCCGTTTGTGCAAAAATATTTTGTAAAAGGCATTTTGGCCGGCTCCGTCAAAGAGTAGCCTAAACGTCATAAGGAGCAATCATGCAAAACGTGCAATATACGCATTTTTATTCTTACTGTGAACTTGCTTCCTTTTTAGAGGAAGCCGCGCGCGCATATCCGCGCTATGTAAAACTTGAAAGTCTGGCCGAAACCGTGGAAGGCCGCAGCATTTTTGTCATAAAAATCACGGATTTCGAAACTGAAAACCCCGAAGCACGTGCAGCATATTATGTACAAGGCGGCTTGCACGCCGAAGAAGGCGCCGGCACAACGGCGGCGCTTTCTCTGGTGGAGGCATTGCTCACATATCCGGAAAAGCGCGCAATTTTGCACGATGTTATATTTTACATTGTGCCGCGCGTCAATCCCGACGGCAGCGAATATGCCATTGAACAATGCGGTGTGATACGCTCCGCTTATCTCAAAAGTGAAAACATCGGAAATACACTTTCCCCAAAAGATTTGGACGGCGACGGATTTGTTTTACAAATGCGCACCGAAAACCCGCTTGGACGCTATGTGGAATATCAAAACACCGGCATTATGCTGGCACGCACAGCCGAGGACATTGGCCCGTTTTATGATGTTTACACGGAGGGACTTTTTGATACCTTTGATGGCGGCGATGTAAAAAGTGCAAACCGCAGCATTGATTTCAACCGCAGTTATCCCGCAAGTTGGCGCCCGATGGAATACTCTGAGGACTATCCTTTCCGCGGCATTGAAACGCGAGCAGTGGCAGAATTTATGGTGTCACATCGCAATATTTTCGCCTGTATTGATTATCATTGCGGCTCAGGCGGTATTTTGCGCCCGCTGATGTCCGGCGATGAAACTTTGTGTGAATCCGACAGGCACTTGATTCAAGATGTCGGTGCACTGGGTGCGGAGATCAGCGGCTTGCCGCTGATTCATGAGCGCGCGTATAAAGAACCGGACGCAGACCCCGATGTGCCCTATGGCTGCACCAATGAGTGGGCATATCACGCGCTTGGCATCTCCAGTTACGTCATTGAGCTGGGCAACGGCTTTACGGGAATTGGCCTGACCACGCAGGAAATTTTAACCAATTGGCGCAATGTGGAAAACGGCCCATGGCTCAAGCGCATTTTGGAAAAGCATCAAGCGGCAGGAAGTGCGCTTTTGGTGCCATGGCATTCTTTCTGCCATCCGCAACTGGGGCATGTAGAAATCGGCGGACTGAAAAATGGCATGGCCTACTACATGTTGCCCAATGACATGAAAGCCGTCATACCGCGCACCACACAGTTTTTGCTGCGCCATGCAGAAATGCACCCGCGCCTTGTGCTGGACAATATTGCGCTGTTGCACATTGCCGATGAAGTGTGGCGCGTGCGCGCAGACTGCATGAACATCGGCGCTTTTGGCACCATGGTGATGTCGGGTTCGCAAGGCTTTTTGGCCAAGGGCGCAGTCAACATACAGCTTTCGGGAGCGCACGTCACGGTGCTCAGCCGCGGCAGCACACAAACGTTTCAAGCGCTCGCCTCGATGCAGCGCGTGAACCTTGAATGGTTTATCAAAGCGCCACGCGGTGCGGTGGTGCAGCTCTCGGCCACTGCCGCCAAAAGTGCCCCCGCAAACAAAGAAATTGCATTGCCACTTACATAAAATCATATTTTCGGGAGGTTGTATATGTCGGTTTTATCTTATCATGATTACGGCGTGGTGGCCCCAATGGACGAACCTCGCACAAACTGCCTTTTCACAGGTGCAAACGGACGAGAATATTTCGTGATTTCATCGCGCGGATTTTTAATGTTGCTCGATCTTGCCGCCAAATCCGCACGACAATTTATTTATCCCGAAAGCTATTTGGCTTATCCGTTTGGTTGCCTTGCCGCAAAAAGCGGGCTTGTTTATCTGGGCGCCGGCACAATGTTTATGGAATTTGATCCCGTCAAAGAGGCATTCACTTTTTATCAGCATATTCATCCGGACGAACTTGCTTATGGTGCATGGTCACCGGCGGAAGCACCCGATGGCGTGATTTATTTCGGCGCACATCCCAAAACATATCTCACCGCATTCGACCCTAAAACACGCAAACTGACAGACTACGGCTTGATGGATGATACACAGGAATATCTTGCCACCATCGCCGTTGACTGCGCCGGTTGGCTTTATTGTACCGTGGGCACGCAAACGCAGCGTATTTTTGCCTTTCATCCCCAAACGGGAGAAAAGCACATTGCCGTCACGCTGCCCGACGGCATGGAGGGCGGTGCCTATGTCACACTTGCAAGCGACGGCAATGTCTATGGCACATTTGAAGGCGGGATGACCGGCTCGTGTCGCAAAGAAGGATATTCCTATTTTCAGCTTTTGAACGGCATGAAAATGGGAGCGCTGACCGATGCATCCGTTTCTTTTCCCTATATTGGCGATGGTTTTCAAGGCATTCACTGCCCCAAAAAGACAAAAACAAAAATAATATGGTTTGATTTACCCGAGGGAAAAGCGGTTTATCTGCACCCTGTAACCGGAGAAGAAACAACACTTTCTTTTCATTATCAAACAGCCGGTGCCGATATGTCCCCTCTCACGCTTGGGCCTGACGGCAAAATTTACGGCACAACAAACCATCCCATCCAATTTTATTCCTTTGACCCCAAAACCGAAAAAGTCACCTTGCATGGCAAGCTGCCGCTTTCAAAAAAGCGGCAAACCGAATGGTGGGGCAACGTATGCGCTTGGGCATCGCAAGGTGCTATTATGGCCGGCTGTGCCTATTGCGGCGGTTTTGTAACACGCGTGGATACTTCAAAACCCCTTGGCGTGTTTGGAGATACCATGAATCCGTCGCATGAAGCAACACACGAAGAAATTTATCGCCCGCGCGCAGCATTTGCCTATCCTGATGGCAAAACCATTATTTTTGGCGGCTTTACGCTGAACGGCACAACCGGAGGCGGATTGGTGCTCTATGATGTGCTCACCCGCAAAACAGTGCCGATTCCCAACGGCCGCCTCGCCAAATATCACAGCGTTTTATGCATGGGCGCTCTGCCAAATCACCATTTGCTTTGTGGCACAACGATAGAAGCGCCCTGCGGCGGGTATATATACGAAAAAGAGGCGGTGCTGTTCACCTTCGATTTAACCACACAAACTGTGACTGACCGCCTTGTGCCCATTGCCGGTGCTACCGGAATTTCCAGCATGCAGCAAGCGCAAAACGGAATTTTCCACGCAATTACGCTAGAAAGCATTTGTTTCTCCTATGATGCCACCTTGAAAAAAGTGCTGAAAACAACCGATCTTTCTGCCTACGGCGCACCTGTGCGCGATGGCATGAAGCTGTATCTTGACGGCAATATTTATGGACTTTTAGAGCATGCCATTTACTGCGTCAACGGCAAAGACGGCAGTGTGAAAATCGTATGCGAACCGCCGCGCATGATTACTTCGGGCATGGCGATTCAAAACAATCAAATTTATTTCGGCTCGGACACGCATTTATGCAGTTGTTCTCTGTCTGATGAGGTGAAAAAGTGAAACAACGTTTGTATATTGATGTCAATGCCGCGTTTGGACGCAGCTCGTTTCGCGAGGCAGAAATCCCCTACACGCAAGAGCAGTTGGTTGCCGACATGCACTATTATCGCATTCATGCCGCGCTCCTCTCGCCCTTGTCTGCACTTTCTTATTCCTACATCTCCGGAAATCGCGAATTGCATGAACTGACAAAAAGTGCACCTCGCTTATTTTCCATTCCTGTGGTGGCGGCCTATGCGCCCTTTGAAAGCGGCGAAGGTGTCGCATATTATGAAAGACTTTTCCGCGAGGGTGCAAAGGGCTTTTGTGTTGCGCCCACTGCATTTAACGAACCTTTTACGCCCTTTTATTACGGCGAAATGATGCACTTTTTGGCAAGTCACAACCTGCCTGTCGTGGTGCGCACTTCTCAGGCAAAAATCGAGGACGTGGCCGCTATGGCTGCGGCATTTCCGAATGTTCGCTTTTTGTTGCTCGGTACAAACTGGAGTGAAAATCGCAAGCTTTACCGTGCAATGGTCACTTTGCAAAATCTTTATATGGACATCGGTTGCAATCAGGCAAACGAGCTTGTGCGTCTTTGCAAGGAACAGGGTTTTATCAATCGCGTACTCTTTGGCAGTGATTATCCGAACCGCGTGCCCGGCGCACTGAAAACATTGGTGGAATATGCCGACATTACCGAAGAAGAAAAAGACATGGTGGCACACGGCAATGCCTGTCGTCTTTTTTCTCTGGAGCTCGCACAAATTGAACGTTATCCGGAGGCCGAATGTGAGCTTGATGAAATTGCGCTGACCATGGAGGAAGGGCGTCCGCTTGCCATCACCGTACTGGATGCGCATACGCATATGGTAAGCGACGGCGATGCCACGGTCACCTCCAACATGATGAAATACGGCGAATGCGATGAAATCATTGCCCGCATGAACAAAATGGGCATTGATGCCATCTGCTGTGCGCCATGGCAGGGCATCAGCACCGACGGCCTTGCGGCAAACGACGTCATCGTGCGCGGCATGCAGAAGTACCCCGAACGTATTTTAGGCTATGCCTGTTGCAATCCAAATTATCCTGAGGATTTAGAGGGCGTATTTCTTTATCATCATCAATATCATTTCCCCGGCGTAAAACCCTATTGGCCGCTGCATCAAAGAAGCCTGTGTGACACGCGATATGTGCCATGGTTCACCTATGCAAACGACCATCATCTGGCAATGCTTGTGCATTCCGACAGCCTTGCCGCAATTGCAGACATTAAAATTTTGGTAAAACAATATCCTGACATCGCGTTTATTTTGGCGCACACCGGCTCGTCCTATGATGTCGCACGCGCCCATGTTGAAATTTGCAAATCGTGTCAGAACGCGTGGCTTGAAATCACCTACACCACCCTGTACTATGGCATGATTGAATATCTTGTGCGTGAAGTTGGGGCACAGCGGGTACTGTATGGCTCTGATTTGCCCATGCGTGACCCCGGCCCGCAAATGGGATGGGTGGCATACGCGCGCATTCCCACCGCAGACAAAGTGAAGATTTTCGGTGAGAATTTCAGCGATATTTTAAAGCGCGTCCAATTTTAACAGATACGCACAAAACAGCATTACAAAGGGCGTGCAATCCTGCACGCCCTTTGTAACGTAAATATAATTTTCGGTCAAAAAACTATCCCTCTGCCGCAATGCGGCTTGGCGACACAATTTTTCCGTAAAAGTTGGCATAAGAAACCAAACCGGGTTTCCCATCATAGTAAAGCCGTTCTTCTTCCAGTTCTTCCATGGTTGTAAGCTGTCCGGATAAATAAGCATTCAATTCCTCTGTGGCGCTTTCTATCCGAATGAGCAGCGCACCGTAACGCATATCCATGATATCCCATCCAAGCGCTTTATAAGTACGAAACCAGTATGTCATGTGCGCATGACGAAGCGCTTTTACGCGCACTGTCAGTTCCGGCAGCACGGTCTGCGCAAAGTGTTTAAGCGCGACGCGGTCGTTGCTGCGATATGCACTTGTTATCTGGATACCCAGTTCCGCTTTTAGCGCCAACGTGTGTGCCGCATGATAATTCAGCCTGTCAAAAACGGCATATTCGGCATTTGCCTCGTTTGGTAAAAACTGCTTTTCAAGCGCCTCATAATGTTTGCCAAGTGGCAGTCCTGCGATATTTTTATCAAAAAGTCCTGTCAGAATGTCCTGCCACATCAAAAATTTGGAGGGGTTCACCTGTGCCGGATTGTCTTTGCCGCAGCCGGGTGTTTCGTCAAATTCGCGCATGGCCATAAAGCTTTCGTAGCGTCCCTTGCAGCAAAAAGCGAATCGGCTTGCAAGGTGCGCGTCACTTGGATTTTCGATATATCCGTGCTCTGCAAAAAACGACAGCCCCGGCAACGCGCCATCTATGCCGCATTCTGTGCCATTATCTCCCCAAACGGTTGCGATAACACGCTTGATTCCCATTTTTTTGCAAGTTAAAAGTGCCGGACGCATGGTGGTTTCCGTCAGTCCCCAGTTTGCAGCAAAACCGGTCCATGTCCAAATACCGCCGGCAAAAATCGGTTCGCTAAATTGGCGATGCCGTGCAATCATCGCTTCATATTCATGCGGCTCAAAATGATAGTAATCCCAATAGACAAGGCTGATATCCGTTGGTATTTTTTCCTTTAGATTTTCGCGCATAGGCGCATGCAAATCATAATAATCATTTTGCGCGCCGGTTCTGAAAAACATATCGCTCCACATCATCGGTTCCAGCCCTTTTTTGCGCAAAATTTGCATCACGCGTGTGAGGTGTTTTTGCATGATGTTTTCGGTTGGTTCAAGGCCGTGGCGCGTCAGATATGTTCCGCGGCCAAGATGCATGGCCTCGTCCATGCCGATGTGTATTTTACGGCTGCGAAACGGCTTTGTGGCGGCATCAATGAGTGCTTCAAGCAGCGCATAGGTCTTTTCTTCTCCCACAAGCAGGCACGCTGCATCTTCACGCACATCGGCATAGACATTCCACTTGAGCACCTCGTCAAGATGTGCCAGTGTTTGAATGCACGGAATCATCTCAATGCCGAGTGCCGCCGCATCGCCATCGCAAGTGCGCAGTTCTTCCTGCGTATATTTCGCACGCATATAACCGAAATACGGCTGACTTTTCACTTCATAGCTGTCCTCACAGTATAGCATCAGCGTATCAAGTCCCATCATCGCCATGCGGCGCAAAAGGCGCTGCACCGTTTCAACGCGCGGCACGGCATTTCCCTGTGAAACATCAAACATTGGCCCGTTCATGGTGAATTGCGGTATTTCGCACAGCGAAACCTCCGTTTTGTTTTGTTGCAATGCCTCCAGTAGCAGACCGAACGCACGGAAAAAATGAATGGTACGGTCATAGATAATTTCAGCGGCATCCTTTTTGAGCGTTACATAAATTGGCGATGCATCTTTTTGCACCACCGTAACCGCAAGGCCGGTTTCTGCAAGTACAAAATCGTAATCCGCACAGAGCAGCAAAAGCCCTTCTCTGAGCGCATCACCTCCGCGCAGATGAATCCGAATCGGCATAAAGTTTCCTCCTTCGTTGTATTTCAAAGCGGTGACGGATAGCTTTGCACTATTTTTTCGCCCGCAGCCTTATAAACCGTGAGCGCGTGAAAACGCACATGTGATGCATATGTACCAAGGCCAAACCGGCCAAAACCCGCAAAATCCAATGGGGTAGGATCGGTCATTTCCAGTATGCGCTGCCCATCTACAAACAAAAAACATGCGCCGCAAAGGACACCCGCAGTAATATGATAGCACTGGCCGGCCGTTACGCTGAACAAGGGTGTTAACGCGCGCGGCAGACACGCGGGATATTTTTCAAAACCCGCATTATCGTTCCACCAACCGCCAATCCCACCGATATATCCCTTACCGGCATCGTTTTTTTCATAATCCCAACCGATTGTAGACAGCACAAAGTTGATATCGTTTTTGCATGGCGGCACCGTTTGTGCATCAAACTCTAAAATGATATCGCTTTGATAATTCTTGTTTGAATAGAGAATGCCGCCCGCATTTTTTGTTTCCAATCCGACAAGCCAGCCTGTTTCATCCACATGCCATGTGCCACTGGCGGCTTCAAAATCTTCTTCGAGCGAACTTTTTGAAAACGGACGGTCATATAGTATTTCGCATTGATTGAGGTCAATCGTTTTTTCTGCGCAATGTAAAATTGATTTCATTGGATTCTCCTAACTTTATTTTGAAAAGAGGGCATTTGAGTGTTATTTTGTGATTTAGATAAAAAAGAATATGCAAACATCCCCATTTATCCGATTGGAAGCGGTGAAGTGTGCAGTCTGCCCATTTCCATCAGCCAATACACCAGTAAAAGCCGCACATTATCTCCCCTGCATCGCCATGAGGTGGTGCAAATCAATTATATTTTGCGTGGCAGCCTTGAACACGAAGTCAACGGCGCACGTTATAAATTGGTGAAAGGGGATATTTTTGTGATTCCGCCCTTTGTGCCGCATCGTCTTGTCGGCATGGAAACCTGCGATGCAGAAATCGTGGAGCTTGAATTTGCGCCGGAATTTATCTTTGGCCGTGAACACGACAGCGTTCTTTCCCTCGAAGAAAGCAAGTCGGTTTTTGATTTTTCGTACATCGAACCTTTTTTGGTCAGTGAGTGCAATATCCGTCCCGGGCTGAATTTGCAAGGTAAAAACCAGCAAAAAGCCGAGGAGCTGCTCGCAGAACTTTTGGAGGAACATGCACTGCGGCGCGACGGCTTTTTGTTGGCGATGAAGGCTGATTTGCTGAAAATTCTTGTTTTGGCGGGTCGTGCGATGGCGGCGCAGCCCAATTCGTCGCAAACCCAGTTGTTGCAACATCATCGCGAGGCCATCGCCACAACACTTGCCTCCATTGAAGCACATCTTGATGCACCCGTCAGCATTGACGAAGCGGCACGCATGGCGCTTTTGTCCACTTCCTATTTCAGCTATTTGTTTAAAATATTGACGGGCAAAACTTTTGTAGAATATCTACATGATTTGCGCATTCAAAAAGCAATGCAGCTTCTCACGCAAACAAATCATCTGGTCGTGGATATTTCATACGAATGCGGATTTAACAATGTCAACCACTTTAACCGCATTTTCAAGGCCGTCGCCGGTGTTTCGCCAAAGACATATCGTTTAGACAATCGCTCGCGGTAACTTTACTATTTTTTGAGAAAGTAGGCGGATACTTTTTGGATTGCGGCAATCATCTCGTCCACGTTTTGGTCTGTGATAAATTCGTCAATATTGATGCGCACTGCCGTTTTTAAAATTTCTTCTGCCACGGGGCAGTCGCCCTGCGCGTAGACGTGCTGATTTCCATTGTATTTGCAGCCGAATGGGCACTCCGTTCCATCATACGCATTGCGTTTTTTGAACAAATCGTACTCATAGACACAGCTCGGAATATACCCATGCTGATTCACCACACCCTCGGCCGTCAGCGCGTCGCAGAATACATCTCGTCCCACGCCCGCCTGCGCCTCATCGATGCGAAACATGTAAAACCAATATGTGCTGCGGCTGTCTTTTTCCACCTTTGGCGGATAAATGCCCGGAAGCAGCGTCAATGCGGCACTCAGCTTATCGCCCACGGCGGTGCGCCGTGCGCAAATTTTCGAAAGACGGTCGAGCTGTGCCAGCCCAACCGCGCCGGTCAATTCATTCATGCGATAGTTCGGCGCAATAAAAGGAATGTCCCGCACAGGGTGATCACTTGGCAATCGCTGATAGTTTTTGTCGGCAAAACGTGCCGCGCGCTCATAAAGCTCCTCGTCATTCATAATCAGCATGCCGCCATCTCCGGCGGTAATCTGTTTAAAATCGTTTAAACTGAAACAGCCGATATCCCCTATCGTACCGCAAAGCCGACCCTTGTATTCCGCAAGATAGCTCTGTGCACAATCTTCTATCACGCGCAGATTGTGCCGCTTTGCCACGTCCATAATACCATCCATGTCGGCAGGGCCGCCCGTTAAATGCACCACCAAAATTGCTTTTGTTTTGGAAGTGATTTTGCTTTCTACCGAGCGCGGGTCAAGGTTATAGCTGTATGGGTCAAGATCTGCAAACACCGGAATTGCATTCTGGTACAAAATACCGATCAAGCTGCCCATGTCTGTAATCGGGGTCACAATCACCTCGTCCCCTGCGCTGACACCCACCGTGCCCAGCGCTACATGCAGCGCCGCCGTACCCGACGACGTTGCCACACAGT
>JAVXRV010000022.1:0-237 GCA_036643515.1 Ruthenibacterium sp.
CAGGATTATTTGCGCCTGTACAACTAAAATTGTTAATAAATTAGGACAGTGCATTTTTACGATGCACTGTCCTTTTTATTATAATTTTTGTGCCAATGCCGCCGCGCCGAACAGTGCCGCTTTGTTGCCGAGCGAGGCCGGCAAAATGCGGCAGTTGCGGAAGCTGACTTTGCTGTTGTGGCCAATCAGCTGTTCCAGTTTTTCGGTGACGTATGCTTCCTGCATAATGCCGCCGCC
>JAVXRV010000022.1:247-19696 GCA_036643515.1 Ruthenibacterium sp.
GTTGAATGCGTGAATGAGGCCAATCAAGCCAAATGCAATTTCGCATATCCAGTTGTCGACAATGTCTTTCACGGCCGGCACATCCATCGCGGCAAAAATTGCACGGCCGCTCATCAGTTTGGTGTCGTATGCCGCCGCGTGACGCACAAGTGCCGAGGTGCTTGCATAGCGCTCATAACTGCCGCTGCCCACTTCGCCCTCTACCACATCCATAGTGTGTGTGATAAGGCCGCCAAATTCGCCCGCCGAAAAGCAACTGCCGCGATAAAGCGCACCGTCAAGCACCATCGCACCGCCAATGCCAGTGCCATAACTGACGCAGAGAAAATTGTTGTATGCACGGCCGGCGCCACATGTTTTTTCGCCCATGGCGGCGGCGTTTACATCGTTTTCAATCACGCAGGGCACATGAAATGCTTTGGTTAAAATCTCTTTGGGATTCATTCCCGTATAGCCCGGAATATTATCTGCAAGCCGGATACAGCCTGTGGATGCGTCCACTTCGCCGGCCGTGGAAACGCCGATGCAATCGAAGGTTCCCATGCCATGCAAAATGCGCGCCGCTTCCTGCAGCACCGCCTCGCCGCCAAGCGACGCATTGGTAGGTGTTTCGGTGAAATCATGCAGCGCGCCATCTATTACCATGCCGCTTTTGATGGCCGTTCCGCCAATGTCCAGTGTCGCAATTTTCATACCTGTATCTCCTGCTTCTTTTTATTTTCTATTCTACCACTTTCGTTATAAAAAAGCAAAAGGCACATCCGTGAAGATGTGCCTTTGTTGGTTTGTCTATTTTATCGTTTGCTAAAGCAATCGCTGCAATAAACGGGGCGGTCATTGCGGGGCTCGAAAGGAACCTTGCAGTTTTTACCGCAGGAAGCGCATACAGCATCGAACATTTGACGTTCGCCGCCGTTGCCACGGGAGTTTTGTTTACGGGCATCGCGGCAAGATTTGCAACGCTGGGGTTCGTTGTCGAAGCCTTTTTCTGCGAAAAATTCCTGCTCATTAGCAGTGAAGGTGAATTCCTGGCCGCAATCCTTGCAGACGATAGTTTTGTCGTTGTACATTGAATACCTCTTTTTGTTTTTGTTCCGTGTGATTAGGACGTTTGATAAGTGTAACATGGATATGCCGTCACGTCAACTAAATATCGAAAGTTTTTTAAAAGTTTATTGTGATTTGCGTTTTTGCGGGCAAAATAGATACGCGGAGCATGGTTTTTTGGCAGAAAAAGAGAAACACCCCCCACATGGCGCGTGCTTTTGCAACGCAAAAGTGATGCCATACGGGGGGTGTTTCGACGTGGAGCGGATTACGGGACTCGAACCCGTCGCCTTCTGCTTGGGAAGCAGACGCTCTACCGGATGAGCTAAATCCGCATCTGTTGCACAATCTGCCTTTATAGTTTATCGCAAACTTGCCAAATTGTCAATCGCTTT
The DNA here is from genome assembly GCA_036643515.1 of Ruthenibacterium sp. Taxonomy (GTDB): domain Bacteria; phylum Bacillota; class Clostridia; order Oscillospirales; family Ruminococcaceae; genus Ruthenibacterium. Next base: position 1,690 of record JAVXRV010000022.1, read on the forward strand.
TCTGCCGAAAAAACAGGACGCGTATCTGCCAAATTATTTTTTGTTTTTTAGCCTTTTTGCCTATTGATTTTTTGTGAAAAAGTGGTAAACTAGAATCAGCACAAACAATAAGAGTTACTAATAACAACTATTTATCATTTAAAAATCAAGGAGGTTTTTTATGGATTCAAAAAAATTGACCAATGAAGTCGGCGCACCGGTTGCCGACAATGAAAATGCAATGACCGCCGGCGCGCGTGGGCCTGTTTTGATGCAGGATGTATGGCTGATGGAAAAAATGGCGCATTTTAACCGTGAAGTCATCCCCGAACGTCGGATGCATGCAAAAGGAAGCGGCGCTTACGGCACGTTTACCGTCACGCATGATATTAGCAAATGGACACGTGCCAAAGTATTGCAGCCCGGCACCAAAACAGACACCTTTGTGCGTTTTTCCACCGTGGCCGGTGAACGCGGCGCGGCAGATGCCGAGCGCGATATCCGCGGCTTTGCCTGCAAATTTTACACCGAGGACGGCAACTGGGATCTTGTCGGCAACAATACCCCTGTGTTCTTCATTCGTGATGTGCACAATTTTGCCGGCCTCAACCGTGCCGTCAAACGCGACCCGCGCACCAATCTGCGCAGTGCACAAAACAACTGGGACTTTTGGACCATGCTGCCGGAAGCGTTCCACCAAATCACCGTCGTGATGAGCGATCGCGGCATTCCCGCGTCTTATCGCAATATGCACGTGTTCGGCGAGCACACTTACAGCTTCTACAATAAGGATAACGCGCGCGTATGGTGCAAATTCCATCTCAAAACAAAACAAGGCATCAAAAACTTAACGGACGCCGAAGCGGCACAGGTGATTGCCAACGACCGTGAAAGCCACGGCCGCGATTTGTATGAAGCCATCGAGCGCAAAGATTATCCGCAATGGACGATGTATGTGCAGATTATGACCGAAGAACAGGCACAGCATCATTACGAAAATCCGTTTGACATCACAAAAGTGTGGCGTCATGCCGAATATCCGCTGCATGAAGTGGGCGTTTTGGAATTGAACCGCAATCCCGAAAACTATTTTGCCGAAGTGGAGCAATCCGCATTTACACCGGCACACGTTGTGCCGGGCATCGGCTTCTCGCCCGACCGTTTTCTGCAAGGCCGCTTGTTTGCCTACGGCGACGCACAGCGCTATCGCCTTGGCGTCAACCACAACCAGATTCCGGTCAACCAAGCCAAACACGCCGTTGTGCATGACCAACATCGTGACGGCGCCATGCGCACAGACACCAACTACGGCGGCACGGTTGCCTATACGCCGAACGGTTATGGCGAGTGGACCGCACAGCCTGATGTCATGGAACCGCCGCTCAACGTCGAGGGCGCCGCGTGGCATTATGACCCCAAAAGCGACCCGACAGACGACAATTTCAAACAGGGCGGCGAGTTGTATCGCCTGATGAACGAAACGCAGAAAGCGGCGCTCATCGACAACACCGCACGCAATATCGAAAGTGTCGACGAGAAAATCAAATACCGTCATGCCGCCCACTGCCTGATAGCAGACAAAGAATACGGCGAGCGCTTTGTAACGGCCGCCGGTCTTGACCTCAAGCGCGCCATCGAATACAGCGCAATGACAAACGCAGAATTGCTTGAAGCCACACGTCTTGCCTAAAATTTCATTTTTATAAACGAAAATGCCGCCTCGATTTTTTGACGAAATCGGGGCGGCATTTTTTATGCTTTCATTATAGCAAAGCTGCCAAAATTATGCTACAATAACAATATACAAATTTGAAACTGCGAGGAATACCATGCCTTATCGACTCATTGCAAACTGCGGCGACAGCATTTCCGTGCCACAGCTTTTATTTACAAAACTGCCGGACGCCGAAGATGACTGGGTGCGTGTGGCTCTTTTTGTGATTGCCACCGGCGAGGTCGACCCCGCTCGCATTGCCGCGGCGCTGCGGCTCAAAACACCGGACAAGGCCAAAGAAGCGCTTTTGTTTTGGAAAGGCGCGGGGCTTCTGGAAAGCGTGGATGCGGCGCCCGCCGAAAGCACGCCCATCACCGCCGCACGCACCTGTTTGACCACGCCGGAAGTGACCAGCGCTGCCAAGGGCGACCCTGCCATCGCGTCGCTTGTGCAGGAGTGTCAGCAACTGCTCGGCGGCGTAATGAGCCAAGCCGACACGAATATTTTTGTATCGATGTATTTGACCGACGGCATGCCCATTGACATGATTTTGCTCGGTGTATCGTATTTTGCGTCGCTCGGCAAACGCAGCGCTCGCTATGTGGAGCGCGCGTTGCTCGGTTGGCAGCGCGACGGCATTGATTCGGGCGAAGCCGTTGAGCGCTATCTTGCGCAGCTTGCTTTGCGCGAGAGCCGTGAAAAGCACATCGCCGAATTATTTCATCTGCCGGACGCAAAATTTACAAAGTCCGAACGCAATGCCATCGCCGATTGGTATGAAAATTTCGGCTTTGATGACGCGATGATTGCCGAGGCACTTGCCTATGCGGGCGAGAAAAACAATGTGCGCTATGTGAACGGCATTTTGCGCGCATGGCACACCAAGGGGTATCATACCGTGCGGGACGTGATGGCCGAAAGCGCCGCCACAATGCAGAATGTACAGGTGACAAACCCGAACGCAAGCACGCAGACCGTGCTGCACGGCGGGTTGAAACGTGCGCCGACTTTTCAAAAGGCAGAAAGCGAGTAAACGATGAACGGAAAAGAATTGCAGAATAAGGCATTTGCCATCATCGCCGCACGGCGGCAAAAGGCCGTGACCCTTGCGCAGGAGGCCACTCTTGCGGCGCAAAAGGCCATTCCCGCGCTTGATGTCGTGCAGCGTGAAAAGATACAAGCCGGCATTGAGGCCGCGCGTCTGGCCGCCACCGGTGCGCCGCGTGCGGAGATTGATGCTGCCTTGGCAAGCGTGCGGGAAGCCGACGAAAAGCGCAATGCGCTGTTGCTTGCATATGATTTTATGCCCGCGCAGTTAGAACCGGCCTATGTCTGCCCGCTTTGCAAAGACACCGGCTATGTGAACGGCACACTGTGTGAATGTGTGCGCACGCTGCTGAACACGCTGCGGCAAACAGCCGTCAACGAAACCTCTCCCCTGTCGCTGTGCAGTTTTGACGGCTTTGACCTTACCAAATATCCCGATACGCTTGTGCCGGAGCTTGGTGTGACCATGCGCGCGCAAATGGAGCAGATTTTTGTCTACTGCAAAGCGTATGCGGAGCATTTTGCGCCCAATGCCACCAGTCTTTATCTCTGCGGCTATGCGGGGCTTGGCAAAACGCATCTGGCACTCTCGATTGCCCGCGCGGTGCTTGACAAAGGCTATGACGTGGTGTACGTCAGCGCACAGGACGCGTTTGAACGCGCCGAAAAAGAAAAATTCAGCGGCGGCGGCGACACGCTGAACGCATTGTCGGGCGCACAGCTTTTGATTTTAGACGACCTTGGCACGGAGTATATTTCGCCCTACGTCAGCGCCTGTCTTTATAATGTTATCAACACACGCAGCAACCGTCGTCTGCCCACCATCTACACCAGCAACATCGTCAGTGACAAAGATTTGCGTCGTCGCTACACCGAAAAAATCGTGTCACGCCTGCTTGGTAGCTGTGAAGTATTGAGTTTTTGCGGCGAGGATATTCGCTTGCAAAATAAGTAATTTTAAGGAGAATTTGTGAAAGAAAGAACCGAAAATATCATGGGCACAAAGCCCGTCAACAGCCTGCTTATCGGCATGGCTTTCCCCATTATGCTCAGCATGATTGTACAGGCGCTTTACAACGTCGTCGACAGCATTTTTGTATCGATGCTCAGCGAAAATGCCCTCACGAGTGTCAGCCTCGTGTTTCCCATCCAAAACTTGATGATTGCCGTGGCCGTCGGCACCGCCGTCGGTATGAATGCCCTGCTCTCGCGCAGGCTCGGCGAAAAAAATTACGAAAAAGCCAATCGCGTCGCCAACAATGGCGTGTTTTTATCCATTGTCAACTGGATTGTGTTCGCCGTCATCGGCCTCACATGCAGCACTTGGTTTTTAAGTTCTTTTACAAGCAACGCTGAAATTGCCACTGCGGGCGCTGATTATATGCGTATCTGCACGGTTTTTTCATTTGGTTTGTTTTTGCAAATCACTATGGAGCGCGTTTTACAGGTGACCGGCAAAACCACCTATCAGATGTTCAGCCAACTTGCGGGCGCCATCATCAATATTGTGCTTGACCCCATTTTGATTTTCGGCCTGTTCGGTCTGCCGAAAATGGGCGTGCAAGGCGCAGCATGGGCAACCGTTATCGGCCAAATGATTGGCATGGCGCTCAGTCTTATCATCAATCACTATAAAAACCACGAAGTGCGGCTGAATTTCAAAGAAATGATGCCCGACGCCAAAACCATTCGCGGCATTTATCAAGTGGGTTTGCCCACCATTATCATGCAGAGCATCGGCAGTGTAATGGTGTTCGGCATGAATAAAATTTTGATTGCGTTCACCGAAACTGCCATTTCGGTTTTCGGTGTGTATTTCAAGCTGCAAAGCTTTGTGTTTATGCCGGTGTTTGGCGTGACAAACGCGCTTGTGCCGATTATCGGCTACAACTACGGTGCGCGCCGCAAGGACCGCATTATGCAGGCATCGAAGCTCTCTGTCGCCATGATTTCTGTGATTATGCTCGCGGGTACGGCTTTGTTTCAGCTTGCACCGACATGGCTGCTCTCGCTGTTCAATGCATCGGAATCCATGTACGCCATCGGCGTGCCGGCATTGCGCCTCATTTCTTTGAGCTTTTGCTTTGCGGGCGTGGCCATTGTGCTGTCAAGCATGTTTCAAGCGCTCGGCGAGGGCGTGATGAGCCTCTTGATGAGCATTTTCCGTCAGCTTGTTCTGCTGTTGCCGTGCGCGTGGTTGCTTGCCAAATTTGCCGGCCTTGACGCGGTTTGGCTCAGTTTTTTGATTTCCGAAGTATGCTCGCTCGCGTTTGCAATTTTCCTCTACACGCGTGTGTACGCGCGCAAACTGAAGCATATAGCCGGCACATAGAATCGCCCCGCAAGGGTACATATAGCCGTTTCACAAACTATAAAAGGCATCTGAGCGTAGGAAAAGCGGAAGAGGTATCAAATTTCAAGCATCGGACAAACACTTGAAATTTTACAAAAAAGAGGCAACCAAACAAAAAATCTGCGTAATAAAATGGAAAAGAGGAAAAACGATGAACGAATCATATTTTGACGGTGGACTTTTGCAACTAATCGGATGGAGCATTTTGGGTGGGCTTATTACAGTACTTACGCTTGGCATCTGCTATCCATGGTCACTGTGCATGGTGTACGGCTGGGAAACAAATCATACGGTAGTCAACGGGCGCAGATTGTCATTTGATGGAAAGGCAACACAGCTTTTTGGAAATTGGATTAAATGGCTGTTGCTCTGCATCATAACCTTTGGCATTTATAGTTTTTGGCTTGGAATTGCAGTGCGCAAATGGAAAGTGAAGCATACCCATTTTGCATGATAGTGCAGCCTTGCAATCGCATCTCATTGCAAAAACGTGATGATGATTGAGGTTTGAAATCTGAATATTATTTTAAATAACAAAAAAGCCGCCAATAATGAACGAATGAACGTTATTATTGGCGGCTTTTATTTGGAGCTGTTTAAGCGATTCGAACGCTCGACCTCTTCCTTACCAAGGAAGTGCTCTGCCGACTGAGCTAAAACAGCAAATGGCGACCCGGATCAGGCTCGAACTGACGACCTCTAGCGTGACAGGCTAGCGTTCTAACCAACTGAACTACCGGGCCACAATGGCAGGGGCAGAAGGACTTGAACCCTCGGCACGCGGTTTTGGAGACCGCTGCTCTACCAACTGAGCTATACCCCTTTATGCGCGGCGCTACAAAAACAGGGCGCTTAAATATAATACCGAAAAAGCGCGACAATGTCAAGGGGTTCGTCAATATTTGTTTTATACTTCGCCTTTGCCCGCCGCTTTGAGGTAGGCATTCAAGAATCCGTCAATGTCACCGTCCATCACGGCGCTGACGTTGCCGTTTTCGTAGCCGGTGCGATGGTCTTTCACGAGCGTGTACGGCATAAACACATAGCTGCGAATTTGGCTGCCCCACGCAATGGCATTTTGCACACCTTTGATGTCCGTGATTTTGTCAAGATGTTCGCGCTCTTTGATTTGATACAGCTTCGCCGCAAGCATTTTCATGCACATGTCTTTATTTTGAAACTGGCTGCGCTCGTTTTGGCAGCTCACCACAATGCCGGTCGGCAAATGGATAAGCCGCACGGCAGACGATGTTTTATTGATATGCTGTCCGCCTGCGCCGGAGGAGCGGAACACTTCCATTTTAATGTCCTCGGGGCGAATGTCCACCACGATGGAATCGTCGAGCTCCGGCATCACTTCCAGTGACGCAAAACTGGTATGACGGCGGCCGGAGGAATCAAACGGCGAAATGCGCACCAAACGATGCACGCCGTTTTCACTGCGCAAAAAGCCGTAGGCATTGTGTCCTTCCACCAAAATGGACGCACTTTTAATGCCGGCTTCATCGCCGTCGAGATAATCGAGCGTCTTGACTGTGAAGCCGTGGCGTGCCGCAAAACGCTGATACATACGAAACAGCATCTCTACCCAATCCTGCGCCTCCGTGCCGCCTGCGCCCGCGTGGAAGGTTAAGATGGCATTATTATGGTCATACTCCCCTGTCAGCAATGTCACAAGGCGCAGTTCCTCCACCTTGGTGTCCAATTCGTCCACCGCGTCGGCGGTTTCTTCTGCCAAGGCGGGGTCATCGTCTTCCTCGCACATTTCCAGCATCGTTTGCGCGTCCGCAAGCATACTTTTTAATTTTTCATAATCTTCGAGTTTGTCTTTCAACTCGCCCATCTCGGCAAACACCACGCCGGAGGCGGACGCGTCCTCATAAAAAGACGGGTCTGCACTTTTATTTTCAAGTTCGTCGAGCCTGATTTTGCTCGGTCCAATCGCAAGTGCGTCTGCCAAATCCGCCACAATCGGGGCAAGTTCGCCAAGACGGCGCTTTACATCATCTAAAATTACCATGAAATCCTCACTTGTTCGCAATTTTGCATTGAAATATTCATATTTAATCATTATAATTTATTATTAGCAGGTTGTAAAGAGGATAACCCTTTGCAATTTGAGTTAAAATGCGTTATCATAGAGATATCTATTTATATGAAATTTTGGAGGGAACCGATGAACTACTGGAAAGGCTGTAATTGCAGCGTCTGTAATAAGCCGCTCGAAGAAGGGGACGACGTTGTGTTTTGCCCCGATTGCGGTGCGCCTTATCATCGTGACTGCTACGATAAAGCGGGCAAATGTGTGTATAGCGCAAAGCACGGCACAGGCTTTGTGTACACAAGCCCCGAGAACAAGGACTTGATTCAATGTCCGAACTGCGGTGCTAAAAATAACAAAGAGCATCTTTTTTGCGAAAACTGCGGGCAGCCGCTCGCTGAAAATTCGCCCGCACCGTCTGCGCAAAAAACAGCGTCGCTGTATGCACCCGCGCCGAGCGCGGGCGTCAATAACGGTGCAAACGGCGGCGGTATGCCGGCATTTGCCATCGGCATGGAGCAATCCGTTCCAAAAGAAATCGATGGCATCGCAAGCGCCGATTGGGCGGAATATATCGGCAATTCTGCGCCGTATTACCTGTTTCAATTTCAGCGCATGAACGAGAGCGGACGCAAAACCAGTTTTTGCTGGAGTGCACTTTTGTTTGCACCTATGTATTTTTTCTATCGCAAAATGTGGTCGTGGGCGGCGCTGAGCATCGGCGCGTTTGTGCTACTTGGTGTTCCGTCCATTTTGCAAATGCTCATTGCCATCGGCATGCCGCTCGGCTTTTCCATCGCGGCAAACACACTTGAAACCATCGCGCTTGTCTGCGCGGTGCTCAACTGGGCGCTGTCGCTCTTTTTCGGACTGTATGCGTTTTATCTGTATCGCAAAAGCGCCGGCAAAAAACTGCAGGCCATGAAAGCCACCGCCAAAGATGACATGATGTACCATACCGCGCTGCACGCGTCCTCCGGCCCGTCACGTCTTGCGGTCGGCTGTTTGTTTGGCGCATTTTTCCTCGCCGGTATCGCCCTTTCCATGTGGATAGGCCCCGAACGCGCGATGGCGCTTTATTATTATTATTAAAATTAAAACTGTTTTGTGAAACAGTTTTAATTGTGCATGTGCGATAGCACGCACATAAGATAAATTTTTTAATAAACAAGTCCACGGACTTGTTTTATTGAAAATCAACGGAGGAAATGACCATGCAGAAAATTCGCAAAGCAGTGATTCCCGCCGCCGGCCTTGGCACGCGCGTGCTGCCTGCCACCAAGGCCATGCCCAAAGAAATGCTGCCGATTGTGGACAAGCCCGCCATCCAATATATTGTGGAAGAAGCGGTCGCCGCCGGCATTGAAGAAATTTTGATTATCACAGGCCGCGGCAAAAGCATTATGGAAGACCATTTTGACCGTGCACCGGAGCTTGAGGCGAGCCTCACGCGCCCCGGCAAAGAAAATATGCTTGCAGAATGCACGGCAATCGCGAATTTGGCAGATATCTTTTTCTTGCGTCAAAAAGAAACCAAAGGTCTTGGCCATGCCATTTTAAAAGCGCGCGCATTCACGGGCGATGAGCCGTTTGTGGTGCTGTATGGCGATGACGTCATCATGGGCACCGACCCTGTTGCCGCGCAGCTCTGCCGTGCGTATGCACAAACCGGCAAGGCGTGCGTGGGTATCAAGGAAGTGTCGCCGCAAGCCATCACAAAATATTCTTCGATGAAACTCGATGCTTTGCATGACAATCTTTACAATATCACCGATATGATTGAAAAACCCGCGTCCGGACAGGAATTTAGCCTCTTTTCCATTTTGGGACGCTGTTTATTGACACCGGAAATTTATGAAATTTTAGAGAAAACCGCGCCCGGCGCCGGCGGTGAAATTCAGCTCACCGATGCAATGGCTGTGCTTGCGCGCAGCGGTGGTATGACCGGCGTAGACTTTACCGGCAAACGCTACGACATGGGCTCAAAGCTCGGTGTGATGCAAGCGCAGGTAGAAACCGCACTCTTGCACCCTGAAATCGGCGCAGACTTCAAAACATATCTCAAAGAATTTGCAAAAACATTATAAAACCATGAAAAAGCGCCTGTTTTGCAGCATAACAGTTGACAAAGCAGGTGCTTTTACTGTATAATGAGTTGTCTGCCCGATTGGGTTTGACTATCCTTGCCCTGAAAAGGGCCAAATGTCCAAAAGGAGGTGCACAGAAATGGCAAAATACGAAACAATGCTCATCACCACTGCAACGCTCGACGAGGAAGCTTCCGCTACTTTGGTAGCCAAGTTTAAATCTCTCATTGAGGCGAATGGTACAATCGATTCTGTTGACGATTGGGGTAAACGCAGACTTGCATACCCGATTAACGACGAACCCGATGGTGTTTACACGCTGATTCACTTCACCAGTAACACCGATTTCCCCGCGGAACTTGACCGTGTATACAAAATCACCGACGGCGTTTTGCGCTCTATGATTATCGCAAAAGAAGAGCCGAAAGCGAAAAAAGTAAAAGCGACAACGGAGGCAAAATAATGCTGAATGTAATAGCTTTAATGGGTCGTTTGACCGCTGAACCCGAATTGCGCCAAACCACAAGCGGCATTGCGACTTGCTCGTTTACCGTGGCGGTTGACCGCAGTTTTGTCAAAAGCGGCGAAGAACGCAAAGCCGATTTTATCAATGTTGTCACATGGCGGCAAACGGCTGAATTTGTTTGCAAATATTTCCACAAAGGAAATATGATTGCGGTGGACGGGTCACTCCAAACACGCAATTATGAAGACAAAACAGGCGCAAAACGCACCGCTTTTGAAGTGGTTGCGAACAACATCAATTTTACCGGCGAAAAGGCCGGCGGCGGTTCTAACGGAACGTATGCTGCCCCCTCTGCAAACGCACCACGCGCTGCCGCGCCCGCTCCTGTGAGCTATGCCGCCGGCACCGCAGACGATTTCGCCGTGATTGACGATAACGAAGATTTACCATTCTAAGAAGCCACCTGTAAACGTGACTTCCTCATTTTGAGAGAAGGAGGACTATTATGCCTTTTGATAGAGATCGTTCTGATTCCAGAACCGGCGGCCGCCCGCAGCGTCGCACCCGCAAAAAAGTTTGCAGCTTCTGCGTTGACCGCATTGATACCATTGATTATAAAGACCTTCCCCGCTTGCGCAAATATATTTCTGAGCGCGCGAAGATTATCCCCCGCCGTGTGACCGGCACCTGCGCTTTTCATCAGCGCGAACTGACCCTTGCAATCAAACGTGCGCGTCACGTTGCCTTGCTACCGTATGTCAGCGAATAAAATGATTTAAAAATCCCCGCACACAATTTCAATTTGTGTGCGGGGATTTTGTTTTGCTTTTTGGTGATTTAATCGTCGTCTACACGCTCGTTCAGCCGATCGCCATCCGCGCCGGGGGTGACCGCCGTGCCGGGCGTTATACCTGGCGTTGTGCCCGGCACACCGCCAGCGCCGCTGCCGCCGTCAGGCACATAGGTGCCCGTGGACGCTTTGGCCACAAAAAGCACCACTTGCTGTTTGCTGACATTCAGCTCTGTGCCCACCTCTGTATCGGTTTTGGCAATCACATTTTCTTGATAGCGTCCGTCGTTGTCAAGTTCAATCACTGTGTATTTAATTTTAAGCGGGTCAAGCAGCATTTTTGCGTCGCCGACAGAAAGGCCGACCACAGATGGCATCACGGCCGTTTGTGCGCTGAGGCTGACCGTCACTTTAATCGTTGTGCCCGCCGCCACTTTGGTGTTTGAATCGGGCGATTGGCGCATAATTTCGCCTTTGCGGTAATCGCTGCTATATTCTTCTACTATTTCAAACAAAAACTTTTGACTGTATTCGGCATTTTGCTGTACTTCCGTGTACTGTTTGCCGAGCAAGCTCGGCACAGGATAGGCCTGCTGTACCACACTCGGTGCAGAGGAGACCGGCGAGGACGCGGACACAGAGGAAGAAACAGGCTTCTTTTTCGGTAGCGTGGCACTCAGCATCGCCCAAATGGACAAAAGCATCACGAGAAGCAGGCCGATTGCACCGACGACAAGATATTTGATTTGGCGCTCGGTAAAATGGAAACCGCGCACCTGTGCAGATGGTTCCGTCACCGCCTCAAGCAGCTCCGGCGCCGACTGAATGCGTTCTTCCGGCGCAAGACGCATCGCGCGCATGATGGCCGTGGAAACAAACGTGGGGATGGAGCTGTCGATGCTGCGCGGTGTTTGCAAATTGTCGTGCGGGCTGCGCCGGCGGGCAGAGGTTGGTGTTTTGCCGGTCATCACGCGATAAAACAGCGCACCAAGGGCATATACATCACTGTACTGCCCATCAAATTCCGCAACGGCATACTGTTCCGGCGCGGCATATCCGTCAAATAATTGGCTTTTCAGTTCGCTGTCTGCCGTGCGCAGGCCGAGCGTTGCATAGCCGGACAGACGCGCGTGTCCATCGTTGCCGATGAAAATGGTTTCGGGGCTGATGCCACGATGCAGCAAGCCGCGCCGATGCATTGCCTCCACACCATACACAATCGGGCGCAGCAGTTCAATGCTTTCGTCCTGTGTGAGCGGCGCTTGGCGGCGCTGCAAATAAGCGAGCAGCGGCGTGCCCTCGTCGGCGTCGCGCACAGCATAGGCCGTGTTGTTGGCTTCGAACAGGTCATACACCTGCACCAGACCTTCCTGCTCGCCCAGCACGGAAAGGCTGCGGTATAAATCCACAAAGTCCATACGCGTTGTTTTAAACAAAACCTCGCGGTTTGGACGCGGCAAAACATCACCGTTTGTCGTGCGTGCGGCACAAATGGTGATGGGAACATATTCTTTGATAACAAGCCGGCGCGAAAGCTGATTGTCAATGGCTGCATAGGTGACGCCCTCGCCGTCGATTGACAGACAAGCACCGAGTGTATAGCGCCCCGCAAGCAATGTATTCACCGGCAGTGTCCCTGCGGGATTGGTGTTGACAAACACATGCCCACAATATGGACAGGACGCTGCGCCCTGTGCCACGCGTGACATACATTTGCTGCATACGATTTGGTGGAGATCCAATGAATCACCTGCTTTCCCTTGGTATTATAGGCAAAAACGGCTGTGTTTAACAGCAAAACCGCATAAAATGCACAAAGATTAACGGTCGAGGTCTTCCTCGTTTTCGAGGTTGTGCCAAACATCCTGCACATCGTCGTCGTCCTCAAGTGCATCGAGCAAAATGCCCATTTTTTTGAGGTCGTCGGGGTCGGTGAGCGCCGTTTGGGTTGACGGAACCATCGCGACATCGGCCGAAATAAAGGTGTATCCTTTTTGTTCGAGCGCTTCGCGCACGGCGCTGAAGCTCGCCGGCGATGTGGTGACTTCGGCGATATCCTCGCTCATGTCAAAATCTTCCGCACCGGCATCAAAGGCGTCTTCCATAACGTTTTCTTCATTTTTGCCCTCGACATCGAGCACAATCACGCCCTGCTCCGCAAACAAAAAGCTCACGCAGCCGGTGTTGCCGAGATTGCCGCCGAATTTATCGAAATAATGGCGCAAATTGCCGGCCGTGCGGTTGCGGTTGTCGGTTAAAGTTTCCACAATCATGGCGATGCCGGACGGGCCATAGCCTTCGTACGTGATGCTTTCATAGGCATCTTTTTCGCCGCCCTCGGCCTTTTTGATAATGCGCTGAATATTGTCATTCGGCACATTCATGCTTTTGGCTTTCGCGATTAAATCGCGCAGTTTCCCGTTGACATTCGGGTCGCCGCCGCCGGATTTCACGCAAACCGTCATCTCACGGCCGATTTTGGTGAAAATTTTGGCACGCTGACCATCTGTTTTTTCTTTTTTACGCTTGATGTTATTCCATTTACTATGCCCTGACATAATAGGAACCCCCTAAAAATATTTTATTCAATTGATATCATTGCACATGTTATGATTATATCATAGTTTACATTTGATTTCAAATTCATCCAATTTGCAGAATATTGTGTGCACCGGCGGTTCATAATAAGTGCAAGGGAGGTGACACACATGGATCGTAAAGAATCACAGAACAAGAAAACATCCGGCAGCTCAAACAAAACTACCGCAAGCAAAAGCACTTCTGTTAAATCCGACAACGCATCTCAGCGCAAATCGCAAAACAGCACCGGCGACAAAAACTGCAACAGTAAATAATGTTTGATAAAATGCGGCCTGCTTTCTTTTTATTCATGGGAAGGCGGGTCGCCTTTTTCGGTTTGCGGCGCGGTTTTTTCATACACGGCGTCCCAAATTACGTTGAATAATTCCTCAATGCGGCTGTTTTGGTTTTGCAGATACAGCCAGCCGAACAGCGCTTCAAGCGCCGTGGACGCGCGATATTGCTGTGGCGTTGCGTGTTTGGCAACGCTTGCCTTGGTGGAGTTTTTGCCGCGGCGCAAAACGGCCTGTTCTTGTTCCGTCAAAAGCGGTTCAATGGCCTCCACGCCGCGCGCCTGTCCTTTGGCCGACACAAGACGCACCGCGTGCGCATGCAACTGGTTTGGCACAAGGCGCGTGTGCTCCACAAGACGCGTGCGCACAAGCAACTCAAACACACCGTCCCCCACAAACGCAAGGGCAATGGGCGACTGCTCGTGGATATCAATTTGGCTGTCTGCTGAAAATAGCAAACGCAGCATCTCCTTCAGAATACATTCTTAGAATACATAGTCGAATTCGAAATCATCAATCCGAATGGTATCATTTTCCTGTACGCCAAGTGCAATGAGGCGGTCAAGCACGCCGGCATCGGCAAGCTGACGCTGAAAATATTGCAAGCTTTCGTAGTCGTTGATGTCGCAACCCTCAAGGATGCGCACAAGCCACGGCGCCTCAATTTCCCACGCGCCGTCCTCGGCATGCGTGACGGCAAAGGCGCGGCCGTCTTTGAGCGCGGGGTCGGGTTTGACATAATCCGGCTCATACGTGATGACGGGCGGCAGCGTTTGCAGCCGCTCATACACCATGCCCGGCAGCACGTCAAGGCCTTTGCGCGTTGCGGCAGAGATGGGCAAAAACACGAGACCCTGCGCCTCGATAAAGGCTTTGAAACTTTCAATCTGCTCCGGCGTTGCGATATCACATTTATTGCCGAGCACAATTTGCGGACGCTCGGAAAGCGCCTCGGAAAAGTTTTTAAGTTCCAGATTGATTTTTTCAAAATCGTCCTGCGGGTCGCGCCCCTCACAGCCTGACACATCCACCACGTGCAACAGCAGGCGGCAGCGGTCAACATGGCGCAAAAAGTCGTGGCCAAGGCCGACACCGTCGGCTGCGCCCTCAATCAAACCCGGAATATCCGCCGCCACAAAACTGGCTTCGGGCCCGACAGAAACCACACCGAGCACCGGCGTAAGCGTGGTGAAATGGTAATTGGCAATTTTGGGTTTTGCGGCGCTGATGGCCGAGATGATGGTGCTTTTGCCCACGTTCGGAAAGCCGATGAGGCCGACGTCGGCAATGAGTTTGAGTTCCAGACGCACGTCGAGGCTTTCGCCCGCCTGCCCCGGTTTCGCAAAACGCGGAATTTGACGTGTCGGCGTTGCAAAATGCTGATTTCCCCAACCGCCGCGGCCGCCTTTTGCAATGACAACCGGCTCGCTGTCTGACAAATCGGCTATGACGTCGCCTGTTGCGGCGTCGCGCACCACCGTGCCGATGGGCACACGAATGACAAGGTCTGCCGCCTTGCGGCCACTGGAATTGGTGGCGCTGCCGTCGTCGCCATTTGGCGCAACATATTTGCGTTTGTAGCGAAAATCCATCAATGTGGACAAATTGGAATCGCCCATAAAGACAATATTTCCGCCACGGCCGCCATCGCCGCCATCGGGGCCGCCTGCGGCGACATATTTTTCACGGTGAAAAGACACTGCGCCATTGCCGCCGTTGCCTGCTTTTAAATTGATTTTAGCGGTATCGATAAACATGGGTTCTCCTTTATATCATGCGTAAATACGACTGCCTTAGTATATGCAGCCGAAAAGAAAAGCCGAGCCTTGCGGCCCGGCTTTTAAAAAAGACTATTGTTTGATGCTGACTTTTTTGCGGTCGCGACCGACACGCTCAAAGCTCACTTTGCCGTCCGTCAGGGCAAACAGTGTGTCATCGCTGCCGCGACCCACGTTATCACCCGGATGAATATGTGTGCCGCGTTGGCGAACGAGAATATTGCCGGCGAGTACAAACTGGCCGTCGGCGCGTTTTACACCCAGGCGTTTTGCCTCGGAATCGCGACCGTTTTTGGTAGAACCTACACCTTTTTTATGTGCCATTGTTGATACCCTCCTCTATTAACCGTTGATTTCGGTAATTTCAATTTTAGTATACGGCTGACGATGCCCCATCTTGCGCATGCTGCCTTTTTTGGCGCGATAGGTCAAGATATTGAGCTTTTTGCCTTTGCCGTTTTTGACGATTTTGCCTGTGACGACTGCGCCGGCAACGGTCGGTGTGCCGAATTTCACTTTGCCGTCTTCGCCCACTGCCAAAACAGTGTCAAAAGAATAGCTGTCGTCGGCGTTGACATCGAGCTTTTCAACATAGATGGTGTCGCCTTTTTCAACGCGGTACTGCTTACCGCCTGTTACGATTACTGCGTACATAATATACCCTCATTCAATAAGTCTCGCTGGACCAGTAGGCGGATGCAAAAGCATCACTTGAGTGCCCAAACCATGCGGCTTAAATAGCTTATCATATTTGGAGATGAAATGCAAGTATTTTTACAAAATTTCACGGTTACGATTTTCAATTGAATATGCTATGATACAGGTAACACAAATGATTTGTAAAATAAAGGAGAATGAACATGTTCAGAGAAATGCGCCGCAAAAATCAAGCGCTGTCACACGCGCAAAATGTTGAAATTTTGGAAAATCGAACAGCGGGCGTACTTGCCCTGCTTGGTGATGACGATTATCCCTATGCCGTGCCGCTCAGTTATTTTTATTGCGATGATAAGCTTTATTTTCACGGCGCCATGACAGGTCATAAAATAGATGCCCTGTGCAAAAACGACAAGGCATCTTTCTGCGTCATTGACAAAGATACCATCGTGCCGGCAGAATATACAAGCTATTTTCGCAGCGTAATTGCGTTTGGCAAGGTGCATCTTATTGAAAATGCCGCCGAAAAAAGAGCCGCGCTCACAAAACTGGCGGCAAAATATTCTCCCGACCACGAACGGGAACGTCTTGCTGCCGTTGAAAAAGAAATGTCACGCGTATGCTTGATTGTGTTTGACGTGGAACATTTGACCGGAAAAGCCGCAAGTGAGCTTTTCAAATAAGCACAGTCGTTACAAACAGCCGGTCGCTCGCAACAGCACACGGCTGTTTTTTGTTATTTCGCTTGGCTCTGCCTTTGCGCCGCTTTGACGGTGTTTTCCATCAGCATGGCGCGTGTCATGAGGCCGACGCCGCCCGGCACCGGCGTGATGTATGCCGCTTTTTCGCTCACGGCCGCAAAATCCACGTCGCCGCAAAGTTTGCCGTCTGCGCCGCGGTTGATACCCACGTCTATGACGATTGCACCCTGTTTTACCATGTCTGCCGTGACGAATTTGGCGCGGCCGATGGCGGCCACAATGATGTCGGCGGCGGCACATTTTTCTTTAAGATTCTGCGTTTTTGAGTGGCAGAGCGTGACGGTGACGTCGTTTGCCGCGAGCAGCAGCGCCGCCGGTTTGCCCACAATATTGCTGCGGCCAATGACCACCGCGTCAAGGCCTTTCAGCGATACACCGGTGCTTTTCAGCATGGCAATGCAGCCGGCCGGCGTGCACGGCAAAAAGCAGTCGTCGCCAATCACAAGATTGCCCACGTTGACCGGCGTGAAACCGTCCACGTCTTTTTCGGGCGCGATGGCGGCGATGATGTGTTTTTCGCAAATTTGTTTCGGCAGCGGCAGTTGCACAAGCAAGCCGTGAATGTCGGCATTTTCGTTGCAAGCGGCCACCTGCGCCAAAAGTTCGGCCTCGGTGGTATTTTCGGGCAGACGAATCACGTCGGAGGCGATGCCGCACTCGGCGCAGTCTTTCGCTTTGCCGGCCACATAGACCGTGCTCGCAGGGTTTTCGCCCACAATAATCACCGCAAGACGCGGTGTAATGCCTTTTTGTTTGAGAATTTCGGTTTCTGCCGCAACCTTTTGTTTGACCTCTGCCGCAAGAATTTTACCGCTGATTAGTTGTGCTGCCATGGATAATTCCCCTCCTCATGATTGGTTGTGACGGCTACATCTTTCTGTTGATGCCATACGCCCACCGGCCAAACCGGCGGCGTTTTGAGCTGTTTGATTAAATCTGAAAGTTCCGATTCCGTCGGTGTTTTATCCGATAATTTCCAGCAAAGCATCGCCGGCCCGTCCATTTCTTTGTCCACGACAGGATAACAGATCGTCAGCTCGACGCCTTTGTTTTTGTGGCGCAAATACAGCCACAAAGCGCCGGCAATGAGGGCGGACAATGCCGCGACAATCTGGCTTGTGCGCAGGCCAATCACCGTCATGAGGCTGTCTGTGCGCAATCCCTCGACAAAAAAGCGCTCCACACCGTACCACATCACATAGAGTAGCGCAATTTCGCCGTCAAATTTGCGACGCTTGCTGTATGCCCACAAGAGGAAAAAGCCGAGTGCGCACCACAGCGATTCATATAAAAAAGTGGGATGCACGGGCATCATGGGGTCAATCATCACACCGGCAGGCGGCGTAATCATGGCCGACGTGAGATAGCTTTGTGTGCCCTCGCTGAACATACCCCACGGCAAATTGGTGTTCGTGCCGAACGCTTCTTGATTGAAAAAGTTGCCCCAACGCCCGATGGCCT
>JAVXRV010000023.1:0-19529 GCA_036643515.1 Ruthenibacterium sp.
GCGTAGTCTCGAAATTTTTGTTATTTCAAGTGTCTACTCTAAGGGGATTATATCATCATTCAAGCAGGCGGCTGTTTTTGTGATATTTGCCGATATTATGCGCGTTTTGCGGCGCGTTTTCTCTGGAAAAACTTGACGCATTCCACAATGGGAATCACGCTGAGGGCAAGTGCCATGGCAACAAGATATTCTGCAATGCTGATGTGCTCAAAGCCGAATGCGGTGGAAAGGCCCGGCAGATAAAGCACGGCGGTGGTTAGCACAAGGCTGCCAAGCATGGCGCCCCAAAGGAAAATATTTTGTGTTTTCAATGCAAAAACGCTGTTTCTTTGGCTGCGCATATTGAAGCTGTGGAAAATTTCGGCCATGCTCATGGTCAAAAACGCCATGGTCATGCCGTCGGCGCTCTGGGCAATTTCCCACACGCCGCTCTCCATAAAGTGGCCGACAAAGTAGGCAGAGAGCGTCACAAGCGTCACAAGCAAGCCTTGATATGCCACGTCAAACCCGACGCCGCCGGAGAAAATGCCGTCTTTCGAATTGCGCGGTTTGCGGCGCATGAGGTCAGGCTCGCCTTTTTCCATGCCGAGTGCAAGGGCGGGGAAGCAGTCGGTAATGAGGTTAATCCACAGCAGATGCACCGGCTTTAACAGCGTAAAGCCCATGAGCGTGGCGAAGAAAATGCCGAGCACTTCGCTCATATTGGACGCGAGCAAAAACTGAATCGATTTGCGGATATTGTCGTAAATGCGGCGCCCTTCTTCAACAGCATGCACAATGGTAGCAAAGTTGTCGTCCGCAAGCACCATGTCCGCCACGTTTTTGGTGACGTCTGTGCCCGTGATGCCCATGCCGATGCCGATGTCGGCGCTTTTGATGCTGGGCGCGTCGTTGACGCCGTCGCCGGTCATGGCGGTGATAAATCCATTTTTGCGCCATGCGTTGACAATGCGCACTTTGTGTTCGGGTTGCACGCGCGCATACACACTGTAATTGCCGATGTTACGTGCAAAATCTTCGTCGCTAATCTCGTCAAGCTGTGCGCCCGTGATGGCTTCGCTGCGGTCTTTGATGATGCCAAGTTCCAGTGCAATGGCAACGGCGGTGTCGCGATGGTCGCCGGTAATCATCACAGGGCGAATGCCGGCGTCGCGGCACTCTTGAATGGCAACAAGCACTTCGGGGCGAATCGGGTCAATCATGCCGACAAGGCCGAGGAAAGTGAGCTGATTTTCAAGTGCTTCGGGTGCAAAATCGGTCGGTGCTGCGTCATAGCGACGCAAGGCAGAGCCAAGCACACGCAAAGCGCGGTCGGCAAATTGTTTGTTTTGTGCTAAAATGGCCTCGCGCACGTCATCCGTCAGCGGCAAAACCTTGCCGTCTTTTTCGTAGGATACGCATGCTTTGAGCACTTCGTCGGGTGCGCCTTTTGTATACTGCACGAAACCGTCTTTGGTTTTGTGCACGGTGCTCATCATCTTGCGCATACTGTCAAACGGCGCTTCGCCGATACGCGGTGCGTCCGCGCTGAGCTTGTCTTTCGGCAGGCCGACTTTGGTGGCATAGTTCACAAGTGCGCATTCGGTCGGCTCGCCCTCGGCCTGTCCGTTCTCGCCGAGATGTGCGTCGCTGCACAGTGCCATCGACGTGCCAAGCAAGGCCTCGTCGCCGTAATGTTCCACCACGGTCATTTTGTTTTGCGTGAGTGTGCCGGTTTTGTCTGAGCAAATCACCTGCGCACAGCCGAGTGTTTCCACGGCGGTTAAGCGGCGAATCACGGCGTTGCGACGGCTCATATTGGTGACGCCGATGGAGAGCACGACGGTGACGACGGTCGCAAGTCCCTCCGGAATGGCGGCAACGGCGAGTGATACGGCAATCATAAAGGTGTCAAGAATGACAGCCATGTGGAAATCGCCTGCGCGCAACAAGCTGAACAAAAAGATGAATACGCAGATGCCAAGCACAAGCCAGCTCAAAATTTTGCCAAGGTCGGCCAATTTCTTTTGCAGTGGCGTTTGGCCTTCTTCGGTGTTGGCAAGCGCGTTTGCAATTTTGCCCATTTCGGTGTCCATACCGGTGCTGCAAATCACGGCGCGGCCGCGGCCGTATACCACGGTGCTGCCCATATATACCATGTTTTTGCGGTCGCCGAGCGGCACGTCTTTGGCATCGGCGAGGCCGAGTTTTTCAATCATTTTATTGACCGGCACGCTTTCGCCCGTGAGCGCGGCTTCCTCAATTTTGAGGCTGACGCTCTCCAAAATGCGGCCGTCTGCGGGGATGGCATCGCCGGCCTCGAGAATCACCACGTCGCCCGGCACAAGTTCCTCACTTTTCAGTGTGATTTGCTTGCCGTCGCGCAACACTTTGCTGGTGGCCGCGGCCATTTCCTGCAAAGCTTCAATGGCTTTTTCGGCTTTATTTTCTTGATAAACGCCAAGCACGGCATTGACCACCACCACAAATAAAATGATGATGACGTCTGCAAAGCTTTCGCCGCTGTAAAGCGCCGTGAAGCCCGATACCACAGCCGCCACCAATAAAATGATGGTCATTGGATCTTTTAATTGCGCCAAAAAGCGTTGCAACAAGGTGGCTTTTTTGCCCTCGGCCAAGCGGTTGTGGCCGTGTGTTGCAAGGCGCTCAGCCGCCTCAGAGCTTTTGAGGCCGCCATCGTCGGCATCGAGTTCTTTCAGCACTTCGGCTGCACTTTCACAATAAAATTTCATACGCGATTCCTCTCTTTACTCAACAATTCATAAAAAAAGACTCCTGCACAGTGGAAACTGCACATGAGTCTTGTTTTTTCGATTTAAGCCAGGCAGCGTTTGCGGCCGCCATGCGTGTTGACTTAAAAACGCACAGAAACCCATGCGCAAACTACTCCCTCACGAAGTACTTATAATTATACAGGAAATATCTGCCTTGTCAATGAACAATTTGTAAACGAATGATTTTGTGATACAATTGATACAACAAAAGAAAACAGAGGGATTTTTATGCTGACAATCGGTAGCCATATTTCATCGGCGGGCGGCTATGCCGCCATGGGCAAACAGGCGTGCAAACTTGGCGCAAACACGTTTGCTTTTTTCACGCGCAACCCGCGCGGCGGCAAGGCAAAAGCGCAAGATTTACAGGACGTCGCCGCCTATCAAGCCATTGCAAACGCAAATCATTTCGGCAAAATTGTGGCGCACGCACCGTATACCATGAATGCCGCCGCCGTAAAGCCAGATTTGCGCACCTTTGCACAGGAAATGATGGCGGACGATTTACAGCGCATGGAGGCGACACCGCATCAATATTACAATTTTCATCCCGGCAGCCATGTGGGGCAGGGAAGCGACGTGGGCATTGGTTTGATTGCCGAAATGTTGAACCGCACGCTGACGCCCGCGCAAACAACCACCGTGCTGCTGGAAACCATGGCGGGAAAAGGCAGCGAAGTAGGCGCAACATTTGAAGAAATTGCTGCCATTTTAAGCCGCATATCCTTGCCCGAAAAAATGGGCGTGTGCCTCGACACCTGCCATGTGTGGGACGGCGGCTATGACATCGTGCACGATTTAGACGGCGTGCTTGCGCAGTTTGACCGCATCATCGGCCTTGAAAAACTGTGCGCCGTGCACCTAAACGACAGCCTCAATCCGCTTGGCGCACACAAAGACCGTCACGCCCAAATCGGCAAAGGCTGTATCGGGCTTGACGCGTTTGTGCGCATCGTCCATCATCCGGCGCTCAAAAATTTGCCGCTGATTTTAGAAACACCGAACGACGACACAGGTTGGACGGAAGAAATAGCGATGCTGCGCGGATATGCAAGCGAAAATGGGGAAAGATAAGCGCAGAAAACATTATTGACTTATGCCAGTAACTGCCGTATAATAAAGATATATTTACATGGGCAGGAGGGAAAACAAGTGGCAAGACCGACCAAGTGCAGACGTGTTTGCGCGATGCCGCGCACGTTGATGTTTGCGCCGGACAGTGGCAGCAACGGTGAAATTGTGCTGATGGTAGATGAATATGAAACGATTCGGCTGATTGATTTGCTTTGTCTCACACAAGAGGACTGTGCCGTGCAGATGCAAGTGGCACGCACAACCGTGCAGTCTATCTACGACATGGCACGCAAAAAAATCGCAGACGCGCTCATTCACGGCAAAACGCTCGTCATCAAAGGCGGACAGTATCAAATTTGTGCCGATGCACAAACTTGCTGCGGCAAAAACTGTGCACATCGGCGCTGTGATATCGTTTGCAATCATAAAAAAACCGCTTGTCTGTGCAATATTTCGAATCAACATTCAAAACAAAAGGGAGAAACAACATGAAAATCGCAGTCACATACGAAAACAAAGCAGTCTTTCAACATTTTGGTCACACGGAAACTTTTAAAATTTACGACATCGAAAACGGCGCAGTGAAAAGCTCGGCAGTTGTCGACACAAACGGCAGCGGACACGGCGCATTGGCCGATTTCTTAAAGCAACATGGCGTAGATACGCTTATTTGCGGCGGAATCGGCGGCGGCGCACGCACGGCGCTCGCTGAAAAAAACATCACGATTTATCCCGGCGCACAGGGCGATGCAGATGCCTGCGTTGCGTCGCTTTTGGCCGGAAACTTGCATTATGACCCCGACACCGTGTGCAATCATCATCATGAGGATGGGCACACTTGCGGCGAACATTCCTGCACCGACAAATAAAGAGGGGAGCACGTATGAAAATATTGATTGTAGGCGGCGTGGCCGGCGGCGCAACCGCTGCGGCACGTCTGCGCAGGCTTGACGAAACGGCAGAGATTATCATGTTTGAGCGGGGCGGTTTTGTATCGTATGCAAACTGCGGTTTGCCGTATTATATCGGCGGAGAAATCAAAAAGAAAAGCGCGCTGACCCTGCAAACACCGGAAAGTTTTTGGGCGCGGTTTCATATTGACGTGCGCGTGCATCATGAAGTGACGGCTGTCAATACGCAGGACAAAAACGTCACCGTGCGCTTGCCGGACGGCACGACAAAAACGGAAAGTTACGATAAGCTGATTCTTTCGCCGGGCGCAAAAGCAATTCGTCCGCCGTTTGTCGGCATCGACAATCCGCACGTTTTCACGCTGCGCACAGTGGAGGACACGCTCGCCATCCGCAATTTTATAGATACGGCGCATCCGAAAAAAGCCACCGTCGTCGGCGGCGGATTCATCGGGCTTGAAATGGCGGAGAATTTGCTGCAAGCCGGCATTGAAACCACGATGATTCAGCTTGACCCACAGGTGCTTTTGCCGCTCGATTACGACATGGCAAGCGAGGTGCACAATTATCTGCGCAGTAAAAATTTGACGCTGAAATTATCCACAAAAGTGGAGAGCTTTGCGGAAAAAGACGGCGTTTTATGGACACAAATTGCAGACGGTGCACCCATTGCATCTGATTTTGTCATTCTCGCCATCGGTGTTGCGCCTGACACCGCAATCGCCAAAGCGGCCGGCTTGACGCTTGGCATAAAAGGCTCGATTGTCGTCAACGACCGCATGGAAACGTCTGCGCCCGATGTGTATGCCGTGGGCGACGCGGTTGAAGTGCGCCATTTTGTCACGGGCGAAAAAGCCTTGATTTCCCTCGCCGGCCCCGCCAACAAACAGGGACGCATCGCGGCGGATAATATCTGTGGCGGCAACAGCACCTACAAAGGCTCGCAAGGCTCGTCGGTGATAAAATTGTTTGACATGACCGTTGCCACCACGGGAATCAACGAAAAAATGGCGCAGATGTGTGGAATTGCGTATGACAAAGTCGTCACGTATTCCGCCTCGCACGCCACCTATTATCCGGGTGCGACCAATTTGACGCTCAAGACATTATTTGCGCCGAAAGACGGCAAAATTCTCGGCGCAGAAATTGTCGGGTTTGACGGCGTGGACAAACGCATCGACGTATTGGCCACGGCCATTCGTGCGGGCATGACGGGCGAAGATTTGGCAGAACTTGATTTGGCCTATGCACCGCCATATTCTTCCGCCAAAGACCCTGTCAATATGGCCGGCTTTGTGATTGAAAATCTGCGTGGCGGCATTGTGAAACAATATCACTGGAATGAAGTGGCCGATTTGCCGACAGACGGCAGCGTCACCATTTTGGACGTGCGCAATGAAGCCGAATTCAGCAGAGGACATTTGGCGCACGCGGTGCTGATTCCGCTCGACGTTTTGCGCGAACATTTGGCGGAAATTCCCCAAGATAAGCCGGTGTATGTCAATTGTCACAGCGGCTTGCGCAGCTATATTGCGTGCCGTATTTTGGCGGCAAACGGCTTTGACTGCCGCCATCTCTCCGGCGGATATCGCTTTTATGCCAACGTATTGCAAGACAAATGCTATGACGCAACGCCCACGCATCCGTGCGGCCTTGCAATCGACTAGGAGATAAACAGATGGAACGCGGACAAATTCATCTTTATTATGGCGACGGAAAAGGCAAAACGACGGCGGCAATGGGGCTTGCCTTGCGTGCGGCCGGCAGCGGAAAACGCGTGGTATTGGTGCAATTTTTGAAAGATGGCACGTCACACGAAGTGCAAATGCTGCAAAAACTGCCGCAAGTAACGGTCTTTTGCGGCAAAGTGTGCGCGGCATTCGCGTGGAATATGACGGCGCAGCAAAAGCAGGACACTGCCGCGCTGCACACCGAAAATTTAAAAAAGGCGCTTGCACTGCCGTGTGATGTGCTGATTCTTGACGAAATTTGCGCCGCTGTGACGCTGCATTTGGTGGACGAAACGCTGATAAAAACGCTTGTATGCGCAAAACCGGCGGCCATGGAACTTGTGCTGACAGGGCGCAATCCGGCAGATTTCATGCTGCAAAATGCCGATTATGCCACCGAAATGGTGCTGCGCAAGCATCCGTATGAAACAGGCCTGCCCGCCAGAGAGGGCATTGAGTTTTAGATAAAAAACAGGGCACCATCGTGTAAAAGCGATGGTGCCCTTGTTTTATTGTGATTGTGCAAATCCGAAAGACTTTCGTTTATCACAGCCGCAGCAGCAGCGTGGCGATGGAAAAATACACCATCAGCGAAATGGCGTCCACAATTGTGGTGATGAACGGCGCGGACATGACGGCAGGGTCAAAACCGGCCTTTTTCGACAGCATCGGAAGCATACAGCCGACGAGTTTTGCCACAATCACCGTGACAACGAGCGTCAAATTCACCACAAGTGCCACCATCATGCCCACGCGGTCGAAAATCATCAGTTTGACAAAATTGGCGCAGGCGAGTGTGACGCCGCACAAAAGCGACACGCGAAATTCTTTCCACAACACTTTCAGCCAGTCGCTAAATTCCACATCGCCCAGCGATAAACCGCGAATGACCGTAACAGATGCCTGTGAGCCGCTGTTGCCGCCGGTGTCCATCAGCATGGGAATGTAGGCGACAAGCGCAACCTGTGCGGCGAGCGCACCTTCAAATGCGGAGATAATCATGCCGGTGAACGTGGCGGAAATCATCAAAAGCAAAAGCCACGGAATGCGTGCTTTCCACAGTTCAAACGGCGTCATTTTGAGATACGGTTTGTCGGTCGGCATGATGGCGTTCATTTTTTCGATGTCCTCGGTGAACTCCTCCTGCATGACGTCGATGGCGTCGTCCACCGTGATGATGCCGACAAGCCGCGTTTCGCTGTCGACAACCGGCAGTGCGATAAAATCGTATTTGGCGAATGTCTGCGCCACATATTCTTGGTCGTCGGACGTGGTGACGGAGATGAAATTCGATTCCATAATTTCGCCCACGGAATCTTCATATTGTGCGAGCAATAAATCTTTCACAGTCACAAGGCCAAGCAATTTGCGGTTGCGGTCGGTGACATAGCAGGTGTAGATGGTTTCTTTGTCCACGCCTGTTTTGCGGATGCGTGCGAACGCTTGCTCCACCGTCATGGTTTTTTTAAGGTCGACATATTCGATGGTCATGATGCTGCCGGCGCTGTTTTCGGGATAATTCAGCAACTGATTGATGCTCGTGCGCGCGTCGGCATTGACGCTTTGCAGCATGCGTTTCACCACGTTGGCCGGCATTTCTTCAATGATATCCACGGTGTCGTCCATAAAAATATCATCGAGCACATCGTGCAATTCGCGGTCGTTAAAGCCGGTAATCAATGCTTCCTGCATGTCGTAGTTCATGTCAACAAATGTGTCAGAGGCGATGTCTTTGGGCAGAATGCGAAATAAAATGAGCAGTTCCTCATGTGAAATTTCGCCGTCCTCCAGCAATGTTTCCAGCTCCGTCGCGATGTCGGTACAGTTCATACCGGAAAGCAAAGAGTGCAGTTCCTTGTTTTTTCGGGCTTTCAGCAAAGTTAAAATTTGAGAGCCGATATTTTCGTTCATGAAAGGTCACCCCGCTTTTCATACATACCTCTATTATACACCCAAAGCGGCAAAGGGCAAAGCCTTTTCGCGGCTGTGACGCTACTTTTTGTGGTAGCGCAAGGCGCAGATGTTGTCGCCTTTTGCGATGCATTGCGGCAAATCGAGCACCGCTCCGTAGGTTTCGCCGATGCCGTGGTCGCCGCACATGGCAATGTCGCACAGACGCGCGATGTCGGCGTCGGAACAACCGGCATTCTGCCACGCTTTCACAAGTGGGCAATAGTGAAAATCAATCGACAATACGTCATCGGTGCTCTCTTTGATGTCCATTTCAAACACCCATTGCGCGGGTTTTGAAAACAGTGTTTTGCGCAGACCGACAAGGCTGTCTGTGCCGCCTTTTTGCACAAGTCCCTGTCCTTGCGACAGGCCACAGCGACGAATGGCGTCCGGCGCAAAATCTTCCCATGTCAAATTGTGTTTGCCGGCTTCGTCGCAGAGTAAGTAAAGCCAGAATGCACGGTGTTCAAGCTGTGCGCGAATGGCTTGCAGCAGGGCGTTTTTGTGTTTTGCGTTGTTTTGAATGCTCATAATGTACTCCTTTTTGGTGTGAGTGTGATGGCGGCGAGATGGTCACAGGCGGCCGTTTTGCCGGTGAGATGCAGCAGAAACGCCGTTTGCGGGTTTGCATGATGGTCGATGTAGGCCTGTGCATGCACGCTTGCGTCAAAAAGTGACGCGTCAAACGAAAGCACGCATGCTTGCGTTTTGTAGGTGACAACGGCACAGCCGTCGCCGAGCACAAACGGCGCGTGCGCGCAAAAAACCTCGGTTATTTTGGCAGGTGTTTCAAAGTGGATATCATCGGTGAGCGTGACGTTGACCGAGGCAAAATTGTGGCAGAGTGTGCGCTTGAAAAAGCGCAGCGATGGGCAATTATAGCAATGTGCAAGTTCGCATGTTAAGGTGTTTTCCTGTGCGGTAAAGCTTGTTTTAACATCTTCGGCGGCAAACGACGCGCCGGCCGCTTGTTCGTGGCCGTTTAAAATCGGCACATTGTGGCTGCCCGAACGGTTGACGAAAATATCATAGCGGGCGGGGCCAAAATAGGCGGCATCATAAAGACCGGCGCCCAAATCACACAACAGCGGCACGCCGTTTTGCATAAAAATGAACGAGCCACAGTCGTTATGGTTGTGGCTTTCACCGTTGTTTCCGGCTTTGGCAATCAGAGAAATCGCGTCATGACGTGATAAAAACCACTGCGCGTCCGGCAGCCACGCGGCGGTTTCGGCACATGCGCCAAAAGAAGCTTCCGGCTGTGCCCAAAGCATATCACGAATGCCAAGGCAAAAGCGATAGCACGTGTCCTCCAAAAGCGGCGCGGCCAAAACTTCGTCCGGCAAGGTGACGTTCTCGATGCGGCGCTGTAAATAAGACGAAAGGCCAAGCCGAAAATGGCTTGTTTCGCCGCCGTCCGCAAAGCTGACGGTGCTTTTGCCGGAACAATAAAACGCTTGCTGCGAGCGTGCAATCGCCTGTGCTTTGGGCAGCGCGAGCAAATCGCATTTGCCCTCCGTCCGTTTCGCAAGCAAATCGGCAAAACAGGTGAAAAAGCCGAAGCCATACGTCCAGTAATCCACACCCTCGGTGCAAACACCGTCATCGCCGAACGAGGAAAGATACACGTTTTCGCACGCAAGACAGCGCGTTAAAATGGCCGTGAGCGCGGTGCCGCTCTCCAGCAAATGCAGCGCCGCGCCGCCGATGGCACTTGCGCAAACACCGCTCCAGTTGTTGGTCATGTTTTCAAAGCGAAACGTGATGTCGTTGCGCAAAAATGGCGCAAAAATACGACGCTCCACCTGCAAACGCGCCTGTTCGCGCACCATCGGTTCCAGTGTGTTTGGCACAAGCGTGAGCACTTCAGCCATGGCAAAGCCGGTTTCACACGCAAACAAATCAAGCTGCGTGGCAAATTCGCAAAAGGGCAAATCTGCGCCTGTTTCGGTTAAAAAATGCGCGGGCAGTGCCCAAAAAGGCTCTGCGCAAATCGTCCACACAATTTCATTTAAAGCGTCGGCATAGCGTTTGTTTTCAGGCTGCAAAAAGCAGAGTAGCGCAAACACCAAAAGCCGTTCACGGCGGGCATAATAGGGCACTTGATATGTTTGACGGTCGCCGGTTTTCCAGTAAAGCGCAAAATCGGCATAGGATAAATTGGAAATCGGCACGTCCAAAAGCGCGTTGCCGCGTGCCGTCACAAGTGCCGTTTGTGCGGCGGCAAAGGCGGTGGGCGGCGCGGCATGAAAGGTTTCCATTTCCGGTAAAAGCAAGTTTGTACGCACCGCAAGCGCGGCGGCAAGTTCAATGTTCGTCCACATGTGCAGTGCCTGTTCCTTTCAGTTTGTGCTGATAATCGGTCGGTGTCATGCCGATATGCCGCTTGAACACCTTGGTGAAATAATAGGCGTTTTCAAAGCCGAGCAAATAGGAAATTTCGTAGATGCGATGTGTGCCTTCTTCAATCAAACGGCAGGCGTGCTGCATTTTGGTTTCGTTGATATAGTCTACAAAATTTTGATTGTACTGCTTTTTAAACAGCGCCGAGAGATAGCCGGGCGAAATGCAAACGGTGTCGGCAACATCTTGCAGCATGATGCGCTTTTCCACATTATCTTGCACATACTGCCGCGCCTTTTCCACAAGGTCTGATTTTCCGGCAGAAAACTGTTCCAAAAACGCAAGCAGCTTGTTTTGCAACACACGAAGCCACACAAGCACCTGCGTGCGTGTGGCAAGATGGCTGATTTCACGATACCCCTGTGTGCGTGCGCCCAAAATGCCGTCGGCTTCTTCCACGGATAAAAGCGACGATACCACGTCGTATGACGCGCTGTAAAGCTCGCCGCACAGCCATGTCGCTTGGCTTTGTTGGTGTGGAATGGTGGAGATATGCCGTGTGGCTTTTTCGAATAAATGCGTGCAGCCCACCGTGTTTTTGGCGCGCAGTTCGGTGGCAAGCTGCCCCGCAATGCCGGAAAGTGCAAGCGGACGGCACACGGTTTCGGGAATTTTCGAGTAAAATAGCTGCGCATCACCGCTCAAATAATAATAATCGCGCAGCCCGAAAAACTGTGTGCGGCATATGGCAAGGCTGTCTGCGCCGGCCAGACGGTCGGTGGCGAGCAGTGCCGGTTTCGCCTGTGTGACATTGGCAGAAGCACTGGTGAGCCGTGTAAAAAACGTGGGCAGAATCTCTTGCCAACGTGCATCGTCAATGCCCCAACACAGCACAAGCAATGTCGTGTTTTGCGTGTCGGGCGAAAACACGAGCGCGTGTTCAAAAAAGTTTTTGGCCATTTTGTCCACCACCTCGCGCTGCCACGAAAACAGGCGGGTCTGTTCGGCATCGGTGAACGTTTCATAGTAGGGAATGGCGGAAAAATCAAGCGGAATTTGCAACACGCCATAGCCGGCAAGCACGCCGTTTTCTTCGAGAATCGCGGCGGCATCACCCACATTGTCGGTGGGCAGTGCCTGCACCACGCGCAAAAAAGTGTCTTTCAAAACCTGCTCGCGATTCGAGTTCATATAATCATCCACCAAATTGACACGCGCCAATTTGGCACGCTGTTCGCGTTCTTTGCAGGCACGCGCAAGGCTGCGCTCCAAATTTTCGGCCTCCAGTTGGCTTTTGAGCAGATAATCCACGGCACGCAGACGCAGTGAAGTTTGCGCAAAATCGAAATCACCGTGGTTTGTCAGCATGATAAACACAATATCCGGCCGTTCAGCCGCCACAATTTCAATGAGCTGCATGCCGGTGAGCACCGGCATATTGATGTCACACAGCACAATGTCGGGCGAGAGCGTGCGAATTTTATCGAGTGCTTCCTGTCCGTTGCGCGCGGTGTCTAAAATGGCGCAGTTGCTCTTTTCCCAGTCGATTAAAAACTTGATGCCCGATAAAATAATCGGTTCATCGTCCACAAGCAACACTTGATACATCTCTACACCTCCTTTGGAATACGCACGCTGATGCGCGTGAATTTGCCGAGTTCGCTCTCGACCGAAAGGCCGTACTGCTTGCCGTACACAAGCTTTAAGCGCGTGTGCACGTTTGACACGCCAATGCCGTTGAGCGAGCTTTTGTTTTTGGTGTCGGTGTCGATAAAGAGATTTTCAAGTTCTTTTTCAGTCATGCCCGCGCCGGTGTCGGTGACGGTCAACACCAAATCCTCGCCGTCCTCGCTGCCGGCAAGTGTGATGGTGCCGAATTTTCCGGTCGGCTCAATGCCGTGAAAAATGGCATTTTCCACCAGTGGCTGCAGCGTCAGTTTGATGATGCGATATTGCAGCAACTCTTCCGGTATGGTGCTGCAAAATTCAAATGTTTCAAGATATCGAATGGACTGAATGGCAATATAATCGTTCAGCAAATCAATTTCTTCCCGCAATGTAATTTTATCCTGCGTGCCCTTGGCGATGTTTTTCAGCAAATTCACAAGGCTGCGCGTCATGTTTGCGATGCCCGGATTTTTTTGGATAACGGCCATCCAGTGCACGGAATCAAGCGTGTTGTATAAAAAGTGCGGGTTCACTTGGCTTTGCAACAGCGATATCTCGATGTTTTTGCGCTGTTCATACATGCTTTCGGTTTCGCTGATGAGATGGTCAATGCTCATCGTCATCTCGTTGACCACCTTGCCGATTTGCCCAATTTCGTCCTGTGACTGCTCTATGGTGGGGTCATACGAAAAATCGTTGGCAGAGATGCGTTTGATGCGCGCGATGAGGCGGTTGATGGGGCGCGTGATATAGTTTGACAAAATCACCGCCAGTGCAAGCGCCACCAAAAGGCAGGTGATGCCCACCACGGCAAAGGTGTAGCCGGCCTTGCCGTCTGCGTGTGAAAGTGCCGTGAGGTTGACATAGCTGTACAGCACAAGCCCTGTGTCCGACAGTGCCGCGCGTTTCACTTGATACGTTTGGCCGTTTTGCTTGACCGTGTCGCCGCTGTGCAGGGCAGATAAATCCACCTCAAACGGCAGTGTGGTATCCGTTGCCTGCAGCAGTGTTTTGCCGTCGGCAGAGGCAATCAAAATATTATTGACACCCGTAAATGGGTCAAGCACATCGGTAAACAGTGTGCGGTCAAGCTCTAAAAACACATAGGCCTGTTTTGCTTTTGCGCCGAGCCCCTGCACATTGGCAAGCACGTGCAAAGAGGTGGGGGCTGTGTTGACGAACATAATCGAGGGTGCAAATTCCATCATGAGCGGCACCGAAAGAGGTTGCTGCGCAAATTGTTCAAATAAAGGCGATGCGTGGATGCGCGCGTAATCTTCCAGCGTGCCGATTTGCGATTGCACCGTCAACCCATGCGCGTTGAACGCAAGCAGCTTGTTGACATAGCGCTCCTGCGAGGACGAACGCAAATAGGTCATCATTTTAATCTGTGCCCGAACGGACGTCTGTTTTGCGGGGAGCGAAGATAAATCTTCATACTGCGTTGCCGCGGTCACGGAGGTGTCGTTTGCACACAAAATGGCCAGATTAAACACGTCGGCAAGACGCTGTTCCAGTTGATTTTGCACGGCGGATAAGTTGAGCGTATCAATGCGCTCTGCTTTTTCAAGCAGCATGCCGTTGAGATAGGTGTATAAAATACTGTTGCTGACAACCCCCACAAAAAGCACGCAGACAATTGTCATGACGATGATTTTAAATTTGGTACTGTGCAGATTCATGCGTGCCTCCTTGAAAGTGATAGAATTGCGCATACTATACTATTATAATGTATAGAGTTTGTCGCTTTATCAAAAGTATAACTGAAACTGTGCCGCGACGCAACCAATGCGGCTAAATTGTGTGGAAAAACAATAGATTGTAAAATAGTATTAGAAAGAAGTGTCAAAATCAAGAAAAAGTAATACATTCTTATGAAATCCTGCCTTTTGAAGTGACGTGACATCCGTTATAATAAAGACACAGAGAACAGCTACGGGCAAAAGCCGAGCGAGAAGTTCTCAAAAACAGTTGAATTAAAGGAGAAGCAACATGAAAAAAGCAATAGCACTTGCACTTGCCAGCATCATGGCAGTTTCGCTTGTCGCTTGCGGCGGCGCAGCATCCTCCGCACCGGCGGCTTCCACAGCAGCATCTTCTGCTCCGGCACCGGCAGAAAATGTCACCCTCAAAATTTCCACATGGGACCTTGATGCAAACCCTTCCGTCACCAACGTGGTCAAAGAGTTTGAAGCAGCAAACCCCAACATCAAAATCGAAATCATGGACATTGCCAGCGCCGACTATACCCAAAAGCTCAGCGTCATGCTGAACGGCGGCAGCGACCTCGATGCATTTTGGATTAAAGACGCAGACACCACCACAAGTCTCTTTGAAAAAGGCCAGCTTGCCGACCTGACTGCGTATGTCGAAAAAGACGGCGTAGACCTTGCCGGTTACAACGGCCTTGCAGAGAACTTCAAAATGCCGAGCGGCGCGATTGTCGGCTTGCCCGCCCGCAGCGACTATTATGTGCTGTATTACAACAAAGACATCTTTGATGCCGCAAAAGTAGAATATCCTTCCAACGACATGACATGGAAAGATTTTGAAGAAACAGCCAAAAAAATCACCGCAGGCGAAGGCGCCGAGAAAAAATACGGCGCATTGCTGCACACATGGCAGGCTTGCGTTGAAAACTGGGGTGTACAGGATGGCAAACACAATATCCTCGACACCGATTACAGCTATATGAAACCGTATTATGAAATGGCACTGCGCATGCAGAACGACGACAAATCCATCATGGATTATGCCACGCTCAAAACCGGCAACATCCATTATTCCAGCCCGTTCTTGACCGGCAACGTCGGCATGATGCCGATGGGTAGCTGGTTCATGACCACCATCATCGCGAAAAAAGCAGCAGGCGAGAGCACCGTCAACTGGGGCGTGGCAACCTTGCCGCATCCGGATGATGTAGAAGCCGGCTACACCGTTGGCGCAGCCACCCCGCTTGTCATCAATGCCGCCTCCAAAAAACAGGATGCCGCATGGGAATTTGTAAAATTTGCAACCAGTGCCGAGGGTGCGAAAGTGTACTCCGAAGCCGGCGCAATTCCGGGACGCAACAATCCCGAAACCCTTGCCGCCATTGCAAACATGGAAGGTATGCCCGAAGGCGTACTCGATGCACTTGCTGTGAAAAACATCGTGCTTGACCGCCCGATTTCCTCGAAATCGGCTGAAGTCAACCAGATGCTCGGCGAAGAACACGGCCTCATCATGCTTGGCGAAATCGGCCTCGATGACGGCCTTGCCGAAATGGGCGCACGTTCTGCTGAAATTCAAGGCAAATAACTTCAATCCTGTAAAGCCCTAACGACACATAGGGCAAGCGTCGCTCCGCGTTGCTTGCCCTATTTTTATGCGGAACTTTGGGCGCGTGAACCCAAAGCCTGCTGTTTATACTTTCAACCTTTACGATTCAAGGAGGTATCTTTTATGCAAGCATCAAAAGACAAAAAAACGATGTCCCTCAACCGGCGCAACACCCTCATCGGCATGTCCTTTATTCTGCCCAACTTTTTGGGTTTCTGTCTGTTTATCATGATTCCGGTGGCGTTTTCATTTGTCCTCAGCTTTGCCAAGTGGGACGGTTTCAATGCCATGACATTTGCGGGTCTGTCGAACTTTGCAGACATTTTCAGCGACCGCGTGTTCAAAGCGGCGCTCAGCCACACGGTCATTTACACGGTGTTTTCCGTGGCACTCAGCATGGCGGCGGCGCTCAGTTTGGCCGTTTTGCTCAACCGCAAACTGCGCGGGCTTAACTTTTTCCGCAGTGCGGTGTTCTTTCCGTATGTTGCCTCCATCGTTGCCATCGGCGCTGTGTGGAACGCCATGTTCATGAAAGATGCCGGCCCTGTCAATGCGGTGCTGCGTTTGATTGGCATTGCAAACCCTCCGGGTTGGTTTGCCAGTGTCGACTGGGCAATGCCCGCGGTTATCATCGTCAGCGTGTGGAAAAACATGGGTTACTTCATGCTCATCTACCTTGCGGCGCTTCAAGATGTGCCCTATTCGCTGTATGAGGCGGCCGAAATTGACGGCGCGTCCAAATGGAAACAGTTTTGGCGCATTACGTTCCCCATGCTCACACCGTCGCACTTTTTCGTGTTCATGATGCTCACCATCAACAGCTTTAAAGTGTTCGACTTGATTTACGTCCTCACCGACGGCGGCCCCGGCACGGCAACCAAAGTGCTTGCAAGTTATATTTATGACCAATCGTTTGTGTCGTGGAACTATGGCAATGCCAGTGCGGCGTCCATGATTTTGTTCCTCATCATCGGCACCATCACGGTACTGCAATTCCGTGTTGAAAAGAAATTCAACGACTTTATGTAAGGAGGCGCACCAACATGATTGAAAAAAGAAGCAAAGCCGGCACCATTGCCGTTTATATCGCACTCATTATCATTGCGTTTGTCACATTGCTGCCTTTCGTGTGGATGCTTTCCGCCTCGCTTAAACTCGAGAGCCAAGTGTTCAGCGTGCCCATCAAATGGATTCCCGAAAATCCGCAGTGGAGCAACTATGCAAAAATCTGGGAAAAAATCCCGCTCGGCCTGTTCACGTTCAACAGCATGAAGCTCACGGCCATCATCACCATCATTCAGCTCATCACGTCCAGTTTTGCGGCATACGGCTTCAGCAAATGCAAATTTAGAGGCCGCGATACCTTGTTTCTCTGCTACATTGTCACCATCGCCATTCCTTGGCAGGTTTACATGCTGCCGCAGTACATCATGATGCAAAAAATGCACCTTGTCGACACGCACATGGCCATCATTTTGCTGCAATCGTTCACGGCATTCGGCGTATTTTTGCTGCGCCAATTCTATCAAGGCATTCCGGATGAATTGCTCGAAGCCGCGCGCATCGACGGTTTGTCGGAATACGGCATCTACGCACGCATCGTATTCCCACTGTCGAAACCCGCCATGGCAACGCTGACAATTCTCAGTTTTGTGTCGGTGTGGAACGACTTTATGGGGCCGATGATTTATTTCAACTCCACCAAAGTGAAAACCATTCAGCTCGGCATTCGTATGTTCATCAGCCAATATTCTGCCGAATACAACTTGATTATGGCGGCAAGCCTTGTAGCGCTTGTGCCGGTGTTTATTCTTTATGTGATGTTCCAGCGCTTTTTTGTGCAGGGCATTGCCACAAGCGGCCTGAAAGGCTAATTGACAAAACAAAAAGCCATGACGCGCACCGTCATGGCTTTTTTAAAAAAACAGGAGAAATGATACGATGAATCGAAATGAAACTTCTTTTGAAAACGCGTTTTTGCCCGCGCCGTGCAGCGGCGGCTTTTCCATGGAGGGATATTGGGTTTGGTGCGGCAGTGTCATCAAGGCAGAGGAGGATGGGTTGTATCATATGTTCGCCTCACGTTGGCCGAAAGATTTGCCGTTTCATCCCGGCTGGGGCATGGAGAGCGAAATCGTGCGTGCCACGTCCAAAACGCCCGAAGGCCCTTACACGTTTGCCGAGGTGGTGCTCGGCTATCGCGGCCCCGAATATTGGGACGGTCGCAGCACACACAATCCGGTCATCTGCAAATACAAAGATGAATACATTCTTTTTTATGTCGGCACAACGCATCCGTTTGGTGCAACCCCGCGCGACGGCAGCTTAAAACATGAAAGTTATCAGTGGCGTGCGGCACGCAGCAACAAACGCACCGGCATTGCCACTTCCAAAAGCATCTATGGACCATGGACGCGCAGCAACACACCGCTGCTCAGCGTGCGTCCGGACTGTTTTGACAATTTTTCCATTTCCAATGCCACACCCTGCATCAATCCGGACGGTAGCTGTCTTGTGGTGTATAAAACACGCACCTACCTAAAACCGCCCTACGCGAGCGACGAAATTTATGGGCCGATGTCGCTCGGTGTAGCATGGGCACCGCATTATGCCGGCCCATATCAGCGCCTCACCGACAAGCCGCTGTTTGACATCAACGAGGGCGTGCTGGAAGATCCGTTCCTTTGGCGCACGGAAAAAGGTTATGCCATGATTGCAAAAGACTGGAAAGGCAGTTATACTGGAGATGTGGGCAGCGTCGTGTATGCGTCCTCGGCAGACGGCGTGCACTGGGAGATGCAAAATCATCCTGCGTTCAGCCGTGAGGTGCTTTGGGACGACGGCAAAACACGCACAATGGGCAATATGGACAGGCCGTTTATCTTGTTTGACGGCGATGAAATGACCCACCTGTTTGTGGCAACCAACGATGGACACGAGGCCGGTTTTGCCACGATGACCCGTTCGTGGAACGCCTGTATTCCGCTTAAAATAACAAAATAAGGAGCGTTTTTCGATGAACACAAATCTTCCTCTTGTGACAGCCGAGGCTGTGGAGTATGCGCTGACGCATGCATGTGAACTTTTACATCATAATTTGACAGATTTCACCACCCATTTTCAAGATTCCAACTCGCAGAACAATTTTTATCCGCAAACCGAAAATGTGGAATGGACAACCGGCTTTTGCACCGGCGAATATTGGCTTGCCTATGAGCACACCGCCGACGCGGCATTTCGCGCCGCCGCGCTCACACAGGTGGACAGCTTTTTAAACCGCATCGAACAAAAAATCGACGTCAACCATCACGATATGGGCTTTTTATACACGCCCTCGTGCGTGGCGGCATATAAGCTCACCGGCAGCGAAACCGCCAAAAAAGCGGCGCTGCTCGCGGCCGACAATCTCATCGCACGTTTTCAAACCAAAGGCCAATTTTTGCAGGCATGGGGTGAACTTGGCGCAAAAGACAATTATCGCCTCATCATCGACTGCTTGCTGAATCTGCCGCTGCTGTACTGGGCAACGGAAGTGACCGGCGACAAAACCTACGCAGAAATTGCGCGTAAACACACGGAAACAAGCATTGCAAATTTGGTGCGCGAGGACAATTCCACCTATCACACCTACTTTTTCGACACCGAAACCGGCAAACCTTTGCGCGGCGCAACACAGCAGGGTTATCGTGACGGTTCGGCGTGGGCGCGTGGGCAGGCATGGGGTGTATACGGCCTTGCACTGAGCTATCGTTACA
>JAVXRV010000024.1:0-19358 GCA_036643515.1 Ruthenibacterium sp.
AACCGCAGTTTGAAGCCGGACGCGAAAAGGTGGGTAAAAAAGGTGTCGTGCGCGAAGCCGAAACACATTGCGAAGTGATTGAAAACGCATCCGGTTTTGCCATGCAAAACGGTTTTTCCGTGATTGGCCTTGATTATTCTCCCATCAAAGGGCCGGAGGGAAATATTGAATTTTTGATTCATGTCAAAAAAAGCGATGCACCGATTGGATTTTCGGCGCAGGAGATTGCCGCCGTGGTCGAAAAAGCGCATCATACGTTATGAGGTTTTGTCTATGACTGTTTTTTTGGTTCCGAATTTGGACAAAGAAGAAGCGCCCGGCACTGTTCGTGAAATTTTGCGCATTTTGAAAAAACTGAAGGTGCATATTTTGCTTTGCGATGAAATAGGCGTTGCTTTTTTTGCGCCGGAAGCAGAATATTTGTCAGAAGAAGCATGCTTTGCACAGTGCGACTTTATCATCACGGTCGGCGGTGACGGCACTATTTTACACACGGCACGCCGTGGGTTTGGCTATCATAAACCGATGCTCGGCATCAATCTCGGCAGGCTTGGCTTTTTGGCAACGGTGGAAACAAATGAGCTGGAAGTGAAGCTGGCACGACTTGTGAACGGTGAATATACCTTGGATATGCGCAATATTTTAAAGGTGGAAACCGGCGGCGACACCTCCTTTTGTCAAACGGCGCTCAACGACGTTGTCATCGCAAAAACGGACATTTCACAGACGATTGACATTGCCGTTTTTTGCGATACAATTTTAGTAAATCACTTTCAAGGGGACGGGGTCATCATTGCCACACCCACAGGTTCCACCGCATATTCGCTGTCTGCCGGCGGCCCTGTTTTGGATGCGCACATTGCCGGCATTGTGGTGACGCCCATTTGTGCGCACAGTATGCACAGTCCGCCGATGGTTTTTTCTGCGGCACGCAAATTGCGTGTGTGTGTGAAATCTCCGCATACAAGCGGTGCACTGATGAGTTGTGACGGCATGGAGGACAGGTCAATTGAGGGCGGGGAGTATGTAGATGTTTCCTTGTCGGATGCATATGTTGCGCTTGTTTGCTTCAATGAGGCAGATCAGTTTGAAGCGATTGATAAAAAATTGAAAGGTAGGTAGCATTTGTGAAGAATGCGCGCCACAATAAAATTTTAGAACTCATCGGCCGTTATCCGATTGAGCGCCAAGAAGAATTGCTGCAATATTTGAGCGAGAGCGGATTTTATGTGACACAGGCAACGGTATCGCGTGATATCCGCGAGCTGCGCCTTGTTAAGACAGCCATCGGCGATGGAAGGTACCGCTATGTTGCCTCGTCGGGCGTTTCCAAGGCTGCGCATACACCAAGCAGATTTGAAACAATTTTTCGGGAATCGGTGCTCAGGGTGGATTTTGCAGGAAATATTGTGCTGGTCAAGTGCTATTCCGGAATGGCAAATGCCGCCTGTGAAGTGTTTGATGCCATGACATGGAGCGAAGTTGTGGGCACTTTATCGGGAGATGACACCTTTTTTGTGTTGATGCGCAGTGAAGATGCTGCGAAAGAAATTACCGAAGAAATTCAAAAATATATCAAACCCGCTCACTAGGAGTATGAGAGATGCTGTGCGAAATTAAGATTGAAAATGTAGCTGTTATTGAAAAAGCCACCGCTGTTTTCGGCGATGGCTTCAATGTGTTGACCGGTGAAACAGGCGCCGGAAAATCAATTTTGATTGACTCCATCAATGCCATTTTGGGCAGCCGCACCTCGCGCGAAATTGTGCGCAGCCACACGCCGAAAGCGTCCATTTGGGCAACCTTCAAAGGCATTGCGCCGCAGGTGAAAGCCGAACTTGCGAAGGCGGGATATGAAGTGGAAGACGAGCTTCTTTTGTATCGCGAAATTACGGCAGAGGGCAAAAGTACTTGCCGCATCAATGGCATGCCAGCCACGGCATCTGTCGTGCGCGACATCTGCGCGGGGCTCATTAACATTCACGGGCAACACGACAATCAAAGTTTGATGAATCCGGCAAAGCATCTTGGTATTTTGGATGCATTCGCGCAAAACGAAGCGGCGCACACGGCATATTATACGGTGTATCATAAACTTTGCAAAGTAAAACGTGAAATTGACGCGCTTTCCATTGACGAGGACGAGAAAAATCGCCGTACGGAAACTTTGAATTTTCAAATCGAAGAAATCGAAGCCGCAGAGCTGATTTCAGACGAAGAGGAAACGCTCAAAAATCAAAAGAAACTGATTCAACATGCACAAAAAATTACCGACCAAATTGCGGTGGCAAATCAGCTTCTTTCCGGCGTGGAAGAAACTGCCGGTGCGGCCGAATTGTTTGGCGGTGCGGCAGCTGCCATCGAAAGCATTGCGACGCTGTCAGAGGATTTCACATCGCTGAACGAACGCATGAGCGAAGTATATTACAATGCGCGTGATATTGCCGGCGAAATCAGCAACATGCTCGACGGATATGAATTTAATCCGGCGGCGCTTGATTCTATTGAGGAGCGACTGGATTTAATTTACCAGTTGCGCCAAAAATATGGCGGCAGCATTGATGAGATTTTGGCCTATTGCGAAAATGCGCGTGCGGAGCGTGACAGCATTGCCTCCTGCGGCGAAAAACTGGATGTGCTGTATGAACAGCAAGCGGCGCTGTATGCCGAAGCAAAAAAGTTGGCGATGGCACTTACCAAAACGCGTCTTGATGCATTTGAACGTTTTAACGCACAAATATCGGAAGAACTGCGCTTTTTAAATATGCCGGGCATCCGATTTACGCTCTCACATAAAACAGGTCCGCTTGCAAGTGCCGGACAGGATACCGTGGAATTCAACATCTCCACAAACCCCGGCGAAGAGCCAAAACCGCTTGCGAAAATAGCCTCCGGCGGTGAATTATCGCGTATTATGCTTGCCGTTAAAAGTGCGCTTGCCGACAAAGACGACATCGGCACGGTCATTTACGATGAAATTGATACCGGCGTTTCGGGTCTTGCGGCGGCGCGCATCGGTGAAAAGCTGAAACAAACTGCCGCCGGCAGACAGGTTATTTGCATTACGCATACCGCTCAAATTGCGGCGCTTGCAGATGTACATTTGCTCATTCAAAAAAATGTGGAGCAGAACCGCACGTATACGGAAATCAATCAACTGGACACCGAGGGCCGCGTGACAGCGCTTGCCGGCATGATTTCGGGCGACCGTGTGACGGATTTGTCGCTTGCGAACGCACGAGAAATGTTGCAACTTTTCCCTTGACATTTGATGTAAAAGTGCGTATACTCAAAGTTATGAAATGCGTTGATAAGAAAGAGTACCCGCAAAAAGCATGGCACAGAGAACCCCTGTTTGGTGAAAAGGGGAGTATGCGTTGCGGCGAATACGTCTTGGAGCAGCAGGCTGAAAAATAAAGTAGGCTATGTCGGGTGCGCCCGTTAAAGCGTGCGTGTGTCTTTTGGCACACAGAGGCCGGTGCCGCGAGGTATCGGTAAACAGAGGTGGTACCGCGATACTTCGCCCTCTGCCAAATTCATTTTGGCAGAGGGCTTTTTTGATGCTTTTTGCCGCAAATAACAGGAGGTATTTCCATGGAAAACAATGTGTACGACCTATTCAAAGAGCGTGGCCTGATTGCACAGGCAACAGACGAGGAAGCCATCAAAAAGCTTCTCGCAAGCGAGAAAATCACTTTTTACACCGGCTTTGACCCCACGGCAGACAGTTTGCATGTCGGCCATTTTATGCAGTTGATTGTCATGCGCCACATGCAAAAAGCAGGACATCGTCCGGTGATTTTGCTCGGCGGCGGCACCACCATGGTGGGCGATCCCACCGGCAAAACCGATATGCGCAAAATGCTCACACAAGAAGATATTCAGCATAACGCCGACCGTTTTAAAGAACAAATGAGTAAATTTCTCGATTTTTCAGACGGCAAAGCGCTTATGGTCAACAATGCCGATTGGCTTTTGCATTTGAATTATATCGATTTTCTGCGCGAAATCGGCGTCCATTTTTCCGTCAACAAAATGCTGACGGCCGAATGCTTTAAAACGCGCCTTGAAAAAGGTCTTTCGTTCATTGAGTTCAACTACATGCTCATGCAAAGCTACGACTTTTTGAAACTCGCGCGCGACCTCAACTGCAAAATGGAGTTCGGCGGCAATGACCAGTGGAGCAATATTATCGGCGGCGTTGAACTGAATCGCCGTTGCGACCAGCGCGATGTATACGGCATGACTTTTACCTTGCTCACCACCAAAGAGGGCAAGAAAATGGGCAAAACCGAAAAGGGCGCTGTGTGGCTTGACCCCGAAAAAACATCACCGTACGAGTTTTATCAATACTGGCGCAATGTCGACGATTGTGAAGTGCAAAACTGCCTGAAACTTTTGACGGATGTGCCGGTTGCAGAAATTGATGCCATTGATATGACAAGCGGCGCCGCCATCATTGCTGCCTAAGAAAAACTTGCATTTGAACTTACAAGCCTTGTGCATTGCACGGAAGAAGCCGAAAAATCACGTGCTACCGCAAAGAGCTTGTTTGGCGGTGAGATGGACGCAGAGCATATGCCGGCCACGGTTCTCGATGCCGCGCTTGTGACAGATGGCAATGTAAGCGTGCTTGACATGCTGGTTGCGGCCGGTTTGGCACCGAGCAAAGGAGAAGCGCGCCGACTGGTACAGCAGGGTGGTATTTCCGTGGAAAATGAAAAAATAACCGACATTGCTGCCACTGTTTCTGCCGAAACGCTGAAAAATGGCATCGTGATTAAAAAAGGCAAAAAAATCCATCATAAAGTCAGTTTGTAAAATCAAAAGCAGACACCATGCAAAACATAAAGTTTGACGGTGTCTGCTTTTTTA
Source organism: Ruthenibacterium sp. (assembly GCA_036643515.1). Taxonomy (GTDB): domain Bacteria; phylum Bacillota; class Clostridia; order Oscillospirales; family Ruminococcaceae; genus Ruthenibacterium. Next base: position 4,876 of record JAVXRV010000024.1, read on the forward strand.
AAATTGAAATCATCTCAAATAGAAACAGGAGAATTTTATGAATTATTTACTGCTCTGCTATCCCAAATGCACCACTTGCCAAAAGGCAAAACAGTGGCTCGACGACAACCATATTGCATATGATTTGCGCGACATCAAACTGCAAAATCCGACCAAAGACGAATTGACGGCATGGCTTGCACAAAGCAATTTGCCGCTCAAAAGTTTTTTCAACACGGGCGGGCTTGTTTACAAAGCATTACAGCTCAAAGATAAAATCCCGCAGATGAGCGAAGAAGAACAATTGACACTGCTTGCCACCGACGGGATGCTTGTGAAACGGCCGCTGATGATTGGCGACGGACAGGTGCTCGTCGGTTTTAAAGAGAATGCGTGGAAGGCTCTTTTATAAAGAAAACGCATTGCGCAAAACAAGCAGTGCGCTATCTTCGTTTTCTTCCCGCACCAAGAGGGAAATATCAAGGTCAGACGTGGTAATCAATTCCACATCGATTTTTGCTTCGGATAGGGCAGAAAGCGCCGTTGCCGCCACGCCGCAGGAGGTGAGCATTTCTTCGCCAAACAGATTGATTTTACTGTAACCGCGGCTAATCATGGGCACTGTACCGCCAAAGGCGGCTTTATAATCGACAATGGCTTTCATAGCCGTTTCAAAATAATGCTGTGCCGTTGTAAAGCTGAAATCCAGTGTCGTCGCGCGCGGTGCACTTTGACAAATCATATCCACCACAATTCCGCTTTGTGCAAAGGCGGTGAGCGCGGCGGGCAATGCTGTGTGCGAATCCGCCTCCGTAAACGTAATCAGCATAACATCTTGTTCGCTGACGATTTTTGAAACTCCATTCATTTTAAAACCTCCACAAATTTTTCATGATAACGATAAAAGTTCGGCGTTCATATTTTCAGCGAGCATCGTGTGAATGTAGGTAAGGCTCATATTCGGGTTTCCGTGTTGCGCGGCAAGTTCATCGGTATAATCGCGCAAAAGATAAACGCGTGCGTTTTTATAATTGGCATCATAATGCATCACAATCGGCACAGCGTGCAAATTGTCAATCACGGTTTGCGAAACGCCGTCGGGCATCGTTGTTTTGGTGATGTCAAACGTGGCAACAACGCCGATTAAATTATCAATTTGGTTCTGCGTGGAAACAAAATTGCCAAGCGACATGAACATCGGCACGGATTTACCGCTTTCGGCCGCCGTAAAATATTCAACCGGCTGCACCACGTGCGGATGCGTGCCGATGATGATATCTGCGCCCCAATCGGCCATTTGCTGGCCGAGCGTGCGCTGTGCATCATTGACTTCATGGCTGTTTTCGGTTCCCATATGTACGCATGGAATGACCACATCTGCCAAGGTGCGTGCAAGCTTAATCTGCCGCTCGATGACAGCGAGGTCAGACGTATAAATGATGTTTGCAACGGCGTCCTGCGGGGTCGGGATGCCGTTGGTGAGCTCCGTATAGGGCAAATAAGCGATTTTAACGCCGTTTACTTCCTGTATCGTGATATTGTCGTAATCGGCTTCGCCGGCATATAAGCCTGTAAATACGGTGTCCTGCGGCATGCTGCGCCAAAAGTTTAGTGTAGACGCGAGGCCGGTTGCACCTTTGTCATAACTGTGGTTGTTGGAGAGCGCAAATACGCGGAACCCGATGTTGTAAAGCGTTTGCGCAACAGCGGTCGGCGAGCAGAAAGTGGGATAGCCGGACGGTGCGATTTCATCGCTGACCAAAGTTTCTTGATTGATCCAGTTGATGTCGAAACTTTTATAAAAATCGGCAACATTTTCATACAGCGCCGTGAAATCATACACATCGCCGCCGCGCTTTTTCGCTTGCAGATACAGGCCGTCGTGAATCAAATCGTCGCCGCTTGCGGAAAAATGAAGCGTTGTAACCACAGGCTGCGGCGGTGCGACGGAAGCACTTTCGGGCGGTGGCTGCGGTATGGTGGGCAAGGCGTCGCTCTTTGCCGCCTGCATATGCAATATGACGCCCGCGCCGACGCACACGCACAGCGCAAGCGAAACACAAACAATTGCCCAGCGGATCAAAATACCACTTTTTTCTGCGTGCGCACGGCGCTGATAGGCCGGTTTCCGGTTTCGTTGTTTCATTGTTTTAATAAATCCTTCATCTCATAAAGGCCGGCGGGGCACTTTGTGAGAAATAGAGCGGCGTGGATTGCGCCGCTGGCAAATACATCGCGCGATGACGCGCTGTGCGTGAGTGTAATCACTTCGTCCTGTCCGGCGAAAAGCACTTTGTGTTCACCCACAATGCTGCCGCCGCGCACAGAATGAATCCCGATTTCGGCCACGTCACGTTTTTTGCGCTGTGCTTGACGGTTATAGACATCCGTGTATGGCGCAACGCCGGTATCACGGATGGCATCGGCAAGCATCAATGCCGTGCCGCTTGGCGCGTCAATTTTGTTGCGATGATGTTTTTCGATGATTTCAACATCAAAATCCGTGCCCAAAATGGTGTTGGCTTGTTTTGCCAATAGAATCAAAAGATTGATGCCAAGTGACATATTGGCACTTTGAAACACGGCAATCTGCGCGGCTGTTTCTTGAAGCTTATTTTGCGTCTGCACAGAAAGACCTGTGGTACAAATGACGCACGGCAATTTTTTTTCGGCGCAGACGGAAAGTGATGCGTCTGTGGCGGATGGATTCGAAAAATCAATGAGCACATCTGCCGCAACATCGCATTGTGCGAGAGTAGGGAACACCGGTACACTGCATGGCAACACTTTACTGTCGACACCTGCCACGACGGTGCAGTCTGTACGCTGTGCAATCAAGTTGAAAAGTGTTTGTCCCATTTTCCCGTGAATGCCTTGAATCATGATGTGAACCAAAGTATCAAATCCCATCTTTTGAATTTTGTATCGCTACTATCATAATAGCACAGCCATATACCCGCTTGCAAGAGCGACACAGGCATACGGCTGTAAATATTTATCTCTTAAATCAGTTTTGCACGCACGAGTGCACGGCGCAAAGCATCGGTTTTTTCCGCGTTTAAAACATCGAGCGGCATACGGCAATCGCCCGCGGCATAGCCAAGTAAATTCATGGCGGCTTTCACGGGAATCGGGTTCACATCCGAGAACAGCGCGTCAATCAAATCAAGCATTTGCAATTGCAGTGCAAGGCTCTCTTTTTCTTTGCCCGCAAAATAGAGTGCACAGATGTCGTGCGTTTGCCGTGGAGCAACGTTGGCGAGCACGGAAATAACACCGATGCCGCCGAGCGACAAAAGCGGTACAATCTGGTCATCATTGCCGGAATAAATGGCGAGAGAATCCCCGCACAGCGCGGCGGTTTTGGCGATGGCACTGATGTTGCCGCTCGCTTCTTTTGTGGCGACAATCAACGGATGCTCTGCCAATTTTTGATAGGTTTGCGGCGTGATTGCCATGCCGGTGCGCGAAGGGACATTGTATAGAATAGTCGGCAGACCGGTAGCGTCTACAATGGCATTAAAGTGGCGCACAAGGCCGCTTTGACTTGTTTTGTTGTAATAGGGTGTCACTTGCAGCAATGCGTCTGCGCCACGATTTTTCGCTTCTTTCGACAAATTGATGGCATGGCGGGTGTCATTTGAGCCGGTGCCTGCCACAACCGGCAAGCGATGATTGACAGCGTTTACCGCAAATTCAATCACATCCAAATGTTCCTTGTCATTCATCGCGGAGGCTTCGCCGGTTGTGCCGCAGATAATGACGGCGTCGGTGCTGTTTGCAATTTGCATTTCCAGCAAATCCTTGAGCACTGGAAAATTCACACTGCCGTCTTGTAGCATCGGGGTAACAATCGCGACGCCGGAGCCTTTAAAAATTTGTTTTTTCATCAAACAAGCCTCGCTTTCCATCAATCAAAATAGCCTTTTTTTGCCAACAATTCCGCCAATAACACGGCGCCGCCGGCCGCGCCGCGCAAAGTATTGTGCGACAAGCAAACGAATTTATAATCGTACTGCGTATCCGGCCGCAAGCGCCCGATGGAAACCGCCATGCCGTTTTCGAGGTTGCGGTCAAGCTTTGTCTGCGGACGGTTATCTTCTTCAAAATAGTGTAAAAACTGTTTTGGGGCGCTCGGTAGTTGCAGTTCCTGTGCAGAGCCGGCAAACGTCGCCCATTTTTCTTTGATTTGTTCCATGCTCGGCTTTTTGTCAAAGCTTACAAACACCGCCGCCATATGTCCGTCGGAGCATGCAACGCGCAAGCATTGTGCCGTGATGGAGGGGGATTGTGCCGGAACAATTGCGTCACCGACAATTTTACCCCAAAGCTTGAGCGGCTCTTGTTCGCTTTTTTCTTCTTCACCGCCGATATAAGGAATGCAGTTGTCAACCATCTCCGGCCATGTGTCAAAGGTTTTTCCCGCGCCGGAAATTGCCTGATAGGTACAGACAAGACATTTTGAAACACCGAAATCAGCCATCAGCGGATGCAGTGCCGGCACGTAGCTTTGCAGTGAACAATTCGATTTCACGGCGATAAAACCGCGCTTTGTGCCAAGACGTCGGCGCTGTGCGTCGATGATTTCGATGTGCTCGGCATTGATTTCAGGTACGACCATCGGCACGTCCGGCGTAAAACGATTGGCACTGTTGTTGGACACAACTGGGCATTCCGCTTTGGCATATGCTTGCTCAAGCGCTTTGATTTCGTCTTTTTTCATGTCCACGGCGCAAAAAACAAAGTCCACTTTTGCAGCAACCGTCGCAACATCAGAAGCGTCGAGCACAATCATATTTTTGGCATTTTCCGGCATCGGTGTCGGCATGGCCCACCGCGCGCCCACGGCTTCGGCATATGTTTTGCCGGCAGAGCGGGGAGAGGCGGCCAGTGCCGTCAAATGAAACCACGGATGCTGTTCAAGCAGTGATACAAACCGCTGTCCGACCATGCCGGTTGCCCCCACAACGCCCACTTTAAATTCTTTCATAAAAAAACCTCCACACCTTTATAAAATAATATGCATCATCGTATCAGCTATACCGTTTTGAGGCAAGAAACGATTAAAATAAAAAGCCGGTCTTGAAAACCGGCAAGTTATGCAATATAATAAGTAAGATTGCTGTTGCCACAGCTAAATATAGCATTGACAGACCTCGTTTGTCAATGAATTGAAAGGCAAATTATGCTAAAAAGCGATTTTTATTTCGAATTACCAAAAGAATTGATTGCACAAGAACCATGCGAGCCGCGTGATGCCGCACGCCTTTTGTGCATGGACAAAACAAACGGCGCGATTTCACATCATATTTTCAATGAATTGCCACAGCTTTTACAGTCGGGGGATTTGCTCGTTGTCAACAATTCCAAAGTGTTGCCGGCACGTCTGATTGGACATAAGCCTGAAACAGGCGCTGTGTGCGAAATTTTGCTATTACGTGAAGTGAAGGGTGATGTGTGGGAATGCCTTGCAAAGCCCGGCAAACGTCTGAAAGCGGGCGCACAGGTGGTGTTTGGCGACGGTTCGCTCACGGCGACCATTGAGGACACGATGGAGGACGGAAACAAGCTTGTTTCGTTCGAGTATGACACCCAAACGCTGTATGAAAAATTGGACGCGTTCGGCAAAATGCCACTGCCGCCATATATTCAAAAACAGCTTGAGGACAATAGCCAGTATCAGACGGTTTATGCCAAAGAACTCGGCAGTGCCGCCGCACCGACCGCCGGCTTGCATTTTACGCCGGAATTGATGGACACGCTGCAAAAAAGCGGCATTGGTTTTGCCGAAGTCACGTTGCATGTCGGGCTTGGTACGTTTCGGCCTGTCAAGGAGGACGACATTCTCGACCATAAAATGCACAGTGAATGGTACTCCATCAGCAACGAAACAGCCGCGGCCATTCAAAAGACAAAGCAATCGGGGCATCGCGTGATTGCCGTCGGGACAACGAGTTGCCGCACATTGGAATCTGCCTATCAAAAACACGGCGAAATCAAAGCATGTAGCGGCGACACCGATATTTTTATTTATCCCGGTTATACCTTTGGCATCATGGACGGATTGATTACCAATTTTCATCTGCCGGAAAGCACCTTAATCATGTTGGTGTCGGCCTTTTGCGGTTACGAAAACACCATGCAGGCTTATCGTACGGCTGTGACGGAAAAATACCGATTTTTCTCCTTTGGCGATGCGTGCCTGTTTCTATAAAAAATAAGAAATGAGAACTTTATGTATCAATTGCTCAAAAATGAAAACACCGCGCGGCGCGGCACATTCACCACGGTGCACGGCACGATTCAAACACCTGCGTTTATGAACGTTGCCACGGCCGCCGCCATCAAAGGTGGGCTTTCGGCGTTCGACCTCAAAGACAATCACTGTCAAGTGATGCTGTGCAATACCTATCATTTGCATCTGCGTCCGGGCGATGAAAATATCGCAAAGCTCGGTGGATTACACAAATTTACGCGGTGGAACGGCCCAATTTTAACCGACAGCGGTGGATTTCAAGTGTTCAGCCTGTCAAAATTGCGCAAAATTACCGAGGAAGGTGTGGCATTTCAATCTCATCTGGACGGACACCGCATTTTTATGGGGCCAGAAGAAAGTATGCGCATTCAGGCAAATCTCGGCTCCACCATTGCAATGGCATTTGATGAATGTGTTGAAAATCCGGCGGAATACAGCTATTCCAAAGCTTCATGTGAACGCACCGTGCGGTGGCTTGCGCGCTGCCAAGCCGAAATGAACCTGCTCAAAGCAAAAGAAAATGCCATCAATCCGCATCAACTGTTGTTCGGCATCAACCAAGGCTGCTGCTTTTCGGATTTGCGCATTGAACACATGAAACAAATTGCCGCGATGAATCTGGATGGATATGCCATCGGCGGCCTTGCTGTGGGCGAGCCAAAAGAGGAGATGTACGAGATTATTTCCGCCGTAGAGCCATATCTGCCAAAAGAGAAAATTCGCTATCTGATGGGTGTTGGCACACCGGGGAATATTTTAGAAAGCGTGCGTCGCGGCGTGGATTTATTCGACTGCGTGATGCCGAGCCGCAACGCAAGACACGGGCATCTCAATACATGGCATGGCATCATCAATATCAAAAACGCCAAATATGCGCTCGATGAAAGCCCGATTGACAATGACTGCGACTGTGACTGCTGCAAAAACTTTTCACGCGCTTATCTGCGGCATCTTTTTAAGGCGGATGAAATGCTTGGTATGCGTCTTGCGGTGATGCACAATCTGCATTTTTACAACACGCTCATGGAGAAAATCCGCGCGGCACTGGATGCGGGCACTTTCGATGATTTTTACCGTCAGAATGTCGATTTACTCGATACACGCATCTGATTTTTCAAAATAATCTGAAGGATACGTAAAGATATTCCAAAAACACTTGCACAAACAAGATTTTTTCGGTATACTAAAGTAGTATTAAAGGGAGGTATTTCAATATGAATTTTACATTTTTACAAGCCACTGCACCGGGTGGCGGCGGTTTGATGAGCACAATCATCGGCTTTTCGCCTATTATCCTAATGTTGGTTTTGTTTTATTTTTTCTTGATGCGTCCGCAGCAGAAAAAAGAAAAACAAGCGACAAACATGCGCAACTCTATTGAAGTAGGCGACGGTGTGACCACCATCGGCGGCATTGTCGGCCGTGTTGCTTCTATCAAAGAAGACACGTTTGTGCTTGAAACAGGCTCTGACCGTGTGAAGATGCGCTTCAAACGCTGGTCCATTCAAGAAGTAGAAAAACTTGCGCTTGATACGCCGGCAACACCGGCACCGGAAACAAAATAATTTCATTTTATGAATAAAACACCCCCGCGCGTACTATGAATGAGTAAGCGCGGGGGTGTTTTTTATGAAAAAATCGAATCAGCATAAACCACAAGGTCCATTAAAATCGCAGTCGCATCTGGGCATTTATCTTCTCATCAGCTTAATCTGCGGCATTTTTGTGATGGCCGCATTGTTCTTTTTGCTTGCGCAGATGCTTTGCAGCATTGATGTGCCACAACAATATTTGCCGCCGATTGTAAGCGTTGCTTTGTGGATTTCTGTACTGATTACAGCACTTATTTTTGCACGGTTACACGGAAAATCAGGCCTCATTTGCGGGGTATTGTGGGGTGTGGGCGTTGATGTTGTCTTGCTGATTGCCGCATGGACGCAAGGCACGATGCTTCTTGGCGAAGTTTCCTTGTTGCGCCTTTGCGGGATGCTATTTGCGGGCGGGCTCGGCGGATACATGGGCGTTCTTTGGCAGGAAAAAAAGCGAAAACTGCATTGAATTTCAGGCGACAAAGAATGTAAGGCAAAATTGCTTTACAGCTACATATTCACAAATAATCGTGTAAAGCGAACAAACTTTACAGAAAAGGAAGTGGCAAAATGCAAGGCCTTTTTCGCATGAAGCAATTGCGCATTCAAAAAAATACACGCCCAAAGCATTGGCATCTTTGGGCACTCACCGGTTGCTATTGCGCAGGACTCATACTGGGCGCTTATTTTTATGCGCAGGCGAAAGGGAACGGTATACAAAATTATATGACCTATTATGTGCAGGAGATTTTAAAAACATATCGCAATGCCTCGTTTTTACCCGTGGCTGCATTTGTGTTTTTATCCTGCATTGCATTACAGGGAATTCTGCTATTTTTCAGCTTATCCTGTATTGGTGCACCGGCTATTTTTTGTGTGCCGCTATTCAAAGGATTTTCAGCGGGGTGCCTGTGCGCCGCACTCATCACGCTGCAAGGCTTTCGCGGCGCCATAGCACAATTGCTGCTGTTTTGGCTGCCGGAGCTGTTGCAAATCAGCATTTTACTGCTATTTGCCGACATTGCGCTGCGCACATCACTCTGCTTGTTTTCATTTAATATTTGCCGTAAAAATAGCGGAAATAGCGCATTTGCAAAAATAGCGCTCTGTTTGCGCATGTTTCTGCTCACAGCGCTTGCTTATCTTGTCTGTGCGATTGTCGCAGGTGGCCTATCGTGCGTTTTTGCACCTGTTTTTCTTTAGGTGTCTTTGTCGTTTTTATCACCGTTTGAGGTTGGCTTCTCAAAATCCACTTTTGAAAAAGGGGACGCCTGTGCGGCATCTTTGAGCTGCTGCGTTCCCATATGCGTATAAATTTCCGTGGTAGACACGTGCGCGTGTCCTAAAATTTCTTTGAGTGCCAACATATCCACATGTCCCTCTTGATACATCATGGTGGCGGCGGTATGGCGCAGTTTGTGCGGCGAAAAGCCACGTCCGGCAAGACCGGCCGTTTGTAAACACGCCTCCACAATCTGTTGTACGCGCCGTGCAGAAAGTCGTTTTCCGGTGCGCTTCGATACAAAAAGAGCTTTTTTATCCTGCAAATTCGGCATTTTGGCACGCTCTACACACAAATGATGTATCGCAGACAAACACGCCTCGTTCAAATAGACGAGGCGTTCTTTGTTGCCTTTGCCCACAATGCGAATGGTTTCGTTGTCTTGCAAATCTGTTACATTGATATTGATAAGCTCACTCAAGCGCATGCCACAATTTAAAAACAACGTTAATATGCAATAATCTCGCTCATAAAAATCAGAACCGACGCTTTGCAACAATTCCATGCCTTCTTTGAGCGACAAATATTTCGGCATTCGTTTGGGCATTGCAGGTGTGTCTACATCATCGGTGGGGTTGATTTCAAGCAGTTTCATTTTATTGCATAGATATTTAAAAAAGCCTTTCAAGCTTGAGAGCTTTCGTGCACGCGTAGCAGGGGAATTGCCGCGTTCACGCGTGACAAAATAGAGAAATTCATAAATGTCAGAGGTGGTGACGCTTTTCATAAAAGCTAAGTCAACATCACGAATGTCAATCGCGTCAAAATCGACATCTGTCGACACAAGCGCACGATGTCGTTTGAGAAAGCGAAAAAACGTGCGCAAATCCATATAATAACCATTGACCGTGCGCGGCGATAAACCGCGAATGGTTTCGTTGTCATACAAAAAACGGATCACAAGGTCGGGGCAGTCCTTGTAATCACTGTGTATATTCGGTTTGCGCGAATCAATATATGTGCTCATAATTTCAAATCCATTCTAAAGGGAAGATTAAAAAGAGTGTTCGTATTTCGCTAAATATAAGTTTAGCGAAATACAGGGGACTTGTTTAGACGTTTCAATACATCTTTTTGGACATTGTCAACGTATGCAATGCGTGTGTTTTGGCTTTGCTAGATGTAAATTTTTATATGGGCTTTATTGTTTTGTCTTTTTGCAAGTGACATTCGTTTGTGCTTTTGCTGACATACCATTCTATTTGAATTGCATTTTATCATTCTATTCATCTGTACCAATGCATTGCATCATGCGCAAAATAATAAACGCCGCACACGACAAGCTTTTCAATAAGAGCGTGATTGAAAAACGCTTGCGTCCTATCAACCATCAATCTTTCAAAAGGGGTTCTTGCTTATAGTTGTTTGGTGTATCAATCAGACCGACGCCCCTTTGCAAGAGAGCATCCCCTACCATTTGTGAAACAATTAACAAGCTATTTGATCTCTTGAATCGCCTGTTTTACATATGCTGCGCCAATCAATTTCAGTGACGGAAAATCTTTTATATCGACCTGTGACAAACTGTGTTTTGGTACAATTGCCCGACCGAATCCCATGCGCTGTGCCTCGCGCAGACGGTAATCCAGATTGGTTACATTGCGCAGCTCTCCGCCAAGCCCCACTTCCCCTATCGCGATTAAATCGTCCGGAATGGCCTTATCAAGCAGACTTGAAACAATCGCCATGCAGACGGACAAATCGCAGGCGGTCTCATCCAATTGCAAACCACCAACAATGTTGATGTACACGTCCAGATTGCCAAGGAAATATCCGGCGCGCTTTTCAAGCACCGCGATGAGCAAATTCATACGGTTGTAGTCAAAACCGGACGCAGCGCGGCGCGGCGTGCCAAAGCCTGTTTTGGTGACAAGCGACTGAATTTCCGATAAAATCGGGCGTGAACCCTCCATGGTACAGGCCACACAGTTTCCACTGATGCCGAGCGGCCGGCCTTCAAGCAGTAATTTCGAGGGGTTGGCAATCTCTTTTAAGCCGAGATTGGTCATATCGAACATGCCGATTTCGTTGGTAGAGCCATAGCGGTTTTTGGCCGCACGCAACACACGATACGGCAGCATTTTATCGCCCTCAAAATATAAAACAGTATCTACAATATGCTCCATAACTTTCGGTCCGGCAATTGCACCGTCCTTGTTGACATGCCCGACAATAAAAGTTGGTATCTCGAGAGATTTTGCCACGTTTAACAGTTGTGCCGTACATTCTTTCACCTGCGATACGCTGCCGGCGGAGGATGCAATTTCCATGCAGTGCATGGTTTGAATGGAATCTATCACCACAACGCCGGGCTTTGTCTGCGTGATTAAATCACAAATAGCACCGATGTCCGTTTCGGACGCCAGCATAATGTTGTCTTCATGCACTTTCAACCGCATGGCACGCAGTTTGATTTGCCGCACGGATTCTTCACCCGTGATATATAAAACAGAAACTTTTTCGGAAATTGCACCGCAGAGCTGCAATAATAAGGTCGATTTACCCGCTCCCGGCTCACCGCCAAGCAACACCACACTGCCCAGTACAATGCCGCCGCCAAGCACACGGTCAAGTTCGCCAATGCCGGTGATGATGCGGCTGCGTTCTTCCGTTGCACTGATGTCGGAAAGCTTTTTCGCCGTGATAAGCACACCACTGCCCGCACTGTTTCGGTTGCTTTGCGCGGCAGAAAGGCCTTTTCCGGTGGCTTCTTTTACCACATCTTCGGTCATGGTATTCCATTCGCCGCAAGACGGACAACGCCCCATCCATCTGCTGCTCACTTCACCGCAGGAGGTGCAAACATAAACGGTTTTTAATTTTTCTTTTGGCATATTAAAATCCTCTCCGGCTATATCACAAAAAAGGGATTGCAACAAACTTTCGTTTTGTCACAGACCCTTTTCATTGTTTGACAGATGCCTCTATCTTGCAGCGGCCTCTGTCGTATTTTCAGAAGCTTCCGCTTCGAAATTGATGCGCTTTTCTTCAATTACGAGTGGACGGTTGATGATGCGCGTATTCATATTTAAAATATATTCTCCAATCAAGCCGATAAAAAAGAGTTGGACGCCGCCCATAAAGAAAATGCCAATCAGCATCGGCGTTGTGCCGGCAATGAATCTATCCCAATAAATAAGCTTCATCACGAGATAAATAAGGGCAATCAAGAAAGACAGGCCACTGATAAGAAATCCGGAAATTGTCGCGATACGCAGACCGATTTTGGTGTAACTTGTGAAAGACAACATCGCAGCATCATATAAACTGTACCAGTTGTTGTGCGTTTTACCGGCGCGACGCTTTGCCTGTTCATAGGTTATTTCTTTGTGGTCGGGCGCATACTCCGCCACAATCCCACGCAAAAATGGCGTTGGGTCATTCAAATTACGCAAAACATCTAAAAAGCTTTTATCATAAAGGCCAAAGCCAGTAAAATGTTCAATCTGTTCCACATCGCTCATTTTTTTGATGGCTTTGTAATAAATTGAACGCAAAAAATACATGATACCGTTTTCTTTACTGGCAGTCTTGATGGCACAAACAACATTGCTACCCGCCTCCCATTCCGCAACAAGACGCGGAATCATGTCAACAGGGTCTTGAAAATCGGCACAAAGTGCGATGGCACAGTCACCTGTCGTGCTGCACAGGCCATGATACGGACTGTTAAACTGACCGAAATTTTTCATGTTAAAAATGGCCTTCACCCGTCCGTCTTTGTCACAAATCTGTTGAATGAGTGCACGGGTGTTGTCTTTCGACTTATTATCAATGAATAAAATCTCATAGTCATACTGAGGCAGTGAGGTTTGCATCTCATTACGCACGGCTTGATAAATGGCGCACACATTTTCTTCTTCATTATAGCATGGAATCATAATCGAAATACATTTTTTCTGTGTCATGCCTGTTCCTCTTTCATCCGAAAAATTGTTTTTTCAATGCCGTCTGCAAACAATGTATGCGGCACAAAACCAGTGTCTTCAGTCAGCGCAGTGATATCTGCTTGCAAATGCATCACTTGATTGGGTGCATAGGCGATTTTCCCAAATGCAACCGAAAGCGCAGGATTGACCGCGTCACGCATCTGCAAAATATATTCTCTGAGCGGCATCGCGTTGCCGCTGCCAAGCACATAAATGTGGCCGTCTTTTCCGGCAAGCGCCATACGGTAAAATGCATCAGCGGCATCGTCGGCATACAAATAATCCCACAATTGTTCACCCGCCGTACACGCAGGCACTGCACCGCTTCGCAAGGTTTGCAGAACGGTGCTCACGAGCGTTCCCGCGCCATCATATGGGCCATAAACACTTAAAATTCTTGCCCATACGTGATTGATGTTTTGCTGCTTACATGCAAGCCGGCTCATTTGTCCGGCACAAAGCTTCGCAATACCATAACCTGTTGTAGGAAAAGTGGGTGTTTCCGGTTGCAGAATTTTGCTTGATGTGCCATATTCCGCTTGACTGCCCGCGCCGAGGAAGATGTGGCAACCGAGCGCTTTTGCAGCGTCGACCGCCTCAATGGTATATGTCACATTGCGCATTTGACTTTTTACGTCATCGCGACCTGCACCAAACGTGTTTTCCCATGCAAAATGGTAAAACACATCTACTTTTTGTGGAATTTTTTGCGGCAAAGACTTCAAGTCCTGCAAATCACAAAAAACGAGATGTACAAATTCATCGGTGTGAATGCGGTTGATGCGCGGAGAATTTGGACGTACAACGACGTAAACCGTAATTTCTTTTTTCCGTAAATATGCAATGAGCGCCATGCCAATTGCACCGGTGCCGCCCGTTACAACCGCAACTTTCATTTTGGACATTGCATTTACTCCTCTATGAGTGGAATCAGCATGATGCGTTCCAGTTCTTCGCGCGGCAAAAACGGTGCCAAATCTTCGAGCGGTGGCGAAACAAGTGTGCCGTCCGGCAGACGTTTTGTGGCAGATTTCGGCTCGAATATCTGCTCCGGACTGACGAAAATTTCGCCGATGGCCGCGCCATCATGCTGTAATACATGCTCAATCATCTCGTCAAGTTCCGCGTTGCTTCGTGCGGAAAAATACGGATAGCCATATGCACCGGCAAGCTTTTCAAGTTGCGGGAAAGTCAAATCACCGCTTTCGGGGCCGATGCCGACTTTGGTATGTGCACCGAACAAATTGTTTTGCGTTTGGCGAATGGAGTGATAGCCGGCATTATTGATGACAAACAGTTTGATGGGCAGTCGGTTGGTCAAAATGGTTTGCAATTCCTGTAAATTCATCTGCAAACTGCCGTCGCCGGTGACACAGATGGTTGTTTTTTCACCAACGGCATAACAAGCACCGATGGCTGCGGGCAAATCATAGCCCATGGATGCGATA
>JAVXRV010000025.1:0-19305 GCA_036643515.1 Ruthenibacterium sp.
GCTCAAGGCCTGCTACGCCGGATTCCATGTCCTGTTCAAAAATGCGGCAACGTTGTCCACAGAGCTGTGCGAGGCGCGGGACAGCTATTCTCTCGGAAAATTGGAGCGTACCTTGAACAGCGCGGATCTTCTGATTTTGGACGAACTGAGCTATCTCAGCTTTAACCGGCACCAGTCAGAGCTGCTGTTCAAGGTGATTTCTGCCCGCAGCGAGCAGAGCAGCACGATTGTGACCACCAACCTGCCCTTTTCAAAATGGACGGAGCTTTTTGAAAACACGACCATGGTAGCCGCGCTAATTGACCGACTCACCTTCCACTCCCATGTGCTTGACATGAACGGCGAATCCTTCCGGCTGAAGGCCACGAAGGGCAAAACCTGATCCGGTGACCAAGTGGCTCACTTTTTCATCAGCGCAAGTGGCTCAAAATTTCATCAGCGCGTGGCTCACTTTTTCATTGACATTCATACTGTATCACTTGCACCTTTGGCGAGAGATTTGTAAAAAGGCCGACAAAATCATCGCGGCAATTAACAAATAGGCAATACAAAAACGCACCATTCATCGTTATTTATGATGGTGGTGCGTTTTTGTTTTATCTTAATTTTGTTGAATCCATTCCTCGCGTTCAGACACCGTTGCCGCCACAAGTGCATTTAAAATGCGCACCGGCCGCAACAGGGATTCTGCCGGTTCCGGCGCTTTGTTTTGCAGCAATGCATTGACAAATTTCGCAAAACCCTGCCGATACACCGCTGAAATATCTATGGGCATCGTGATTGTTTTTTGCGGCGTATACAGTGTGCAAAAAAACTGGGTGACCTCTGAAAAATTGACGCTGACGGCACGATTTGCATACTTGAAAATGGCAATTACATTGCCTGCCGTCACGTCTGCTTTGACGCTTTGCACATCGGTGCCGAAAATTGTCGTCAAAATTTCAACCGCATGGCCGCCGTAAAAATAAAGGCCGCCATAGGGACTGTCGAGTTCTCCCGGAAAATTAAACGCGCCGGAAATGACCGTATCTTGTGCGCACAGCGCGTCAAATTCCGCTTTTGCCGCCAGTACATCCGGACAATATTTGCATGTGGAGCCACCCGCGAGGATAGTTCCGCTTTTTTTTGCCGCATCCACCAAGATATTCGCCTGTGCATAGTCGATGGTGAACGGTTTATCCACCCACACCGGAATGCCGGCGTGCAAAAACGGCAGTGCCGCCGCGCAGTGCTGTGCGCCGTGACGCAGCACAATCATCACGGCATCCACTGTGCCGAGCAGCTCCGCCTGCGTTTGCACAATGGTGGGAATCTGCGCTTCTTTTGCCACAAACGCCGCGCGTGCTTCGCTTTCACCCCACAGCGCAGTGACGCGCACGGGCAAGCCGCTGCCGCCCTCTTGCACCGGCAAATTGGCAAGGCGTGCAAACGCCAACGCATGAAAATTATCCGCACCGATGATTCCGATTCGAAGCATAATGACCTCCTATAAATTGATGACGACGATGGCGCAAACACCAAGAAAAATGCCGATTTTACCCCATGTTGACAGTTTTTCTTTGAAAAAGAATACCGAAACAAGCGTGACACCGACAATGATGCTGCCCTGCACGAGCGGGAACAAATAAGCACTCGGAATGCGCCCCGCAAGGGACGTGAGCAGCAAGTTTCCGCCCAGTGACGCAAGCGCAAGAATGGCCGTCGGGCAGGCATTTTTTTGCAAAACTTCATGCAATACCGCTTTTTCTTTTTTGTGTTTCACAAGGCCGATTGCGGCAATGCCATAGCACAGGCACGCCGTCATGAAGCCGACGAGCATCAGCCCGCCCGATTCGGCATGGAGTGCCGTTTGATGTGCCTTTTGCAGCACCGCGCACAGGCCGTTGCATAAAAAAGTGAGCGCACACCAAAGTGCCCAACCTTTTTGCGGTGACTGCGGCTTTCCGCCTGTGTTTAAGAAGAAAAAAGCGGCCAAAAACAGCACAATGGCGCACAGCAAAGACATACGCAGCGCCTCGCCAAACAGCAGAACACCGGCCGCGGCAGGCAGAAGCATACTGGACGAAAAATAAAAAGTGGTATACGAGAGCGGCCCTGTGGCAATGGCCAAATTGTAAAAAACAATCGTGAGCGCAAACATCACGCCAAATGCCACACCAAATGCCACCGTTGTGGCGCACACACCGCGCAAAGACGGCAGTATCCCCATCGCAAGCGCCATGCCGCCGGCCGCAAGTGCACTGAACGCGGCATATATCATCATGCGCTGCGCCATATTTTCGGCGCGAATGAATTTCATGGACAGCGTCTGCCCCGCAAACAGTGAAATGGTGATGATTAAAAGAAGTGCCGTCATGTTGTTTCCTCCAGTGCATCGTGCCAAATTGCGCGATATTCCGCCACACTTTTACGCGGAAAATCCGCAATAATTTTGCGTGCCGCGGCGGCATTGTCTGCGCATAAATCAAGCAATGTCATCGCCAGTAATTTGGCGGGTAACACGGCGGCGGTTTGCGCGTCACACATGGAAAAATCTTTGCTGTGCAGTGCACCCGAAAAGCCGCTGACGGTCGGCTGTATGGCGGGCAGCACCGCACAAACATCGCCCATATCCGTGCTGCCCGAAAACGGCAAATTGCGTTCCACCGCATTTTCTCCCAGTAAAGCACAGGCATTTTGCGCAAATAAATCACTGAGCGCCGCGTTTTGATGCAGCGGCAGATAGCCGGGCAAATCGTTGATTTTGATATCTGCGCCGCACGAAAAAGCCGCGCCGCGCATTGCACGGTTTACTGTGGCATTGGCGCTTTGCATGGCCGCGACACTTCCCGCGCGCACATAACTTTCCATGCGCACATCGGCCGGCACGGTGTTCACCGCATCGCCGCCCTTTGTGATGATGGGGTGCACGCGCACATGGTCGTCATCTCTGAACGTTTCGCGCTGTGCATGCACGGCCAAAATCGCAAGTGCCGCCGCGTTCAGCGCATTGACACCGATATACGGTGCACCGCCCGCGTGCGCCTCTTTGCCGATAAACTGCACCGTTTTGCCGATAAAGCCGCCCGCCGTGCCGTGTGTGACCACATGCGGTGCGGCACAATCTGTTTCGGCATGCACCATCATTGCGAGGTCGATATCGTCAAATACGCCCTCGCACAAAAGCTGCTGTTTGCCGCCGAGAAACTCGATTTTGCCCGCCGCACGCAAGGCAAGGCGCCTGTCAATTTCAATATATTCTTCTGCCGGCACTGCCAAAAAGCAAATATCGGCGCACAAAGTGCCCGCAAACGGCGCAAGTGCCGCCGCAAGGCCGAGCATTGTGCCCATTTGCACATTGTGACCGCACGCATGCGCGGCACCTGTGTGTGCGTCCGCCTGCGGATGCTGCGGCGAAAGCACGGCATCCAGTTCGGCAAGAATGGCAATGCGCACACCGCCGCCTTTGCCGCGCAGCCATGCCTTGACGCCGGTAATCCCGCAGCGCGTCACTTCCGTCAGACCGATTTTTTGCATTTCAGCCGCCACCAGTGCACCGGTTTTCGTTTCGTGGTAGCCAAGCTCCGGCGCATGCAAAATCATGTCGCATATGGTTAAAATGTAGTCTTTTTGGGCATCTATTGCTGCACAAATGTTTTGTTTTTGCATGTTATGCGTTCCATTCTGTTAAATGTTGTGCGATAAACGCATCATCGTTGAGCTGTGGATAACTTGCGTACACGCGGTCAATTTCAGCACTTTGCCCATCGCTGAGCGTTTCGTTTGCGTCAAGGCACCATGTGCCGGACAAAAGCCCTTGTCTGCGCAAAATTTCGTGCACGCCCGGAATACAGCCCGCAAAATCGTTTGCCACATCGAAGAAAACGCCGTTGCAGTCGGTGATTTCCGCGCCGAGTGTCAAAAGCTCTGCCGGAATCGTTTCGCTGTTTTGATAGGGTTTGATTTGCTCAAACAACTCTACCACGCGATGTGTCCACACGCTCCAGTGCCCAAGCAAGCCGCCTACAAAACGCTTTACCACGTGTCTTCCGTTGACGGTAAAATGATACGGTGTCAGCAAATCCACCACAATATTGTCGTCGTTGCCTGTGTACAGTGCCACGTCGTCACTGCGTTTTGAAAACGCACAGCCGCGCACAAGGTCAAGCGTTTCATAGCGGTTAAACGGCGCACTTTTGATGGCAGCCACGCCCTCGATATCCGCAAGTGCACGCCAATATTCAAACGACAAGCGTCGGCCGCCAACGCTCGGTTGTAAGTAAAAACC
Organism: Ruthenibacterium sp.; assembly: GCA_036643515.1. Classification (GTDB taxonomy): domain Bacteria; phylum Bacillota; class Clostridia; order Oscillospirales; family Ruminococcaceae; genus Ruthenibacterium. Next base: position 4,268 of record JAVXRV010000025.1, read on the forward strand.
AATCACGGGACGCACGGCGGCAATGGCGCGGGTGCGCTCTAAAAGCTGTTGCTCCGAATATGCCGCAAGGCCGCCGGGGCTGACGAGCACCGCGTCAAAACCAAGCTCTTTTGCCGTTTGCGCCTCCTGCACCGCTTGCGGCGTTTCGCCGCATACACCCGCCACGCGAATAATCACTTTGCCGGTGCGCGTTTCAAAGGCGTCGATTTCTTCTTTGACAATCGCGAGCACAGGACGGAACAAATTGATTTCCGGCCGACGGATTTCAAACTGCGTGGTGTGCACCGCCACCGCCACACCGCCGACACCCGCGTCAAGATAATATCGCACAAGACGGCGCTGTGCGTGTGCGTCAAACGTGCGGTTTGCGTCAAGCGCCAACGGAATGGCCGGAATCACCGTGCCTGCGTGTAAAATTTCAAGTGCCTTTGCATGTCTGTCCATCAATAGCTCCCCTTTCGTTCTTCAAAATGGGTGGGTTTGTCGAGATGACGCCCGCCGCTTTGAATCCACGCGGCCTGCCATTCGATGAGTGTGCCGAGCGGCACGGACGGATAGCCGAACAATTCAAACATTTTTCCGGCATTGTTGAGGTAGCCGGTGGTGGTTTCTTCTCCGCTGAAAATCGGCTCTTTGCCAAGCAATTTGCCAAGGCGCAACGCCGTTTGTTTGACGGACGCCATTTCGGGGCCTGTGACGTTCAAACGAAACACGTCTGAGGACGCGTGCAACAACATACGCAGTGCCGCTTCGTTGGCACTGCCCTGCCAAATGCAGTTGAAACAAGGGGTTGTCAGCGAAATGGCATTGCCGTTTATCAGATTGTTTGCGATGTCAAACAGCACACCGTAGCGCAAATCCACCGCATAATTGAGGCGATAAACGGCTATTTTTGTCTGCCATGTTTTGGCGGCATATTCAAACATACGCTCGCGGGCGAGCGAGGACATGCCATATTCGCCCACCGGTGCAGGCGCGGTTTGCTCGGTGGTGCCGCCGCTCGCAATGGATACCTGCGGGTAGACATTGCCCGTGGAAAACACGGTGATGCGGCTGTTTTTGTAGCGTTCGGCCACGCGGGAGGGCAGCCATGCATTCATCGCCCATGTCAAGGCTTCGCCGCCGTCTGTGCCAAATTTGCGTCCGGCCATATAGATGATATTTTCTGCGTCCGGCAAGGCGTCAAGGGCGCCGGGCGTCAGCAAATCCGCGCTGATAAGCTCCACACCGCCGTCTGCGAGCAATTTTGCGGCAATCGGGTCGCTAAAGCGCGACACGGCGAGCACACGCTTTTGAATGCCCGCCGCTTTGATGGCGTTTTTGGCAAGCAGGCAAAGCGTCGGCCCCATTTTGCCGCCCGCGCCGAGCACCATAATATCGCCGTCGATTTGTTTGATATCTTCAATCAATGCCGCTGACGGTGTCGTCAGCAAGGCGTCTAAAGTTTGTTCTGTCCAGTTCATCTTGTCCTCCATTTGGTTTTTGTTACATGCCGTCCACAGGGTATGCTTTCAGTATAGCCATACATCTTCTAAAAAGGAAGTGTCAGCTTTTAAAATACACGCACAGTTTTTAAAGTTGCCGCTTTTGTGCAAAAGTCGTTGTTTTGATAGGCTTGTTTAAAAATAGATAGCGTGCGTGCAAATTCGTTTTACGCCTTTTCTTAATTTTTGTCTGCTCGCTTTAAAACCTGGCAATTTACGAATGGGCATTTCATCCGCTATACTGAAAGCACACGGAAAGCAACGCGTTTTCCGCATGGCTGCTTCCACAGGGCACGCCAACTATATGCAACACATCGCATACAAAAGGAGGACACCGCGCATGAAACAAGCCACGGCCACAGCGCCGACAACCGTTCCGCATTTAAAGAGCCGCTTACAGCACGGGCACAATTTTAAAATGGTACGCCGCAACTGGGTGCTTTATCTGTTTATTTTACCCGCGTTTTTATACTTTCTCATTTTCGCCTACGTACCGATGTATGGCGTACAGATTGCTTTTAAAGATTTCATCGCCAGTAAAGGCTTTGCGGGCAGCCCGTGGGCAGACCCGATTTTCAAACATTTTATCACTTTTTTCAGTTCGGTAAACTTTTTACAGATTTTAAAAAACACGCTCGGCATTTCCATTTACTATCTGCTTATCAGTTTCCCGATGCCGATTCTGCTTGCGCTGCTCATCAATGAAGTGAAAAACACGCGCTTTAAAAAGCTTGTGCAGAACATTACTTATATGCCCTATTTCATTTCCACCGTGGTGCTTGTCGGTATGATCAATCTGTTTATGGCACGCTCGGGCTTATTTAACCAGATTGGCGGACTGTTTGGCGCAGAACCTGTGATGTTTTTAATGAAAGACAACTTGTTCAACGACACCTATGTATGGAGCGGCGTTTGGCAAGCCACCGGATATGGCGCGGTGATTTATATTGCGGCACTCGCGGGTGTTTCGCCCGATTTGCACGAGGCCGCCACCATCGACGGCGCCACACGCTTTCAGCGCATTCTGCACATCAATTTACCCGCCATCATGCCCACGATTGTCATTATGCTGATTATGAGCATCGGCGGCATCATGAATCTTTCGTTCGAGAAAATTTTGCTGATGCAAACCGACGGCAACCTTGCCGTGGCGGAAGTCATCTCCACCTATGTGTATAAACTCGGCATTCAAAAGGCGCAATACAGCCTGTCGAGCGCTGTCGGCCTGTTCAACAACGTCATCAATATCATTTTGCTGATTACCGCCAACAAGGTATGCAATAAAATCAGCGAAACATCACTGTGGTAAAGGAGGAGCACATGGTTATCCGTGAAACAAAAAAAGACCGCATTTTTAATGTTGTCAACTACTGCATTCTATCTGTCATTTTGATGCTCTGCCTGTATCCGCTGTGGTTTATCATCATTGCCTCCGTGTCAAACCCCGACCTTGTGAACAGCGGACACGTTTGGTTTTGGCCAAAAGATATTTCGTTCGACGGTTACAAAAACCTCTTTGGCGACGCGAGCATCGCACGCGGCTACTTCAACACCATTCTCTACACCATCGGCGGCACTTTGCTGAATTTATGCGTTACCTTGCCGGCCGCTTATGCTCTGTCGCGGCGCGATTTTGTGGGACGTAAATTTTTCACCGTCATGTTTATGGTCACGATGTTTTTTTCCGGCGGGTTGATTCCCACCTTTATGACCGTGAAAAACCTCGGCCTTTACAACAACCCATGGGTGATGATTGTGCTTGGCGCTACTTCAATGACAAACATCATCATCACACGCACGTTTTTTCAAACCAATATCCCCGAGGAACTGCACGAGGCCGCGCAACTGGACGGCTGCGGCAACACACGCTTCTTTTTGCAGATTGTTTTGCCGCTTTCCACGGCCATTATTGCCGTCATGGCGCTGTTTTTCGCGGTCAACCACTGGAACGGATATTTCACGGCGTTAATCTATATCCGTGACCCAGAATGGAAACCACTGCAAATTATCATGCGTGAAGTGCTGATGCAAAGCCAGTTCAATGCCGAAATGTTGCAGCAGGGCGGCGACACTGCCGGCCTTTTGCAAGAGGAACTGCGCGCGGCAGAGCAAATTAAATATGCGCTCATTGTGGTGGCTTCGCTGCCGGTAATGGCCATTTATCCGTTTATTCAAAAATATTTTGTAAAAGGTGTTACGGTTGGGGCTGTCAAGGGCTAGCCACTTCCATAAAAAACATATATACTATTATTTAGGAGGATTTACCCATGAAAAAGCTACTTTCCATCATTCTTGCGCTCACACTGTGCGTGAGCATGCTCGCCGGTTGCGGCGGCGCATCTTCTTCCACGGCGGCAAGTGCCGCATCTGCACCCGACACCGCCACCAATGTCAGCGCCGTCGGCGAATATCCCATCGTCAAAGAACCCATCACCTTTAAAATTATGGGACGCAAAGACCCCGGCGCACCCGACTGGGGCGAGCTTGAAATCTTCAAGCGCCTGTCGAAACTGACCAATATCAATTTTGAATTTGAACTTTCCGAAAGCGAAACATGGACAGAACAGAAAAACATCGCGCTTGTGGGCGGCGAATACGGCGACATGATTTGGCGCGACGATTCTGCCGCTGTCACCGATGAAGAAACCTACGGCCCACAGGGAATCTTTTTGGATTTGACCGATTTGATTGACCAATATGCGCCGAACATCAAAGCCTTGCTTGCAAGCCGCCCCGATGTCAAGGCCGCCATCACCTCCATGGACAACAAAATTTACGGCCTGCCGTATTTGTTCACCACGGCCACCACACAGGGACACACCGGATTTTTCAGCGAAGAATGGATGAAAAATGCCGGCATTGAAAAAGTGCCCGAAACAACCGACGAACTGTATGACATGCTGGTTGCGTTCAAAAACACCGATGCCAACGGCAACGGCGATGCAAACGACGAGATTCCGTTCACCACCTCCGGCCTTGTGACCACCATGCGCGATTTGCTGATTCCCGCGTTCACCGGCTTGCCCGACGGCTTGAGCTTCAACCTCGATGACGCCGGCAAAGTGGTGTATGCACCGGCCACAAAAGAGTATAAAGAATTTTTGCTTTTTGCCAACAAACTGTATGCAGAAGGCTTGCTTGACCCCGAATTTTCTACCCAAACAAGCCAACAATGGCAGGCAAAAGTAAAAGAAAACCTCTGTGGCGTTTACAGTGCCTCCCCCACCCTGCTTGACCCCGAAACCACCACGGCACAGCAGCTTTCGTTGCCCCCGCTCACGAGTGCCACCAACAGCAAAAAAGTTGTAAAACAGCCGTTCAGCCTCTATCCGGGCCGCGCATTTATCACCGACAAATGCTCTGACCCCGTTGCCGCCATTCGTCTGCTTGATATGTTCTATGCCACCGAAGAAAACGCCGTGGAAGGTTTTTACGGCAACACCACATTTGTTGGCTATGAAGGCGAACACTGGAAATATACCGACGACACCAAAAAAGCTTATGAATGGATTGCCCCGATTACCGGCTTTGGCGACATCAACAAAACCGTTTCCGTGAACATGGAATTGCCCGGTATGCTTGATTTCACCGCAATGCCCTCCGGCAACCCACTGATGGAAATGAAAGTCACACAGGTCAATAAAATGCAAAAGCCGTATTACACAAGCGCTTATCCCATCAATGCGCGCTTCACCACGGAAGAATCGGAACGCGGCAACGTCATTGAAAACGACTTGTACAGCTATGTTGTATTGATGACCACCAAATTTATTGTGGGCGAGCAAGACATCGAGAGCGGCTTTGACGCCTATCTTGAAACACTGGAAAAAACCGGCCTGTCTGAACTGCTCACCATCAAAGAAACCGCTTTGCAGCGCTGGAACGCCGCACAATAAAATATCGTGAAAGCCGGGGAGATTTCGTGTCAAAGCGGAATCTCCCCTCTTTCCACGCGGAGGAATGTAGCATGATATCATGTAAAGCGGCTTTGGAACTGGCGCAATTGCAGCCCGAAAACGGCGAAATCGCACAATGTTTCGGGCGCCTCGCAGCCGGCGACGGCGTGTATCTCTATCGCTTTGACGCTTTGTGCACCGCAGAAGCCAACGGTGGCACGGTGCTGCAAAGCGCTTTGCCAAACGGCCGGTGGCGGCTGTGCCACGGCGGTGTCGTCGATTTTCGCGCGTTCGGCATTTTCGGGCCGGACACGCCCGCGGACGCGGCTTTGGACGCGATGGTGCAGGATGCGACGATACAGCGCATTGAAGCATGGACGGATTTGAATTTTACGGAACGGCACAAGTTTTGCCGTTCCAATTTAACGCTCGATTTCGGCGGGCACACGCTCACGACACGCGGCATCGCACCGGCGGCACACAACGACCCTTTCAGCGCCGTGATGCATTTTTGCGGTGAAACGCGCGGCCTTGCCTTTTCCCTTTGCCTGCCCGAAGCGTTGCCGGAACTGTATGATATTTTTCCCGTGCCGGACAGCGACGCTTTTCCGCTGTATTCTTGGTGGCAGATTTCCGTCAATCATCTGGCGGGACGCGAAGAAAAAGAAATTGACAAATTGGTGCAAGTCACCGAACAAATAGACAAAACACATGTGCGCATCAACTACAAAATGGGTTGGCCGCTGTCCATCGGCCGCACACTGACGTATCAGCGCATTTTTCCGGTAGAGCGCGTTCATGTGCAGAATTTTGATTTTTACGGCAACGCGGGCGGTGAAGCCGTCGGCGCACAGCCGCTTGCGCTTGAATATGCCGTGCGCTGCGACGTGCGCGATGTGCATGGGTATCATACGTATTGGCCGGTGCTTTTGCGCCGTCACAACACCGAATATGTCACCGAGCGATGCAGCCTTGTAAACCCTGTGGAGGTGGTTGTGGGCGGCACGGGATATTTGACACAGCAGATTCACTGTTTGTATGGCAAAGTGCGCGACTGCACGGCCAGTAATGCGCGGCACTTGAACGATTTCACAGGCTGCGCATACTGCATGGCCGAAAACAATCATTGCGACGGAGATTTTCACGGTGCTTTTGTGACGCACGGACAGTTTGAACACGATTTGACCTTTGTGGGCAACAGCGGCCTTTTGAGCTTTGCCAACAGCGGGCCGACGTGGGGTTCAAGCGCCAAACGCATCACGGTCAAGCGGCACAGCGGCTGTTGGGGCATTGCATTTGCCAAGGTGAGCGACCTCACTTTGGAGGATGTCACCATTGAGAAAACAGAAAAATATGCAGAATGCGGCACTTTTTTATGCAATGCCGACGGTTTGCAAATGCGCGGCTGCACCGCCGACCAATTGGTGCTGACACAGCGCTCCGCACGTTCCAAACGGCCGAATGTGATTCGCGATTGCGCGTTTCGCGATGGCATTGTGCGCACGCAAACAGGCGATGGCGCGGTGTCGCCCGACACGGAAATTTTACTTGAAAACAATTGCTAGAAAGGGTTTGCACGATGAAACAGGAACACTTACAAATTCTAATCACGATGCCGCAGGGCGCGGTATTTGAAACCTTTTGGAATGACGCACTGCTTGCAGAGCTTGCCAAAATCGGCACCGTACATTTGAATGAAACCGGCGCACAATATGACGAGGCCGCGCTGTGCAAAGCTGTGCGGGGCATGGATATCTGCATCACGGGATGGGGATGCCCCATTTTCACGGATGCCGTCCTTGCCTGTGCTGACAAATTGCGTTTTATCGCGCATACCGGCGGTTCTGTAAAGCCGTATGTCACCGATGCCGTATATGAAAAAGGCATTCGCGTGGCAAGCGGAAACGAAGTATTTGCCGAAAGCGTGGCCGAGGGTGTCGTTGCATACGCGCTTGCGGCGCTGCGGAAAATTCCGTTTTACGTCAACAGTGCGTGGCCGGAAAGTTTTGTGAATCGCGGCCTACTCGAGCGCAGCGTCGGCATTGTCGGCTATGGCATGATTGCCCGCTATGTGGTGGGGATGCTTGCGCCGTTCCATTGTCCGGTCACGGTGTTTTCACGCCATATCGCGCAAGAGGAACTTACAAGGCAGCACATGCAAAAGGCCGATTTGGAAACGCTGTTCTCCACCTGTGAAATCGTGTCGATTCACAGCGGCATGACGGCTGAAAATCATCATCTCATCACAGAATCCATGCTGCGCAGTCTGCGTCCCGGCGCAGTGCTCATCAACACCGCACGCGGCGCGATTATCGACGAGCCGGCCTTGTGCCGCGTTTTGGCGGAACGTCCAGACTTGACCGCCGTGCTCGACGTCTATGAAACCGAACCCTTACCGGCGCAGCACCCGTTGCGTGCATTGCCAAACACATTTTTGATGCCGCATATGGGCGGCCCAACCATTGACCGACGCTTCGCCGTGACGCGCAGCGTTTTGGCAGATATTCGTCATTTTTTGGCAGATGAACCGCTTTTATGCGAAATCGACCGCGCATATGCGGCAAAAATGTCGACATTTTAACACAAAGAAACACAGATTAGGAGGAGTATCCCATGGGAAAAATCAAATTAGCGCTGATTGGCGCCGGTGAGCGCGGACAATATTGCTATGCACCGTATGCGAAACTGCATGGATATGAAGTGGAGTTTGTGGCCGTGGCTGACCCCGACGAAAGCCGCCGCACATTGTTTGCACAAACCTACGCCGTGCCCGCAAACGGACAGTTTGAAACGGCCGAGGCATTTTTTGCCGCCGCACCGCAAGCAGACGCTGTGATGATTTGCACGCAGGATCAACAGCATTTTGACATTGCCTGCACGGCATTGCGGATGGGTTATCATTTGCTGCTTGAAAAACCGATTTCACCGAGCGCCGCCGAATGTCTTGCACTGCAAACACTCGCCGAGGAAAAAGAGCGCATTGTGATGGTGTGTCATGTGATGCGCTACACGAAATTTTATCGTAAAATCAAAGAAATTTTAGATTCCGGTGTCATTGGCGATGTGGTGCATATCACCCACACCGAAAATGTCGGCTACTGGCACTATGCCCACAGTTATGTGCGCGGCAATTGGCACAAAACGGCCGATGCCTCCCCCATGATTTTAGCCAAGTGCTGCCATGATATGGATATTTTATCGTGGCTTTTGAACAGTCGCTGTAAAACCATTTCGTCTTTTGGCGATTTGCGTTATTTCAAAGCCGAAAACGCACCGGCCGGTTCACCTGACCGCTGCACAGACGGCTGTGCGCACAGTGCCACTTGCCCCTATTATGCGCCCGCGCTGTATCTGTCGGACGACATTACATGGAGCACGGCCTACAATGCACTCGGCACCGACCGCAGCTATGCCGCCCGCAAAAAAGCACTGGAAGAAGGGCCATACGGTAAATGTGTGTTCCACAACGACAACGATGTGGTGGATCATCAAGTGGCCAGCCTTCTGTTTGAAAACGGAACCACCGTGGCATTTACGATGTGCGCCTTTACCAATGCGTGTGACCGCACGCTCAAATTTATGGGCACAAAAGGCGAAATTCGCGCTTCGATGGATCAAAACGAAATCACCGTAACCGAGTTTGGCGCCGGCATCATGAGCGGCACCACCAACACCTATCATGTCATACCGGGCGGCACCGGACACTCCGGCGGAGATGAGGGCATTATGGAAGAATTTATATCCGTTTTGCAAGGCTTGCGTCCCAATACCAACACCATTGCACAATCTGTGCACAGCCATGTGATGGCATTGGCGGCAGAGGAATCCCGTTTGAGCGGCAACACGATAAAAATTGCAGATTTTGAAGCATCGGTGCGTCAAAAGTAATTTTATATCGCAATATAATTTCAGATTACAATACAGTATGAACGCCATCCGCGAGCAGAATTTTTCTGCTCGCGTGATTATGTTTTATCACAAAGGAGGATTTTTATGCAAGATTTCACGATTTCCTACGCAAACGCACAAGATGCGCCCGCTATTTTGGCGCTTGCGCACAAGGCTTTTTCAGTGAACGAACCGCAGATTGACTTTCCGTCACTGCTGCCGAAGCTTTACGGAAAAACAGCCGACAGCACCGCAAAACATCTTGTTCTGCGTGCGGAGGGCAAGATTTGTGCGCTGCTTTGCCTCGAAATGATGACCGTACAGGTGGGCGATTGTGCCTGTAAATTCGGGTACATCGGCACCGTATCCGTCGATGCCGATTATCGCGGACGCGGCTATATGCAAGCGCTATTGCACGCGGCAGAGCGCGAGATGCGCTGCGCCGGCTGTGCGTTTGGTGCGCTTGGCGGGCGACGTCAGCGCTATGAATATTTTGGCTATGAACCGGCCGGCTGTACATGGCTTTTCACCTTGACCAAAGATAATGTGCGCCATGCCTGCGCCGATGCCGCAACCGATTTACATATTGCGCCGCTGACACAAAGCGCGGCGTGGATATCGGGCGCAAAAGCGCTGCACGATGCAATGCCCATCCACTGCACACGCGACGAAAACGCTTTTCCCGCCATTTTGTCCTCTTGGAGCGCACAGGCATTTGCTGTTTTACGCGGCGAGAAGTTCATGGGTTATTGCAGCATTTCTTTTGCCGATGCGCGCGTTTGCGTGCAAGAAATGGCACTTGCCGACGATGCCGATTTGCCCGCTTTTTGCGTGGCACTGTTTTCTTATTTAAAGTGCGAACATTGCACCATTGTGCTTCCGTCTGTTTGCGGCGCGGCGCAGCAATTTTTTGCGCGTATTTGCGATACGGTTTCGCTGTCCACCAACCGCAGCTTTGCCATTTATGACTGGTGTGCTACTCTGCAACCTTTCTTACAATTGCGCTGTGATGCCGGTGATGTGCCAAACGGCAATGTGTGTGTCGCCATTCAAGATACGCCCTCCCCTGTGGTTTTGCGCTTTCGTGTGAAACACGGCTGCGGCACGGTAACCGCAATGCCGCAAGACACGCCGGCGGATTTAACGCTTTCGTCGCTGGATGCCACGGCGCTGTTTTTTGCGCCGCACAGCGCTTTTGTAAGCAGCAGTGCCAAACTGCCCGCCGCGCTGTTTCCGCTGCCGCTTTTTATCCCGAATGCAGATTGCATTTAAAGTGCTATGTCACCTTGATTGAATTTGTGCTATACTGTGAATGTAAAACAATTTGTGTGAGGAATATCATGAAAGCTTTTAAGGTGAAAACACGAGAAACAAAGAGTGTCTATGTGCTCTTTGTACTTTCCTATGTTTCTATTTTGCTGCTTGCGCTTACAAGTTCCATTGTGTATGGCATTCGCATCAACGCACAGGTGTCGCGCCAGACACAACTTTCAAAACAGGCGTTGCTTGACTCGCTGCAAAACAAAGTAGAGGATAATATCGCCTATATTGAAGATTTGAGCGACAATCTTGTTTTCAATGATAAAATTGACCATTTTGTGCGCGGCAGTGCGGCGTATACTTCCGCCACCGTGATGAAAGAGTTGGCCGGCAAACAAAAACCGCGTGCTCTGCTGTTTGACTATTTTTTGTATCGTGCCGATACCGACGAAATTATCACCTCGACCATTCGCATGAAAGCACCGCTTTTTTTCGATATTATGTACTCGTTTGTAGATTTTGATTATGATGCATTTCACGCAAAATATCTTGAAGATTATCATTTTCGCTCCTATATGCCTGTTGAAACCATTCGTGCTTACGATGAAACCTTGGTCACTGTTTTGCCGTATATTCAGTCCGTGCCCATGAACAGCACCGAAAAAGCACTGGGACAGGTGATTTTTTTCATCGACGCCAAACAACTTTTTTCGCAGGTGGATCAAATTCACAACGCAACTTCTTCTGACGTCTATCTGCTGAACGAAAATGACGAGCTGATTATGGCTTCCTCCGACGCGCCTATGCTGGATGCCAAAGTGCTTGAAAATCGCGAGCCGTTTAAAACCATCGGCAATACCGTGATTACGCTGAAATCGTCTGCCTCCACCGGCTGGCGTTATCTCATCGCAACACCGCAAAATTTATACTATCAAGATAATATTCAAACGCTGCTCACGCTTCTTCCCATCTTTTTACTGTACTTAATCGGCGGGCTTTTTCTCGTGCGTCGTTTGGCGCGGCGCAGCTATCGTCCGGTGCAGGATATTCAAGAGATGATTGTTGAAAAAGCGACCGACACCGGCGGCGGAAATGAATTTGAAGCCATCAAACGCACACTGCTTGCACAAACGCAAAACGATTTGCAATTGCGCGATATCATTGACCATCAGCGTCCGGCCGTGTTGCGGGACTGTTTGATTCACCTGTTGACCGGCCAAACGGTGGATTCTGCCGCCGCCGAAAAGCAACTGCGCACGCTTGGCGTGTTTGCGCAAAGCGATTGCTATTTGATTGTGATGGCCGAAATTGACACAGAGAGTAATTTTTTCATGCACAAGGGCGAAAATGCGGCCGGACAAGAATTGTCGCTCGCGCGCGTGATTGTCACCAATGTCGGCTGTGAGCTGTTCGAAAGCAAATTTAGCTGTCAGCATGTTGATTTTGAACAAAATCAGAAGGTGTTTCTGCTCAATTTGCACGCAGACACGCTGCCGGCACAGGCCGATAAACTTGCGGAAGAAATTGCGGTGCAACTGGCTGATTTTGCCAGAACAACGTTTGAGCTCACCATTGACATGGGTGTCAGCATGGTGCAACATGGGTTGCAGTGTGTTTCGTATTGCTTAGACGACGCGCGCAAGGCGCTTGAATACAGCCGCTTACAGGCAAACGGAAATCCGGTTTTATATCGTGATGTTCAAAACGTCAAGTTTGATTATTATTATCCGCCAGAAGCCGAACAACAGCTTTTGAATCACGTCAAAAGCGGCTGTGGCGAACAGGCAAAACAAGTGCTCACGCACGTGCTTGAGGCCAACAGTGCAAAGCAAATCGGCACCGTTGCCGCAAAATCTTTGCTGTATGAAATCACGGCAACTTTACAGCGCGTGGCGTATTCCTACACGATTCTCAGCTCGGAAGAAAGCGCTTTTCTATTCAACGAAGCCACGGTGGCCTCCATTGTGGAAAGCACTTCTCTCGATCAGGCACGCACACGACTTTTTACGGTTGTCGACCAGCTCACGAGCGCAATTCAATCGTACAATCCCGGCAAGCCGGAATTGCTCGCACAAAAGGTTGCGGCCTATATTGATGCAAACAATGCTTTTGCGTGGCTCGACCTCAATGCCCTTTCTGCTGAATTTCATGTAACACCGCAATATATTTCAAATATTTTCAAAAAATATAAAAACGAAAACATCAAAGATTATATTGCCAAAGGCAAGCTGAAACAGGCAAAATCTTTGCTTGAAAACACCGATTTGCCCGTGAAAGATATTGCCGCACAGCTTGGGTATGCGGGAGAAATCAGCATCATTCGGTTGATGCGCAAATATGAGGGTACCACGCCGGGAGATTATCGGCAAACACATCGCAATCATTAGGGCGCACGCACACTGTGCCGTAATACAAAAGTCGGGTAAGCGATTTTGCATCGCTTACCCGACTTGCACGTTTGGGAACTTGCTGTCCTCGCTTTTATGATATGTTTTCAAACGTCTTTGCGACGCTTGTCAAAAGGGTGCGGATTTCAAGATGCTGCGGACAGGCTTTTTCGCATTTGCCGCATCGAATACAGGCAGATGCCTTGCCGCCGGTTTGCGTGTATTGTGCATAATCTGCGCGGCTTTGCGCCGCATTTTGCGCATTGTGATTCAAGCAGGCAAACAAATCCGGAATGGCAATGTGCATGGGGCAATCGTCCACACAGTAGCGGCACGCGGTGCACGAGATGGTATCATTTGCCCGCAAAATGTCGCATACCGTCGCAATGGCGGCAGATTCATCTGCTGTAAGCGGTTTGAAATTTTTCATGAACGACACATTGTCCTCCATTTGTGCAACATTGCTCATGCCCGACAAAACCATCATGACATCATGGAAAGACGCAGCATAACGAATGGCATAGCTCGCGGCACTGCCACCGTGCAGCGCGTTAAAAACTTGGTTTGCTTTTTCCGGCAAATCCACAAGCCGCCCACCTTTGACCGGCTCCATCACAATCACCGGCTTGCCATATTTTTGGCAGACGGCAAGGCACTTGCGTCCCTCCACATCGGGGTCGTCATAGTCGGCATAATTGAATTGAAGCTGCACCGCCTCAATGTCGGGCTGTTCTGACAAAATGCGTTCCAAAACAGCCGCTTTGTCATGAAAAGAAATCCCCACATGACGCACTTTTCCCTCTGCTTTCAGTGCAAAAGCCGTGCGGTAGGCATTGCAACGTATGAATTTTTCATAATATTCGGCCGTTTGCGAATGCATCAAATAGTAGTCAAAATAAGATACGCCGCACGCGGCCAGTTGGCTTTCAAACAATGGGCGAATTTCGGCTTCGCTGTCAAAAAAGTTTGTGCTCAACTTGTCCGTCAATTGGTATTGCTCGCGCGGATAACGACTTGTCAAACAGGTGCGCAGCGCCGTTTCGCTCTGCCCGCTCAAATAGCCGTGTGCCGTGTCAAAATAGGTGAACCCCTCCGCCAAAAAGCGATCCACCATTTGAGAAAATTCCGCCGTATCCACTGCGCCGTTTTTCATTGGCAGACGCATGCAACCAAACCCGAATCGATTCATTGATGTTTCCCTGCTTTCTCGTTTATAAAGGCGCTTTTATCATAACAACAGCGCTAAACAATTTTTGGTTCTATGCTGAAAAATATTGCCTGAAAGCGGCCTTACAGATTGCAATGCGCAGCATAAACATCCTGTTAAAATTGTGTAAACGGTGTTTCGTTATTTTGCGTGCAGTAAATTTTGCATTTTGGAAATGCCGCCGCCAATCGTCGGCGCAGCAAATCCGCAATCGGAAATTCCGTCTCAAAATGTCCTGCACTTACAAACGAAAAATCGGCCATTTTCGCATCGAGCGCCTCGTGATATTTCACTTCCCCTGTCAGCAAGCAGTCTGCACCCGCTTCTCGCGCGGCCTGCATAAAATCGCCGCCCGCGCCGCTCACAATTGCCAGCGTATGGATTTCTTTTCCGCTGTCAAAATACATGCCATGCGTCTGCAACACTTTGCCTGTCAGCGCACAAAATTGCGGCACACGCATCGCCTGTCGCAGCGTGCCGACGCGACCGCACCCGCCAAACGAAGTGACGTTTTGCAAATTAAACAGTGCCACCAACATATCATTGACTCCGCCGGGCGCCGCGTCCAAATTGGTGTGCATACAAATGGCCGACACATTGTTTTGCACAAGCGCAAACGCGGCAGTGCCGGCTGCAATTTGCGACAGCGGCGTAAAAATAACAGGATGGTGCGCCACAATCAAATTGCATTTGCGCGCCACTGCCTCTGCCACCACTGCGGGCGTGATGTCGAGCGCCGTCAAAATGCCGGTCACTTTTTCGTCGCAGCGCACAAGTATGCCCACGTTATCCCACGGCTCTGCCAAGCTTTTCGGCGCCCAGCTCTCTAAAAAATCCGCTATTTGTGTGATACTTTGCATCTCTTTGCCCTCTCTCCCACCGCCGCTGCAAGCGCCGTTTCGCTTTGTTTTTCCAG
>JAVXRV010000026.1:0-378 GCA_036643515.1 Ruthenibacterium sp.
TTTCACGGCCGCGGAAACGAATGGAAGCTTTCACTTTGTCGCCCTTGGCGAGAAACTTCTGTGCCATGCCTACTTTTGTGTTAAAGTCATTCGTGTCGATATTCAGCGAAAGACGAACCTCTTTGATTTCAACAACCTTTTGGTTTTTCTTTGCTTCTTTTTCTTTCTTTTGCATTTCAAAGCGATATTTCCCGTAATCCAAAAATTTGCACACGGGAGGAATGCCCTGTGGCGCAATTTTAACAAGGTCCAGGTCTTTTTCTGCCGCCATTTGGATTGCATCGCGTGTATTCATCACGCCAAGCTGTCCGCCGTCCGCATCAATCACCCGAACCTCTTTGTCACGAATTTCCTCGTTAATTTCCATTTCTTTTTTGC
>JAVXRV010000026.1:388-18674 GCA_036643515.1 Ruthenibacterium sp.
TCGTAAAGCACCTCCATTTTTGATGTTAAAAAAAGTACGGCTACTCAGAGCAGCCGTACCATAGACACAAATTAACGCATTGACGCGTTTTTGTATGAACCCGCCATTCAAAAGAACAGACAAGGTGAGCAGGGCTGCAACCCATAGCTACTTTGTTTACTTGTCTAGTATACCGTGCACTTTGTGCTTTGTCAAGTGTTTTCTGCGGCATCCAGCGGCACGTTAATTTCCGCGTGCAACGCAAACGCATAAATTGTGCACGCCGTCACCGCAACACCAAGCCGCTTTTCAATTGCCGCCCGATACAGCAAAAGTTGGCCTGTATAGGCGGCCAAAAATTCTGCCGGCGTTTTGCCGCGGTCGGTCTTATAGTCCACAATTTCGGCTGTTTTTCCGTTCAGCAATACGGCATCCGCAATGCCTTGCACGAGCACAGGCTGATATTGCAAATCCGGCGGCAATTCCGCCACAAATTTTGCGGGAATCGCCGTGATAAAATCATATTCGCGCAATAATTCTGCGGCATTTTGCATACGCTTTGCGAGCGGCGATTGCAAAAATGTCGTGATGTTCGCCAGCGGCAATTTTTGCGCAAGCGTGGCATCAAGATAATTTTCTGCCACAAGGCGAGCAATTTCTTTCTGCAAATCATGCGTGGCATCGGAAAAATTTGCAAATTGCAAAAAGGCATGCTGCGCTGTGCCGCGCTCTGCGGCGGTGAGGCCTTCTTGATAGAGAAACGCCGGCCGCGCCAAAATCGGCGCCGCACCCTTGTGGCTGAGCGCCGAAACGCTGAGTTTTGCCGGCAAGGTTTGCAGCGGTAGCAGCGCATCTTCCCGCGCAAAATTGTGCAACAATGCCGACAGCAAACCCGTGTCCGGCACGGCTTGTCGCACAAATTGTTCCGTTTTCGCTTCGTCCGTCGGCTCGGACATCCTCACAACTTCCGCCATCATATGGCTTTGCGTGTCAAGCAGCGGCAACGTTGCCGCGCCGATGCCGGCACGCAGCGCGTCACAATCCGGATGCAGCAGCGCCACGATGCACAGCCAGTTTGCAAAGCAAAGCTGCCGGCTTACACTGTATGCGTCTGCGCCGCCTGTACCCGCGAGCATCGTCGCCATATCCGCCAGCATCGAAAACGGTTTATCGTGCGCAAATGTCACAATCAACTTGTCTTTTGCACGTGTGAGCGCCACATACAAAATGCGCATTTCCTCGCTCACCGCCTCTGCACGCATGGCCGTGCGAATGGCCTTGTGCGGCGCAGTGCTGTACAAATCTCCCGCATCAGCGCGCAAATTGAACCCGATACCGAGCGTCGGATGCAGCAAAACAGGGTTTGCCGTGTCGCGCAAATTGAATTTATGCGCGGCATCGGCCAAAATGCAAATGGGAAATTCAAGCCCTTTTGAACGATGAATCGTCATAATTGAAACGCTGCCCTGTGCGGCGTGCGGCGCAGATGCACTTTGCTGTGCGCCGCTTTCGAGCAAACTGTCCACATAGCGCAAAAAGCCGGACAAGCCGCCGCTCCCGCTCATGGCAGAGGCCGCCGCAAAGGCCGTGAATCGGCGCAGATTTTCTCTGCCCTCCACACCGTTTTCCATCGCGCCCACTGCCGCAAAATAATGCGTTGCGGCGAAAATTTCCGTGCAGAGTGCATCCACAGAAAGCACACCGGCACGCGTGCGCAAAAAGCGCAGCAAGGTGCAAAAACTGCGTGCTTTTTCATCCTCACTTTGCAGCAATGCTGCAAATAAAGTACTGCGCGGCGATAAAATACGCAGCGCCGTCAAATCGTCCGGCGTGAAGTCAAACAGCGGCGACAAAAGCGTTGCCGCAAGGTGAATATCCTGCCCTGGATTGTCGATGACACGCAAAAAAGAAACGAGCGGCGACACCGCCGGCACGCCAAGCCAACTTTCGCCCGTGTCGGCACAGGCCGGAATGCCGCGCCGCGCAAATGCAGCCGCGTACAGTGCAAATTTGCCGCGCGTGCGCAATAAAACGCAAAAATCTTCATAGCGACACGGACGCGTTCCCTCTGTGCCGCGCACCAAAAAGCCATCTTTCACCATGCTTGCAACACAATCTGCCACCGCTTCCGTGTCACCCACTTCCGCAACATCATACATGGTATCGACTATTTTCAGTTCAAGCGGGCCGCCGTCATAGGTGCTGTCTGTTCCCTTTTCCAGCTTTTCGTCTGTATTATAGGTCACATCGCCGACGGTTTTGCTCATGATGGTTTTGAAAATCATGTTGATTTGCGAAATGATATTGCCCGCACTGCGAAAATTGTTCCCCAGTACGATTGTTTTTGGGTAGGTATCCGCCGACGATTTTGAAAATTTTTCTCTTTTTTCAATGAAAATTGCCGGACTTGCGAGCCTGAAACGATAGACGCTTTGCTTCACATCGCCCACAAAAAAAAGATTCGATGCATCGTCGTTTGCAAGGCATTGATACAACAGCGCCTGCAAGGCGTTCGTGTCTTGATATTCGTCCACCATCACGGCGTCAAATCCGCGTGAAATCGCGCGTGCAATCTCGGTTTTTTGGCCATTTTTGTCGCAGAGAAGCTGTAACGCAAGATGTTCGAAATCGCTGTATTCGAGAATTTTTTCGTCCAGTTTTGCAGCAAAAAACTGCGTTTCAAACGCAAGCACCGCGCGTGCAAGCGCACGCACCATCGGCGCAATGCGCACACGGTCAGCCGCAAATTCTGCCTCGCTGCAAATAAAAATATGCTCTTGCATCTGTTTGAGCACATCTTTTGCCGCCGTGCGCAACCCCTTGACCCTGTCCATCTCGGCGCCCTCATAGCCGCGCACGGCCTTAAAATTGGGCGGCTGATAGTTTTGCACCGCGCACCGCGCATCGTCCCATCGCCGTGCACAAAGCAAATCTGTCAGCATGTCAAAAAACGCCGCATCCTCTGCAAGCGCTGCGTCATAAGCCTCAAGAATCGGTTCTTCTACCACAATTTTGCGTGCGGCATGCAGCATTTTTCGCGCATTTTCCACCGCATGTTCCGCTTCGCAAAGCAAGGTTTCGCCCCACGCCGTTTGTGTAAGCGGCACATCGGTTTCATAGCTTTGACACATGGCTTCGAGCGCCGCGTGCGGGTTTGGCATACTGCGCAAATAATCATAGAGCGCAAGCACGCTTGCCGCGGCCGGAAAATCGTTGCGTGCGCGGCCGTAAAGTGACGCAAACGCGCAAAAATCGGCGTCCGCATACTGCGTTTCGAGCACGGCAGACAGCGTATTTTGCCGCAGCGTAAATGCCGTGGCATCGTCGGCAAGACCGAAATCGGGCGGGATGCCAAGCTCGGAAAAATAACGTTGCAAGAGCTGCATACAGTAGGCGTCGATGGTGCTGATGTTGGCGCGGCCGAGCAAAATACGCTGACGGCGCAAAAAAACGCTTTGCGTGTTTTCGGCCGCTGCTTCGGCAAGGCGCACGGCAATGCGCCCGCGCAATTCTTCCGCTGCGGCGCGTGTAAACGTGACAATCAGCAGGCGGTCAGCCGCCACAGGATGCGTTTCGTCGGTGATGAGCCGCACGGCGCGCTCCACCAAAACTGCCGTTTTTCCGCTGCCGGCGGCGGCGGAAATCAGCACGGTGCCGCCGCGCGCGTCAATGGCCTGCTGCTGCGCTTTTGTCCATTTTTTCTCGCTCATTTCACACCCTCCTTTGCCGCCGCAACTTCAAAAACCTGTTTTGGCGCCGACACAAAATGTTCATTGCGCCCTGTTTCATGACGACACACCGGCTTATAATCGCAGGTGTCGCAGGGGTTGAATTTTTTCGTACACAGCGGTGCTGCGTCAATTTCTCCCGCATATAAACCGCGTGCCATCTCGAGCACCAAAGTTTCCAAATGCTGCTCGATTCTCCCCAGTTTTTCAAAGCCCGCCAATTTTGCACTCGCGCGTGGCGCACCGCTTTTCAAAAAGCTGAACGGCACAAATTCGCCCGTGTGCTCTTTGTCCATAGCGTGAATCACAAGCGCGTCGTCGAGCACAAGGCCGTCCACCTGATAGCGCAGCGGCTGTGCGGCATCGGCGCGGCTGCCGCTTTTCGGCGCGGGGTCGCCCGACAGATACAAAACACCGGCCGGTACAGGATTCGGAAATTGCGCCGTGCCGTTTTTGCACAGTGTAAACAGGTAAAACAGCATTTGCGTGTTGAGGCCGCAATACACTTCGTCGAGCTGAAACGTTTTGTCCCCCGTTTTATAGTCGATGACACGCAGATATTGTTTGCCCTCGCGCTCCATGCAGTCCACACGGTCAATTTGGCCGACAAGCTGCATGGTTTTTCCGTCCTCGGTATGCAGCACAAGCGGCGCAATTGCCCCCTCGCCAAACCCGATTTCCTGCTCAAATGCCACAGGGTGAAACGCGCTTTGTGCCTGCTCTTTTTGCAGATAGGCCAGCAAATTTGTGACGCCGGTTTTCAGCCGTGCAATCAGATAAGCAAACCGCACGCCGGCCTCCGGCATATTTTCCGCCACATATGCGTCCGCAAGCGCACCGGCAAGATTTTCCAGTTCTTCGGGCGATAAATTCACAAAATTGTCGCCCGCCTGTTTGAGCGCATTTTCAAGAATATAATGCACAAGGCTGCCGCTTTCCATCGGGGACAACTCGGCCTTTTTGCGCGGACGAATGCGCAGAACATATTGCAAAAAATACGAAAATCGGCAGCGATAATATTGTTCCACACGCGTTGGCGAGAGCGATATTTTTGACCCAAGCAGCGTTTCCAGTGACGCGGTATTCTGCGCCGCAAACGGACGCGCATTCGTTGCTTTTTCCATTGCCGCCACACTTTTTGCGGCTTCTTTTTGTGTGCATAGCGCCGCAAAAAGTGCCGCCGTTTCCGGCGTATCCTGCCGATACTGTGCGCCGAGCAAATCGAGCGCGGCCGCCGGTGTCGGCGCTTTTTGTGCCATATCGAGTGCGAGCGGCGGCGGGCAAAGTGCCATTTGCACCTGCACCAAAGCCGCACTGAACGGTGCACCGCCAATTTCAGGCCGCAGCGCACTCAGATATAATTTTTCAGACGGCGCTGTGAGCGCACGGTAGAAAAACATTTGTTCCAAAAGAGTGCGGTTTTCAAAACTGCCGGGCATTTCTATGCCATTTTGCACAAGAATTTCACGGTCTGCATGCGTCAAAAGGCCGCTGAATCCCACGGTTTTCGGAAATTCTCCCTCCGAAATGCCGAGCACAAAACACACTTTCGGCGCAGAGAGGCGCATTCTGTCCGCGGTCGTCACCATGGCCGCATTTTGCGTCTGCGGTACATGTCCCACATCGGTTGCGCGCAAAATCAGCAGCAGCAATTCGTCATATTCGGCGGGTGTCACAACGTCTTTGCCAAGCAAAAGCTCCATTTCGCCGAGCAGCTCCATACTCATATTCCATGTGCGATATTCCGCTGCAGCGTCTATTTCATCACCTTGTGCCGTCAATTCCGCCGCAGCTTCGGCCGTGTGCACATCGCCCTCAAACGCCGCGAGCAGCAAATATAATTCTTTGGAAAGACCCGCCGCGTCTTTTCCTTTTGCCGCCGCGATGAACTGTTCAATTTTTGGCACAACGATGCCGCGCAGCCGCTCGGCGGTTGCGAGCGCAGCCGTATCCTCCTTGCTCATCTGTGCGCCAAAACCGGATGGACTTTTGGTGAACGGCACGCGCCAATCGGCCGCCTTTAACTGCCATGTGTACGCATAATTTTCAAGCGTGGCGATGTCCTGCGCCGAAAAACCGCACAAATCGGTTTTCAGCAGGCGCAAAATCCATTCTGACGCAATCCCGCGCGTCAAAAGCGCCAACGCCGCACGTAAAAAAGCCGCGGGTGCAGTATGCTCCGGCGTGGTGGCTTCGTCCGTAAAATATGGCACACCGGCAAGCGCCAATTCGTAGCGCAGCGGCGCGTCGTATGCGTCCATGCTACGGCAAATAATCGTCATATCGCTATATCGCATGCCTTCTGCCGCAAGCTTTGCCATTTGACATGCGGCCGTTTTACACGCGTCATAAAGGCTGTCGGCCGGCGTGAAAAATACGTCGCCGTCACTGTGCATTTCGCCTTGTGTTTCGCCTTGTGTGAGCAGTTCGCCCACCGCACGCAGGCCTGCCGCATTTTGATGACGCAAATCCTGCGTCAAAACAAGCGGCGTTTCCACCGCGACGCCGGCACTCGCGGCAATGCGGCGCAGGCGCTGTGCCATGTGACGCACGGAGCTGAACAGTCCAAGCCCGCCCTCATGCTCTGCCAAAGTGTCGGTACACAGCGTCACGGTGCAGCGCTCGGCGCACACAAGCTTTTTCAGCATGGCATATTCGGGCGCGGTCAACCCATCAAAATTATCCAGAAACACCGCTGTATTTGCAAGATATTCCGGCATCATGCGCTGTGCCGCCACCGAAACGCGGTCGGCTGAATCCATGGCATTTCCCGCCAAAAGTGCATCATATGCCGCAAAAATAAGGCCGAGTTCGCGCAGTTTTTCGCCATCACCACCCATTTTTGAGGCGGCCTCCACCAAGGTTTCGCCTGTGGCACCCGCCGTTTTCAACTCTTTGATAGCATCGGCACACATGCCGCAAAAGCCGATGCTGCGGCGGTGGCGATGATAGGTGACAAGCGTGTCGCCAAGCGAATCAATCGCGCGGCGCACAAGGACAATTCGACCGGCATCCGTCATCGTTTTAAGCGCTGTACCGCCATATTGTTTGAGAATTTCTTCCGCAAAGCTGGTGAAGCTATACACCGCAATCTGTGCACACAAGGCGTCGCCAAACGCGGTGTATACCATGGTTTCCGCCGTGGAAGTGAACTGCTCGGGCACAAGAAAAATACTTTTTTCGCCCTGCATGGCACGCGCCTTCATCTGCGCAAACACACGCTGTGTTTTGCCGGTTCCCGAAACACCTAAAATCAATTGCAACATGCCGCCACCTGCTTTCGTTCATTGTTTTCTATTGTATCACACACCACTTGCCTTCGCCACCCGCTTTTTGTAAGATGCACCAAAAAAGAGCGGCCACAATGTGGCCGCCCATTTCAAAAAAACTTAGTAGTTGTTGGCTTGCAGAATGAAATATGCTTTCGGATGTGCGCAAACCGGGCAAACTTCGGGCGCGTGTGTGCCGATGTGAAGATGGCCGCAGTTGCTGCAAACCCAAACCTGTTCGGTTTCACGGGCAAAGACAGTGCCTTTGTCGATGGACTCTTTTAACGCGATGTAGCGTTCTTCATGATGTTTTTCGATTTTGGCGACACCGGCAAATAAATCGGCAATTTTGTCAAAGCCTTCTTCGCGGGCTGTTTTTTCAAAGCCGGCATACATGTCTGTCCACTCATAATGCTCGCCTGCGGCGGCATCGGCAAGGTTTGCAAGGGTTGCAGGCATGCCGTCATGCAATAATTTAAACCAAATTTTGGCGTGCTCTCTCTCGTTGTGCGAGGTTTCCGCAAACAAAGAACCAATTTGGTTGTAGCCCTCTTTATTGGCCTGCGATGCATAATAATCGTATTTATTGCGGGCTTGGCTTTCCCCTGCAAATGCTGTCATCAAATTTTTTTCTGTGCTCGAACCTTTTAATTCCATAATGAAACGCTCCTTTTTATTTTTATTTTATGCAAGCTTTTTGCTGCATATAGGACAAATTCCGTGATACACCGTATCGTGGCTGACGTTTGTGAAACCGGTTTGCGCGGCAACGGTAGAATCCAGCGTGGTTTCGTGTACGATGGGCGCGTCGGCCAGTGCGCCGCATCGGCTGCACTCAATATGGCAGTGGTCCGTAAGGCAGTGGTCGAACCGGTCTGCGCCGCCCGGCATACGGATATGGCGCAAGCGGCCATCCTCAGACAGGCTGCCTAAGTTTCGATATACCGTCGCTTTGCTGACAGTGGGGTGTGTTTTTGCAATCACTTCATACACATCATCTGCTGTTGGGTGGTTGGCAAGCGCCGCCACCGCATCCAGCACAAGTTGTTTTTGAATGGTATTTCTTTTTTCCATCTTGCGCCTCCTTAACAAAAAAATCTCTTTAATGAAATTATATCTCATTAACACTTTTTGTCAAGTGTTTTACGCAAAAAAAGTTTATGGTAAATTGTTTTGCTGTGGTTTCGGGGTCACTTTGGCGGAGTTTCTGCCGGCCGGCTGACGCAAAGAGGAGCGCAATGTTTTCACTTCTCCGGCGCTGCGCGCAAGCTGTTCTTCGGTTTTATGCAGCAAATTGTCGCAATAATCGGTCACTTTGGTGCGCATTTCGCGGCTTTGTGTCTGCGCGGCAACGGCAATTTCGTTGGCACGCTGTTGGGCAGCTTTCACCACGGTTTCCTGTGATACCGCCGCGCGAGCGCGTTCCTCGGCACGTTTTACAATGGCCTCGGCCTCTTTTTTTGCGGTGCTGACGATGTCGGCACGGTCGTTGACAATCGCCTTGGCCTGCCGGATTTCCGTCGGCATATTGAGGCGGATATCGTCGATGATATCGCGCACTTTGTCGATGTCCACCATGCGTTTTCCGCCGCTGAACGGCACATTAAACGCTTCTTCAAGCACTTCATCCATTTGGTCGAGCAATTCGTCAATATTCATGTTACGTTCCTTCTTTCGGGTTGTGTTTCATCTGCGCCACCACATCGCCGCAAATGGCTTCCGGTAAAAATTCATTCACATCACCGTTAAATTCCGCAATTTGCTTCACGATACTGGAGGAGAGATACATATAATTTGAATCTGTGATGACAAACATGGTTTCAAGCTCAGGATTGAGCTTTTTGTTCGTGAGTGCCTGCTGAAATTCGAACTCAAAGTCCGTGACGGCACGCAGGCCTTTAATCAGCGTGCACGCGCCCACTTTTTTGGCATATTCCGCAAGCAAGCCGTAATACGATTCCACTTCCACATTCGGCAGATGTGCCGTTGCGCGGCGGATAAAATCGACGCGCTGCTCACTTGTGAACATGGGTGTTTTGTTGGGATTCACCACCACAAGCGCAATCACTTTGTCAAACAACCGCGCGCTGCGCTCGATGATATTGACATGCCCTTTCGTGACGGGGTCAAAACTGCCGGGACAAATTGCAATTCTCATAAAGACCCTTTCCGCAGTGTTTTTTTAAAACTCCACAATGTTTTCATAGCGGCACACAAGCACCGCGCCGTATTGATATTTTTTTTGCAGGGTTAAATTTTCGCATTTTTCCGGCATGACGGCACGTGCCTCGGCCTCGAATAATACACTGGCGCCGGGTGCGGCAATTTTTGCAATCAGCGGCAAAAACGTGGCCGCCGCATTTTGATGATAGGGCGGATCGCATAAAATTAAATCAAATTTTTCGCGGCAGGACGCAAGATATCCCTCTGCGCTCGTCTGCGCCACGCTCGCGCTGTTGAACAGGCCGGCGGCTTTTAAATTTTGCTGAATGACGGCAATGGCGTCACGATTCTGGTCGATGAACACGCATTTTTCTGCCCCGCGTGACAGTGCTTCAATGCCGAGCTGGCCGCTGCCGGCGCACAAATCAAGCACTTTTGCGCCATCAATCATGAACTGTACGGCGCTGAACATTCCCTCTTTGACACGCTCAATCGTGGGACGCGTCACGTCCTCACCGGCGAGTGCCGTGAGTTTTGTGTTGCGTGCGATACCGGAAATCACTCTCATACTTACCTCTTTATCTTCTATCTTCGTTCTCTTATTATGGCTGTATTTCCACTTTTTGTCAACTATGAAAATACGCGTATACGGCCTTGGCCGCTGTGCTTGACACGCCTTTTGCCGCGGCGATGTCGGCTTCACTCGCCTCTTTCACCGCCGTGACTGTTTTGAAGTGCGCAAGCAATGCTTTTGCGGTGGCCGGCCCGACGCCGTCAATACTTTGCAGCGTAGATGCGTATGTTTTTCCTTTTTGCAAGCGTTTGCGATAATCGTTTGCCCATCGGTGGGTTTCGTCTTGAATGCCTGTGATAAAGCTGAATACGCCGCGATGCAGCGCGAGCGCGATTTCGCCGCCCTGTCCCACAAGGCCGCGCGTACGGTGTTTGTCGTCTTTCACCATGCCAAACAGCGGTACATCGGCAAAATCCGTGCCGACAAGCGCCGCCTGCACCGCCGACACCTGCCCTTTGCCGCCGTCGAGCAAAATGAGGTCAGGCTTGATGGAAAACTGGCCTTTGCCGCCCGCCGTAAATTCGGCCGCGCGGCGGGACAATGCCTCTGCCATCGAGGCGTAATCGTCTGTGCCGAACACCGTTTTCATTTTAAAACGACGATAGCCGTCTTTTTTTGGCTTGCCGTCCTCAAACACCACCATACCGGCCACACTGGTGCCATCGCCCCAGTTTGAAATATCATAGCTTTCAATGGTGGCGGGCGCTGTGGAAAGGCCGAGCAAATGTGCCGTTTCATCGATATATTTTTGTTCTCGCGCGTAACGTCCGCTCTCGCGTGCAAGCCGCTCGAGTGCGTTGGTTGCCGCCATCTGCACCAGTTTTTCGGTGTCGCCGCGTTGCGGTTGATAAATGCGCACTTTTGTGCCTTTTGTTTCGCTGAAAAGCTGCGAAAGCGCGTCCGCATCCGGCGGCAACATATCCACGGCAATCGTTTTGGGAATCTGCTCGCCGTCCTCCAAATAATAGCGCGGCAAAAATTCTTCGCGCACGCCGTCGATGTCTTGCATGTCGTGAAACAAAAACTCGCGCTTGTCAACAAGACGTCCCTCGCGAAAGCGCAAAATTGCGGCACACACGGCATTGCCGCTGCCGGCAAAGGCAATTACGTCCTGCTCATCCACTTCGCTACGCACCACTTTTTGGCCGCGGCTGACTTTTTCAACGGCGACAATCTGGTCCCGCACGAGTGCCGCACGCTCAAAATCGAGGCGCTCGGCGGCATCCTCCATGCGCTCACGCAGAATTTTCAAAATTTCACCGATGCCGCGTCGAATCAAATGCACCGCACCGTCCACCGCTTCGAGATAATCTTTGTGTGCAATTTTGCCGCTGCACACAGCCATGCAAAGGCCGATATGGGCGTTAAGGCACGGGCGGCCTTTGCCGATATCCTGTGGAAAACGCTTGTTGCAGCGCGGTAAAAGAAACACGCTGTTGGCCGTTTCCACCATTTCGCGCACGGCAAAACTGGAGGTGTATGGGCCGATATACGTGGCGCCGTCGTCCTCTTTTTGCAGCGCCGCCGTGACGCGCGGCCATGCCTCATTGGTGATTTTAACGTAGCTGTATCCTTTATCATCTTTGAGCAAAATATTATATTTGGGCTTGTGCTGTTTGATTTGGCTGCATTCAAGCACCAACGCTTCAAACTCGCTTTGCGTGACAATGACGTCAAATTCAAACGCATTTTGAATCATTTTCGTCACTTTTGCGTCATGCGGCACACCGGCGCGAAAATATTGCGACACGCGCGTGCGCAGCTTTTTCGCTTTGCCGATATAGATAATTTCTCTCGATTTATCGCGGATAATATAGACGCCCGGCAGAAGCGGCAGCATTTTGGCTTTTTGCCAGAGTTCTTCAGTTGTCATGTGCGCTTCTCCTTATTATAATGGTATATGGCGCAAATTTTGCAAAAACGACACCGTTTGCGAAAAAAAGAGTGCGCCGCCCAAAGGACGACGCACTTTTCGCAATCAGAACTTATTCCGTGAAGCCGGAATTGACCAATTTGATTAGGCCTTCCACGGCTACTTGCTCATCGGCGCCATCGGCAATGATGCGAATGGTTGTGCCGCCTACGATGCCGAGCGACAAAACGCCCAACAAGCTTTTTGCGTTGACGCGGCGTTCTTCTTTTTCCACCCAGATAGAGGATTTGAACTCATTTGCTTTTTGAATGAAAAATGTTGCAGGACGTGCGTGCAGACCCACTTGGTTTTCCACAGTAACTTCTTTAACAAACATAATTTATACGCTCCTATTTACTCTCAAAATGGCTTCTATGCCTTTTACCCTATTTTATACCAAAGAAACGTCGCGGTCAATGATTTTACCGCATTTGCCATAATTTCTATCACAATGACACAAACAGCGGAACACGCGCGGGGTTCTTTAGCTATAATCACCAATTAGTTTTCAACATCATCGGCACAATATACAGTTTGCTTGTGTTTTCTTTATCTATTTTGCTTTCGGCGCTTTTTTGTGTTTGGGCATATCGGGGTGTTTTTGCCGATATTTCTCATACAAATCGGGGCGACGCGTCTGCGTGCGCTGCTCGGATTGTTCTTTGCGCCAAGCGGCAATTTTGGCATGATGTCCCGACAAAAGCACCTCCGGCACGCGGCGTCCGTTCCATTCTTCCGGACGGGAATACTGCGGATATTCAATCAAACCGCCGTAATAGCTTTCGTCCTCGTATCCCTCCGGACACGCGAGCACCCCGTCGCACAGGCGGCTCACGCTGTCGGCCACCACAAGCGCGGCCAGTTCGCCGCCCGTGAGCACATAGTCGCCAATCGAAATTTCTTCGTCGGCCAATGCGTCAATCACGCGCTCGTCAATGCCCTCATAATGGCCGCACACCAACAAAATGCTCTCCATTTTGGCGAGTGTTTTGCATTTTTCTTCCGTGAGCGGTGCGCCGGCCGCCGTCATGAAAATGACATGCGGCTTTGCGTGCGTTTGGCTTTGCGCCTGCACATCTTCAATAATATGCGTGCAGCAGTCATAAATCGGCTGTGCCTGCATCACCATGCCCTGCCCGCCGCCATACGGATAATCGTCCACTTGATTTTGACGGTTGGTCGTATATTCTCTGATTTGATGACAGCGAATATCGAGATATCCACGCGTGCGGGCGCGCCCGATAATGCTCTCGCTCAAAACCGTTTCGCACATTTCGGGAAACAGTGTCGCAATGTCAATCCGCATCGGCAAGCACCTCTACCGCACCGGAATCAAACATGCCGGGAATGGCATGCACGGTGACAAGGCCGTCCTGCGGCGAAAGTGTTTCGAGAAACGCGGGCACGGCGGGGAACAAAAACACTTCTCCCGCGTCATTTTTCACGGTATAGATATCATGTGCCGCCGGATGCGTAATATCCGTCACCGTGCCATACACTTTGCCGGTGTCGGCATCTTTGACCGTTGCGCCGAGGATATCCTGCACAAAATAGCGTCCCTTGGGCAAGGTGACATCTCCGCGCTGAAAATAGGCTGTTTTTTTGAGGAACGGCCGCGCCTCCTCAATGGAGTGCACGCCCGCAAGCCGCACAAGGCACATGTCTTTTTGCACGCGCACCTGTTCAATTTTTGTTTCGCGTCCGCCGTCTGCTGTAAAAAACAGGCGTGAAAGCTGCGCGATAAATTCCGGCGTGTCACACCACGGATAGAGCTTCACTTCGCCCAAAATGCCGTGTGTGGTGACGATTTCGCCCGCTTCAATATAGTCTTTCATATCTTTTCCCCCTGTTTTTATTGAATGATGACGCCAAGCAGCTTTGCCAATTCACACGCCTGCAAAGCCGTGACGACTGCGCCGCGCAGTTCGGGCCCTTCGAGCGCGATGCCCTCAATTTCGCAAGTCGTCAAATTTTGCCCTTTGAGGGGCGTGTGTAAAAATTCGGCACGCTGTAACGTGCAGTTTTCAAACGCAAACACGCTGCGCGGACGCAAATCGCTGAACACCGCGCCCGACAGACGGCAGCCGGTAAACTGCACATTTTTGAGCAGCGCCTCGGCAAATGCCATATCGTCCGCATGGCAATCGGTGAAACGCACATCGCTGATGCCGGCATTTGAAAAATTAGCGCCGCCCATGCGACAATTGGCAAAAACGCATTTTTGCAGCGACGCGCCCGCGGCATGGACGCCCGAAAAATCGCAGGTGTCGAAAATGACGTTTTGAAAGAAAATATCCGTCATATCCGCCCCCGTGAAGCGGCAGTGTGTGAACGTGCAACCTTTATAATCGACGTCTGCCGGCGAAAGGCCGATGGCATTTTCGTTCGAAAAGGCATAGCTCATGAGCGCCTGTCCGTCCATTTCTGCCATGGCAAACGCTTCCGCGAGCGAAATTTCAGTTTCAATCTGTGCGGGAATTACGGGAGAGGCCAGTTTCATGCAATGCTCCTTTTCCACTGAAAAAGCCGGGAGCAACACGCTTCCGGCTCAAGTTTTACTTATGCAGATGCGGCTGTACGAATTTTTTGCCCACCAAGATGCCAACTGCGCTGAACACCACGGCCGTCACCGAAACCACCGCGCCTATAATACCAAGAATGAGGCCTGTCAAACGAAATGCTCCGCCTTTTCTCATTTTAAAACAACTCCTTTGCTTTCTACCTAATTTATTACTATGCTCATTATACACTGTTTTCTTGTCGGAATCAAGAAAAAGGCATGGCGCAATTTGCACCATGCCGCTTTCACTGCCTTTTTATTGTACTATGCGATGGGCGGGCACACACACAGACAATCTTCAAACAAACCGAGTTTGGCTTGCAGAATCATCTCAAGGCGCGCCACAGAATCCACCATTGTGCGCACGGATTTGTTCGCCGCCAAGATTTCGGCGGAGGTTGCTCCCTGCATCGCAATGATTTTTTGCAGTTTTTCGCCCTCGGCGTTCAAAATGTGCGACAGAGCGGTTTGCTCAAG
Source organism: Ruthenibacterium sp. (assembly GCA_036643515.1). GTDB lineage: Bacteria > Bacillota > Clostridia > Oscillospirales > Ruminococcaceae > Ruthenibacterium. The sequence continues at coordinate 15,051 of JAVXRV010000026.1, forward strand.
CGCAACAGATTGAATGACATCGGTAATCGACTGACAGCGTGTAGTGGTGCTGGGTGTAATGACAGGCATACCCATAAAAAAACACTCCTCTTTCAAATATGTTACGATTTTTATCTCGTATACCATAGTATATGAAGTGTTTTTACTTTGGTTCATCGCGCGGCACACAAAACGGCGTGTTTTCGCCTTGCACTGCCTAAAAAACAATTACAGCAGTTTTGTCGTGATGGCGTTGGCGGTGGTTTCGCGATTGGCGTCAAGCACCTGCGGATTTTGGCGGCAAAATTCGTTAAATAAAACATCAATGATGAAAAGCTGCCCCATTTTTGCCGCCACACCGCCGCTTTGCAGCGGCCCTTCGCGGCTGCCGCACAGCAAAATTTCATCGGCATACACCGTGGCCGGACTTTTGGCAAAATGGGTGATGAGAATGATTTTTGCACCGCGTTCATGCGCCGGCACCAAAATGTCCATCATGTCTTTGGTCGCACCGGAATAGCTGAAAAATAAAATCACATCGTTCGCCGTGCACATGGCCGCCGCAATGGTTTGCAAGTGGCTGTCCTCAATGCAATGAAACCACGGCGCAACCATTAAAAATCGCGCCCACGCTTCTTTTGCAAGAATGCCGCTGCCACCCTGCCCAAAACAATACACACGTTGCGCGCGATAAAGCACCTGCGCCGCGCGGGCATAGGCGCGCTCGTCCATCAAATCAAGCGTTTGGCTGATGGCGGCAACGTCCGTTGCATACAGCTTTTTACTCATGCCTAAAATGCTGTCCGTCGGCAAAATTTTATCGTATGCTGCGGCATCGTCATCGCCGATTTTTGCCGCACCCGCTTTGGCAAGCGCCAATTTAAACTCATTATAGCCGTTGTAACCAAGCGTTTTGCAAAAGCGCGAAATTGTCGCCTCTGCCACCTCGCACGCCTCTGCAAGCAGTGTGATGGACAGATATTGCGCCTCCAATTTGTTGGCAAAAACATAATCAGCAACCTTTTTGCCCGATTTCGTGAGCGTTGCATATTTGTTGGTCATGGTATCGAGTACGTTTTTCACACGCATAACAACTCCCTCGTTGATAAATTAGTTTTTATAAGAATAGTTTCATTATACACGAAAAAAGTACAAAAGTGAAAATAATTTTCACTTTTCTGCAAATTTTCTATTTCTACTTGTGCTTGTTGCGCATAATCATTAAACTTTTTGAAACCCATTGATTCATTTTAACCATTTTGTAACGATTTGGCACTTTGCACAAAAATAAAAACAATTTTCATTTGTTATTGAGATTGAAAAGTATTTTCATAAATGGTAAGATACTATCAGCGCGGGAGATCGTTTGAAACACAAATCTCCCGACCAAAATTTTTAGGAGGACTTATTCATGAAAAAGCTGTTAGCACTTACGCTTTCACTCGCTCTTGCAACCAGCATCTTCGCAGGCTGCGGCGCAAAACCGGCGCCGGCATCCAGCGCGGCTGCACCCGCTGCCTCTGCAGCACCCGCTTCTTCCACCGCCGAAACCGGCCTCAAAGACGCCGAAATCACATGGTGGGCATTCCCTGTATTCGCCACCGTCGATGGCGAAGCCGGCAAATACGAGAACAGTCTTGTAGCAGAATTTAACAAAATGTACCCGAACATCAAAGTCAACGTCGAAATGATTGACTTCACTTCCGGCCCCGAAAAAATTGCCACTGCCATTCAGGGCGGCACTGCACCGGACGTTTTGTTTGACGCCCCGGGCCGCATCATTGACTACGGCAAATCCGGCGTACTTGCAAACCTTGATGATTTGTTCACCGATGACTTCAAAAAAGATGTCAACAACGACAACATCATCGCTTCTTGCTCCGACGGCACCAACTACTTTATGTATCCGCTGTCCACAGGCCCGTTCTTGATGGCTTATAACAAAACCATCATTGACAAAGAAGGTCTCACCGACATGCTGCCCGCCGATGGCGACCGCGCATGGACAACCGACGAGTTTACCGCTTTGAACGAAGCACTTGCAGCCAAAGGCTACAAAAACGCACAGGTGTTCTGCTCCGGTCAAGGCGGCGACCAAGGCACACGCGCATTCCTTTCCAACTTGTATTCCAGCACCATCACCGACAAAGATTTGACCAAATACACCATCAACGATGCAAACGGCGTCAAAGCCATGCAATATGTGATGGATCAAGTTGCCGCCGGCAATCTTGAAAATGGTTCTGCCAAAAACGGCGGCGAAGCCATCAACGATTTCGTGTCCGGTTCTGTCACCTCCACCTTGCTGTGGGGCGCAGGCAACGACCTTGCCAATGCCGACGCACTCAAAGCGAGCGGCGTGGAAGTATATCCCGTTCCGCTGCCCTCTGACGACGGCAAACCCGAACTTGAATACCTTGTAAACGGCTTTTGCGCATTCGACAATGGCGATGCAGACAAAGTTGCCGCTTCCAAAGAATTTATCAAATTCCTCTGTGACGACTCTGTTGTCGGCCCGCAGAACGTAAAAGCCACCAACGTGTTCCCCGTGCGCTCCAGCTTCGGCGATTTGTATGCCGGCGATGCAGCCAAGGCCTTTTACAATTCTCAGGTCAAATACTTCGGCACATACTACAACACCATCAACGGTTTTGCCTCCATGCGTCCGGCATGGTTCTCGAACCTGCAGGCAGCGCTTGCCGGCGATAAAACAGCACAGGTTGCCATGGACGATTTTGTAAAAGAAGCAGACCAAGCCATCAAAGATGCTTAATTCTTAATTTTCTATAAACTGTAGCCCGCATATTTACTGAAAGGGCCGCCTGCCGAAATCGGCGGCGGCTCTTTTTCTTTTTTGTAAACGAATCCGTTTTCAAATTTAACCATTGGAGTGATACAGATGGAACCCAAAACCAAAAGAAAAGGGTTGCGCAACTGGTATGAAACATGGCCGATTCGCACACGAGAAACTTTCGTTTCGTACCTCTTTCTGTTACCCGCACTTGCTTTTTTTCTCATTTTTGTCATCTACCCCGTCTTGCGGGGAATCTATACAAGTTTTTTCAATTACACCATGAAGAATTTCGAGTTTGTCGGCTTTGACAACTACGTGCGCATGTTTGGCGATGACCATTTTATGAAGTCGCTTGTCAACACCGTGATGCTCGTGGTAGGTGTTGTGCCGCTGATTGTAATATTCAGCCTTTTTGTTTCCATGGTGATTTATGAAAAAAATGCTTTTGTCCGCTCGATGTTTCGCGGCATTTTCTACCTGCCTGTCGTCACCGGCACGGTTGCCATTGTGGTGGTATGGAAATGGATTTTCGATCCTATCAGTGGCATTCTCAACTATGTTCTCATGCAGATGGGCGCCATTGAAACCGAAATTCAGTGGCTGGGCGACAAGCGGTTTGCGCTGTGGGCGATTATCATTGTACTGCTGACAACGAGTGTCGGACAGCCGATTATCCTCTATGTGGCGGCGCTTGGCAATGTCGATCAAAGCCATATTGAGGCGGCGCGCATTGACGGTGCAACCGAGTGGCAGGTTTTTCGCCATATCAAATGGCCCGGCATTATGCCGACCACGCTCTATGTGGTCGTCATCACCACCATCAACTCGTTCCAGTGCTTCAGCTTGATTCA
>JAVXRV010000027.1:0-18605 GCA_036643515.1 Ruthenibacterium sp.
AGCGATATGCACTTTACCGCCGCCAATCCCGGAGGCGGCATTTATCATCCTGACACCGTTCTCACACAAGAGGTGCTTACGGGCGCACCCGATGATATCGGGCTTGTTTTTTGGGATTACTATCACGAAACACAAAGCGCCTATGACAATATGCTGCAAAAACACGCGGCATTTTCCGCCGAAACCATCTATGCCGGCGGCATCTGGACGTGGATTGGACCGGCGGTGGATTATCGCAAGACAACAGCCGCCGCCCTGCCCGCATTGGAGCAATGCCGTAAGCATGGCATCCGGCAGGTTTTTGCCACGGCGTGGCTTGACGATGGTGCGGAATGCAATTTGATTACCATTTTATACGGTTTGCAATTATTTGCGGAATATTGCTACACACAGCACTGGGATGACACCGCTTTGGCTGCACGTTTTCACACCACCTGCCACGCCGACGCAAATTTATTTTTGGACATTGCACAGTTCAATGAATTGCCGCATATGGAAATTCAGCCGCAAAGCACTGCCAATCCCTGCAAAATGTTGTTGTATGAAGACCCGCTGATTCCGATGTTTGAAGCGGATTTCGGCGCGCTTGCACAGGCAGATTATTACAAGGCACTCGCGCAAAAGTTTACAGCCCATCTTGAAAACAATCCGGAATACACCGTGTTGGCGCAGTCGTATGTCGCGCTCGCGCAGGTTTTAGTTCTAAAATGTCAGTGGCGCGACGCCGCGGCAGAGGTCGTCCGTCAAAAAAATCGGCAAAAGGCGGCAGAGCTGTGCACCCTTGCAGATAGCTGCGCTGCCGGTGTGGAGGCATTGCGCATTGCATGGCGCAATCTTTGGCTGTCAACCAACAAGCCCGAAGGCTGGGAAGTGCTCGATTTACGTCTTGGCGGACTGTGTGCACGGTTTCAATCCGCAAACGCGCGCATGGATGAATTTGCGCGTGGCATCATGGATGATATTCCGGAATTATCTTGCGTGAAACTGCCTGTTTTACGTGATGATGAGGGGCGCATGGGTTGCTTTAATATTTGGAGTTCTTATGTGTCTGCAAGTTGTGTTGGCAAAAATGTTGCCCGCCCACATTTGTAATCATGCCTTTGGAAAGGACTACAAAAATGTCTCAAGATAATATTATTTTAATCACCACGGATCAGCAACGTTTTGATACGATTCAAGCACTGGGCAACAGCAGTATTTTCACGCCGCATTTGAACTACATGGCAAGCAAGGGAATTTCTTTTACGCGATGCTATGCTGATTGTCCGATTTGCGTTCCCTCGCGCACCACCATAATGACCGGACTGCGCGGATTTGAAAGCGGTGTTATTTCCAATGCAACGCACGAGGCTGTTATGAAAAGCGCAACTGCCTCGCGCCATACGCTGCCTGCCCTGCTCACGGATGCCGGCTATCAAACAAAAGCCATGGGCAAAATGCATTTTGAACCGGCTCGCGCCTGTTATGGCTTTGAAAGTATGACACTGCCGCTTGATTACATGCGCCAATATGACAAGCGCAGCGATGTGCGCCCAAAAATTCACGGTGTGGGCGAATGCGAAATGGAACCGGTTTTGTCCACCGTAGACACCAAAGACAGCATCACGAACTGGATTGTGGACGGCTCTACCGATTTTATCGAAACGCGTGACCCGCAGCGCCCTTTCTTCTTGTGGACAAGTTTCACAAAACCGCATCCGCCGTTTGATCCTTGCCGTGACTATTGGCAGCTTTATGAAAATATCCCGATGCCACATCCGATTTACGGTGACTGGTCGGAAGATTTATCTGCCGCACCGCAAGGATTTTTGGCCGGAAGCTATGAAAACACCAATATGCACTTGTTCAGCCCCGCGCAAATAGCGGCCAGCCGCCGCGCTTATTATGCTATGATTACGCAAATTGATTACGCTTTGGGGCGTCTGTTTGGTTGCCTGCGTGAAAACAAATTGGATGACAACACTTGGGTTGTATTCACGGCAGACCATGGCGAAATGCTCGGCGACCACCATATGTCACAGAAAAATCTGTTTTTTGAGGGTTCGGCGCATGTGCCGTGCATCATTATGCCACCGCAAAAATACGGCTTCGCAGTCAATCGCCGCGTTTCTGTCTTGGCTGAAATTGCCGATATCTTCCCCACCCTTCTTGCAATGGCTGCCGTCACACCGCCTTGCAATATCACCGGTAAAAATCTTCTTGCTTCTCTTTCCGAACGCATTTTTTACGGCAACAGTTTAAACACCCATTTTTGCGTGATGAAAGAGAATGTCAAACTGATTTACTGCGCCTGTGGCGACCATACCTTGTTGTTTGATTTAAATACCGATTCGATGGAACAGCATAATTTAGCGGAGGATTCCGCATGGCGTGAAACGCGAGAAGAGTTATGGCATTTGCTGCTTACACACGTTGCACAAACCACACCGGACGCCATGCAAGATGGAAAAATCCGCACAAGTACCGCACCGCGCTTTCCGGGTGATGTGAACGGACGTTGGTTTGGCTTCCATTATCACGATTATACGGTAGACACTTTTCACTGAAAAGGAATGATGATGAAACCTAATATTTTAATATTACACGCCGATCAGCACCGTGCTGACTGCATTGGCGCATACGGAAATCATGATATCCGCACCCCGCATATTGATTCTCTGGCTACCGACGGCACACTGTATGATGCTCATTACACGGTATATCCGGTTTGCACACCTGCACGCTATTCTTTCATCAGCGGCCAGTATGTGCATCAGCATTGTGCATGGAGCAACGAATCCACTTTACCTGCGGGCATTCCCACTTTTCCTGCTGTCTTACGTGAAAATGGCTATCACACCGCCGCCGTAGGAAAAATGCATTTCACGCCAACCTATCAAGATGTCGGCTACGAAACGATGATGTTAGCGGAACAAAACGGAATCGGACGCTTTGAGGACGACTATCACAAGTGGCTGATGCAGGAAAACAAAATTGACCGTATAGATTTGATGGATCAAACAGACGCCGTGCGCCAACTTGCCCAAAAAAACTATTATGATCATTTTGGCGCTTGTACGTCTGATCTTGACGCATCGCATCATTCAACTGCATGGATTGGCGCTACGGCACGTGCGGAAATTGAAAACTGGAACCGCGACGGCGGAAATTTGCTTTTTGTCGGATTTATCAAGCCGCACCATCCCTTTGACCCGCCAGTTCCGTATGATACGATGTACAACCCCGCATCGCTCACCTTGCTGGATGGATACACACCGGAAGTTCCCGCGCATGACATGGCACATTCTCCCGATTTTTTCGACAACCAATCATTAGACGAAACTACGTTGCGTCGCATCATGGCGCATTATTATGGAACCATCACACAAATTGACGATGAAATCGGGTGCATTCTCTCGCTGTTGAAATTGCAAAACATTTACGATAATACGCTTATTATTTACACAAGCGACCACGGGGAATACATGGGATATCACCATATGCTTTTAAAAGGTAATTTCATGTACGAGCCGCTCGCACGCATTCCGCTCATCATCAAATATCCCAAAAACAGTGTGCACAATGCGCCTGCCGTCTGTCATCATTTGTGCGAAACGGTTGATATTGCCAGCACAATTTTGCACGCATGCCAACTTGCCGTTCCCGATACGATGCACGGAATCGATTTGGCCAATTTTCAAATCGGCCGTGAATTTGCATTCAGCGAGGGACAATACGGCTCTGACAAAAATCCGATTCAAGGCTATATGGTGCGGTCACGGCGCTATAAATTGCTGTTGCGCGGCTCTTTTGAGAATGCCATGTTTTTTGATTTGCAAACAGATCCCACCGAAAAACACAATCGTTTTCACGATGCCGCTCTGCAATCTGAAATTGCCGCACACGTTCGTTTTTTAGTGCAAAAAATGCTATTTCAGGATGTTTCGCGCAATCATTGTGATTTACAAGCACCGCAATTAAAAAATCCACAGCAATTGGCACACGATCGTACAGAATTGCAGCTTTTTGTACAGCGCAAAGTTGCAGCCGAATGATCTGAAAAATAAACAATTTATCTCGCGTTTTTTATGCTTTACAAGCCGAAACCTTTGGTGATGTTTGCAAATTCTGTGCTGTCAAAGTTTCGCTCCTCCTTGGCAACTCTACAAAAGTTTTTCAAAGTACTGCCGCGCATCTTGCAATTGTGGCGGTAATCTTGTATGCTTTTATCAACATACAAATTTATCAGCAAGTCAGCAAAGGAGTTTGTTTATGAGCCAGAGTAACAATGTGGAACTTCGTCTGCGAGATGCAAAACCGATTTTAACACCTGTAGAACGTCGCGTGGCAGAATATGTTGCGCCGCGTCTTGGCAGCATTCCCGCGCTCAACATCAAACAGCTTGCCCAAAAAAGCCATACAAGCGAAGCGTCTGTGATTCGTTTTTGCAAAGCACTCGGATATCGCGGTTATCGCGATTTCACGCTCAGTCTTTCTGCCGCACTCGGTTCCATGCGCAGCGAGGAGAGCGGCGCAGCAGAGCATTATAAGGATATTCGTCCGGGTGATGATTTGAACACCATCATTGAAAATGTATCATACAACAACCGCTGTTCCATTGACGACACGCTCGCCGTTTTGGATAAAAACGAGGTGGCGCGCGCCGTCATTGTGCTGCGGGAAGCGGCGCGTATCAATTTATACGGTCTTGGCGCCTCCGGCCTTGTTTGCCAAGATGCCGCTCAAAAATTTTTGCGCATTCGGAAAAACTGTCAGGCTTTTGTAGACGGACACAGCCTGCAAACCGCCGCCGCGCTGCTTGAGCAAGAAGATGTTGCGGTGCTGATTTCCAATTCGGGCGACACACTGGAAATTTTGGATGCACTGCACCTTGTTCTTAAATCCGGTGCAAAAACCATTGCGATTACACGTTATGCAAACAGTCCTCTCGCGCGACAATCCGACATTGTGCTGCGCATCTCCACGCCTGAAATCGGTTTTCGGAGCGGTGCGATGGGCTCGCGCATTGCGATGCTGAATATTATTGATGTGCTTTTTTCCGGTGTTGCCAGTGCCGAATATGAAAAGATCAAAGGCTATCTTGACCGCACACATGATGCGCTCGCTTCTCGCCACAATAAAAACTACGAATAAACACACCCTCATTTTTGACCGTTCAAAGCCGCTCGCTGCATGTGTAAACATGTCGCGGGCGCTTTTGCTTTTAAGCGCATTGCTTCTTTGTGCAAGGTGTTCAATTTATTTGTACAGTTTGAAACAAAATGCCGAAGTTTAGTTTAATACTGAAAAATTATTTCAAAATGGGTTGACAAAGCGTCCTCTTACCGTTATTATGAATATAAAGTAATTTCAGATTGGCTTTGTTTTGTATACAATGTCAACAACATGAGAGGAGTGGCACAGTGGATTCATACTTTCAAGCGCTGGGTACAGAACAAATAAATCGCGAAACCAGTGATATTGATTTATGCACTACATTGGAAATGGTCACACTGATGAACCAACAAGACGCACAGGTGCCAAAAGCGGTGAACGCGGTTTTACCGCAAATTGCACAGGCTGTTGACTTACTGCACAGTGCACTTTCCGGCGGCGGACGCATGATTTATCTTGGCGCCGGCACTTCCGGCCGTTTGGGTGTGCTGGACGCAAGCGAATGTCCACCCACTTTCAGCACACCGGCAGATCTTGTGCAGGGATATATCGCGGGCGGCGACATCGCTTTGCGACAAGCCGTGGAGGGATGTGAAGACAGCCGCGAGCAAGGCTGCGAAACCATCGTTTCTGCGGGAGTTACAGCCAAAGATGTTGTGATTGGCATCACGGCAAGCGGCAGTGCTCCCTATGTGCTTGCAGCCATAGAAGAAGCAAAAAAGCGAGGTGCCGCCACCATTGGTGTTGTTACAAACAGCAACACACGTCTTGCTGAAATTTGCGACATCTGCATTGCTCCCCTCGTTGGACCGGAGGTTCTCACCGGTTCCACACGTTTAAAAAGCGGAACCGCACAAAAGCTTGTTTTAAATATGCTTACAACCTGCACCATGATTCAGCTCGGCAAGGTTTATCATAATTTAATGGTGGATTTAAGTCCCTCAAACGACAAGTTGCGCGACCGCGCACAGCGCATCATACAGCTTGTGACGGACGTGGACGAACAAACCGCAATTTTAGCGCTTTACAATGCGGGCAACAATACAAAGCTTGCCATTATGATGTTGCAAAGCGGCCTTTCCGCAGAAAAGGCTCGTATTCTTTTGGAGACGCACGGCGGCCTCCTTCGCAAGGCACTGCAAGACGCAGCAGCAACCTAATCGTTCGTATTGTTTGGCTGATTGGCCTTTACAATAAAGTATCATCATGGAGGAAATAACAATGAAAAAAGCATTATCATTCGTACTTGCACTGATGTTTGCACTCACTACATTGGCAGCATGCGGCGCGCCCGCTGCCCCTGCATCGGCTCCTTCCGCCTCTGCCACAGAGACAGAAAGCGCGAAGCCGGATACCATTTCTCTACTTTTGCCGCCTGTATCCACTACCTATCAAGATCAATTGGCTACGTGGGCAAAAGAGTTTAACACCCTCTATCCCAACCTGACACTTGAATTTGAAACCGCAAGCTGGGAAGATTACAAACAAAAAATGGACGTTCAGGTGAACGCCGGCAGCCCACCCGACATCGCTTTTGTTGAAAATGACAATGTCGGAAAATATTTGGATTCCGGATTGCTTGTGGATCTTACAACCTTGATTGACCCCGCCACTTTGGCCGATTTTGACGAAAACGCTGTTCAGTTTTATCGCAATGGCGAGGGACTGTATGGTCTGCCGGTTTATATTTCCATTCAGTGCCTCGGCGGCAACAAGGCAATGTTGGAAGAAGCCGGAATTGACTGGAAATCCATACAGCAAAAAGGATGGACCTACGAAGAATTTCGCGATTCCATTCAAAAAGGCACCAAAGACGGCCGCTATGGCTTCATCTTTGCCTGCGCCGGTGTAACAGCCGCCGATTATCTGAATATCATGGTGAAAAACGCCGGCATGCCTGCACCTTTCACCAAAGAGATGAAATATGCTTACACAAACCAGAATTTCTTGAAGCTGCTCGAATCGCTTCGTTCTATCATTGACGACGGCTCCACTCCCAAAGAAATGAGCAGTGTCGATGCCGGTATGCGTTGGAATATGTTCCTCACCGGCCAAACGATGGTTTTTGGCAAAGGCATGGCAAACTTTGAAGGTCTTGCAGTTGCCAACAATGCAAAAATTGCCGCAAATGACGGCACAGCAGTTGCAGACAGCAAAGAAGCCGAATATGTTGTTCTGCCTGTTCCCACTTTCTTTGGCTGCGAGCAGGCTGCACAAGGCGCCGCCGGCGGCTACAGCATGTTCCGCGGCAAAGACGAGATGGACCCCACACATCAAGCAAACGTGATGAAAGCACTGACGTTTATGTCCACCGGCTCTGTTGCAGCATACACCTGTAACGAACTTTTCCTTTCCGGTCTGTCACAAAGCTCACGCGATGAAATGGCAAAAATCACAAACGAAGTGCCGCGCAGCCCTGAAAACGCTGCAGCCGTGGCAACTTTAACCGCACATGCCGCAGAAGCGCGCCCTGACATTCCCGCCGAATTGCTCGCCAAAAACAGCCGCATGATGGATGAAGTTATCGTGCCGAAATTCCAAGCGTTGCTCTCGGGCGAAACCACCCCGCAAGAAATGTACGATGCAGTAAAAACAGCCGCCATTGAAACCTTTGGGGAAGATGGCATTGTAAAAGATTAGTATTTTTATAAAACGCTTCGCAATTGATTTCTGAATTGCAGAACCTGCTCTGCCACTGCGGCGGCGCAGGCTTTGCATTTTTAATCCGCTGCAAGCTATTCCTATTTTTTACTATGTGCACACATCCATCAAGATAACAGAGGAGGTATCCCAATGGTTCAAAAGAAAAAAACACGAAGTCACGAAAAATTTAAGTTTACCAGCGAAGATTTATGGGGTTATGCCTTTATTGCAGTTGCGATGCTGGTTTTCTTCATTTTTACGGTTTATCCTGTTTTCAATGCGTTATTCACCAGTTTTCAAAAATACAAACCGCTCGGTTCCACTTTTGTCGGCCTTGAAAACTATAAAACAACTTTTCAAAACGACTTGTTTTTCAAGGCGATTAAAAACACCGTTGTATATACTGTTTTCACGGTTCCCCTTTCTATGTTTATTTCATTCACGGTTGCCGTTTTGATTCTCCCATTTAAAAAGCGCGTACAATCGCTTTTTAAATCAATGTATTATCTACCGGCAGTTGCCTCCGGCGTTGCACTTTCCGTTGTATGGCTTTGGATTTATAATCCGATGCCCACCGGACTGTTCAACTCGATTCTCGGATTTTTTGGCATTGAAAACCAAAACTGGCTTGGTTCGTCAAACACTGCGATGTTCAGCCTTGTGCTGATGGCGCTGCTTGCAGGTCACGGCACAAACATCATCATTTATCTTGCTGCACTGCTTGGCGTGCCAAACAGTTTTTTTGAAGCAGCAGATTTAGACGGCGCAACCTTTTTGCAAAAACTTTGGTTGATTGTGATTCCTCTTGTGAAACCCACCACGTTGTTTTTGCTTGTGACGGGTGTTATCGGCTCATTTCAAGTGTTTATGAATGCATATATGATGACCGGCGGCGGGCCGGACAATGCAACCACCATGATTGGTTTGCTGATTTTCAACAATGCGTTCACGTATTCCGACTATGGCCTTGCCTGTGCGCAGGCACTGATTCTCGCTCTTGTGATTGCACTGGTTTCATTCCTGCAATTCAAATTTATGGGCGAAGACGTTGAATATTAAAAAAAAGGAGGACTGACAATGGCATCCGGTTTATATTCTCAGCATCTAAACAAACCTGTACTGAAAACCCTGCGCAATGTTTCAATCTGTACGGTTCTTATTTTGCTGGCAGTGATTACTCTGTTTCCGATTTACTACATGGTCGCTTCCTCGTTTGGTCCGCCTGTCGAGGCCGGCGGTGCTTCTTACAGCCTATTTCCCACGAAAATCACACTTGATTCTTACAAATTTTTCTTTTCTTTCAGCAAATATTCATCGCGGTGGCTGCTCAACAGCCTGATTGTGGGCGCCGTGACGGTCATCGGCAATGTTCTGTTTGCAAGTCTTGCGGGATATGCCTTTGCAAAAATCAATTTTAAAGGCAAACGGTTTCTGTTTTTCGCACTTTTATGTGCCATGATGATTCCCTATCAAGTCACGCAAGTTCCGCTTTATATGCTGATGGTCAACAGTTTGAAACTTTCCAACACCTATGTTTCTCTGATTGCGCCCACGCTTGTGACTGCATATAATGTATTCCTGTGCAAACAATTTATGTCCAGCCTCCCCACAGAGATTATTGAATGCGCCAAAATCGAGGGGTGCAATCAATTTCAAATTTATTGGAAAATGATTCTCCCGCTCTCCAAAACCGTACTGGCTGTGATGGCCATTCTTACCTTTATGAATAGTTGGAACAACTTTTTCTGGCCGTTCCTTGTCACGAGCAAAGACTATATGCAAACCATTCAAGTGGGCCTTAAAAACTTTAAGTTTGCCAACACCACTTACTTTGCGCCGATGATGGCCGGCGCAACCATCTCTGCGTTGCCCATGTTTATTTTGTTTTTTAGCTTGCAAAAATACTTTTTGGAGGGCGTCACCATCGGTGCCGTGAAAGGCTAATGGGCGCGCGGTTTTTTTCGTCGGAATTTCAGTCTCACCGTCTTGCGGTGGGGCTGATGTCCGGCACTTCGGCAGATGGTATTGATGCGGCCGTGGTTGCGATTTCGGGCGTTGGCGAAGCTGTTTCTGCAAAATTAATTGCCTTTTCCTGCACGCCTTTTTCAGCGGATTTGCGCGCCCGTATTTTTGACGCATTTCAGGCCGACACCGCTACCGTGCATCTGATTGGTGCACTTCATATGGATTTAGGCCGCGCCTATGCAAAAGCCGCGCTTGACGTGATTGAAAAAGCCGGCCTTTGCGCCGCTGATATTGATGTGATTGGTTCGCATGGGCAAACCATTTATCACGCGCCCAACGGCGAAAATGGCGGCAGTGCCTTTACGGTACAAATTGGCGATGGAAACGTTCTCGCACAGGAAACAGGTATTTTGTGTGTATCCGATTTTCGCACAGCGGATCTTGCCGCCGGCGGACAAGGTGCACCACTGGTTCCTTTCACAGAGTTTCTTTTGTATCGAAGCGAAGTTGAAACCGTGCTGCTTCAGAATATCGGCGGCATTGGCAATATTACCGTGCTGCCATCCGGCTGCACCGCCGATGAAGTCATTGCGTTTGACACGGGCCCCGGCAATATGGTGTTGGACGCGCTGGTCACAAAATTGACAAACGGTGCACAGCATATGGACGTCAACGGCGCATTGGCGGCCGGTGGAACTGTCAATGAGCCTTTGCTGCGCACATTGCTTTGTCATCCGTTTTTTGAAAAAGCGCCGCCCAAAACAAGCGGACGGGAAATGTTTGGCGCCGATTATGTCGAGATGCTTTGGCAGCAGGCGCAAGCGCTTTCTTTAAGCGATGCAGATCTTCTTGCCACAGTCACCGCCCTAACTGCACGCAGCATTGAAATGGCAATCGTACGCTTTATTTTACCGCATTATCACCCGACACGTCTGATTGTTGGCGGCGGCGGCAGCTACAATCCCACCCTTTTGCGTCTGTTGCAAGAAGCGCTGTCTGCGCACTGCATTCGGCTCGAAACGCAGGAGATGCTTGGGCATTCAAGCGACGCCAAGGAGGCCATTGCATTTGCGTTACTGGCAGATTGCACCGTGCGCGGCATTCCTTCCGCGCTGCCCGCTGTCACCGGAGCTGATTATGCCGCTATTTTGGGTAAAGTTTCTTTCCCGAGGAGGAACGATTGATGTTCATTCGCCCTGTCACCAATGCAGATGAAGCCGCGCTTTTCCGTTTTTGGAATGAGCGTGCGCCCCTGCAAGGGTTTGCACCGCTGCGTGCAAATCAATTTTCTGCTATTTTTTTTAAAAACACATTTTTTAATCATGATTTTGCCTTTGTGGCAGAGCAAGAGCATGTTCTCAAAGGCTTTGTCTGCGGCGCTGCCGATTCGCGTTTGCCTGCGGGTGATGTGCGTGGCTATTTTTCTTGCCTGCTGTTGGCCGAAGGATTTGACACCGCCGAAAACGCAAACCTGCTTCTTTCCGCCTTGGAGAATGCTTTTTTGAAAGCCGGACGCAGCGTGAGCGATGTATTGTTTTTCAATCCGATTCGTCTGCCATGGTGCATCCCCAACACAAACGGTCATCAACACAACAACGCACCCGGTGTGTGGGTGGAAACGCCGCTGCACGCATGGCTGCTTGCACGCGGATATGCAGAGCGCGCGCGCGAAAGTGCCATGTACTTGAATCTTGCCGATTTTTCCATTCCGCAAAAACAGCTTGATAAAGCGGCGCGCCTATCTGCCGACCATTATGAAATTGTTTTTTACAACGCCAAGCGGCATACCGCACTGTGCGAGATGCTGACAGTGTTGGGCAATGCCGAATGGCAAAACGAAATCATGCAGTGTGCAAAAGACGGCACACCTTTTCTGGTGGCCGCACAGCAGGGACGCGTTGTCGGTTTTGCGGGGCCTGTTTATGCAGAAGAAAGCGGACGCGGCTATTTTACGGGCATTGGCGTTGCGCCCGCACACGAGGGACATGGGCTTGGGTCTCTTTTGTTTTGCCTTTTGTGTGACGCCGAAAAAAAAGCCGGCGCAGAATATATGTCGCTTTTCACAGGCGAAACAAATCCCGCTAAAAAGATTTATGAGGGATTCGGATTTTCCACCGTGCGCACGTTTGGCTTGCTGAGAAAAACGCTTTTGCCTGCGCCTGTACATTTGTAAGGAGAAATTAAAATGACACATCATACAATATTGGCCATTGGCGGCCATGTGGGAGATATGGAACTGACTGCAGGTGCGCTGCTTGCAACGTGCAGTCTTGCCGGCGGACACATTGCAACACTTGCCCTAACCGCCGGCGAAAAAGGCGTTCCCGCCGGACAAACGGTTGCCAATTATCGCGCGCAAAAGCTGTGCGAGGCAAACGCCTTTGCGCAAATGCTTCATGGCGAAAGCTATGTGTTGGATTATGCCGACGGTCTTTTGCCGGATAACGATGAGGTGCGCTTTGCCGTATGCGATATCATTCGCAAAGTGAAGCCGGATATTTTGATTACGCACCATAAAAACAGCATGCACAAAGATCACGCCGCCTGTCATCGCATTGTGGAGGACGCGCGTTTTTATGCCGGAATTTCCGGTTTTGAGCGTTCGCTGCCTGCTCATTTTGCACGGACACTGTATTTTGCCGAAAACTGGGAAGATTCTGTCGGCTTTACACCGTATGTCTATCTGGACGTGTCTGCCGGCTACACGCTTTGGAAAGAAGCCGTTGCCACACATTGGTTTGCCCTTCACAGCACCAGTTTTCCCTATCTTGAATATTATGATGCCCTCACCCGCGTGCGCGGCATTGAAGCGCGCACCCAACGTGCCGAATGCTTTATGATTCCCGATGAAAATCATCGTTTGGTCACCACATTATGATGGCCGCGCACCGTGTCAAGACCGGTGTGGAGGTTTTGTGTGCCACCCATCAATATGATGCGCTTTTGCGCGGAAAACGAATTGGCCTGATTACCGCGCCCACCGGCGTGGATGCACAATGTATCTCCACCATTGATTTGCTGCACGCACGGTTTGGACTTTCGGCATTGTTCAGCCCCGAACACGGCGTGCGCGGCAACATGGATGCAGGCTGCAGCGTCGACACCTACACCGACATTGCCACCGGCCTGCCCGTTTACAGCTTATACCGAAAAGATTCAAAACGGCTCACCCCGTTGATGCTTCAAAGTGTTGACGTGATGGTTTATGACATACAAGATGTCGGTAGCCGCTATTTTACATTTTTATATACCCTTCTGTATGCCTTACAGGATTGTGCGCGTGCGGGGATTCCGTTTGTTGTGCTTGATCGACCCAATCCTTTGGGCGGCGTTGCCGTGGAGGGAAATCTCGTCCGCGAAAATTGTCGTTCTTTCGTGGGAGACTATCCCCTGTGCAACCGATATGGGCTTACCATCGGCGAATTTGCCTTTATGGTTCATGCCGAGCAGCATCTTGGCGCATCGCTCACCGTCGTTCCGTGCGCGGGTTGGAAACGAGAAATGCTCTGGCCGCAAACACAGCTTTTATGGATTGCGCCCTCCCCCGCGCTCACCTGTTTTGAAGCCGCTTTTTTGTATAGCGGCACTTGCCTTTTTGAGGGCACCAACCTTTCCGAGGGGCGCGGCACTGCCGCACCGTTCCGTTGGATTGGCGCGCCGTATCTTCAAAATCCCACTGCGCTGGCAAAAATGCTGAACGAACATGGGCATGCCGGCATTTTTTTTCGGCCGCTGTTCTTTACCCCGCTGTATGGCAAACATGCCGGCTTGCTTTGCGGCGGCGTGGAGCTTCATCTCACCGATGCGCGCACGGCGCAACCACTGCGCGCCGCACTGGATTTGCTCTATACCGTGCGACAGGAAGCGGGCGACGCGTTTCAATGGTCCACACTTCTTCCGCCTGTCACCCGCGCGCATATTGATTTGATTGCCGGATGCGATGCGCTCTCCTGCGGACAGTCTCAGCAGGATTTTTTGACAATTTTGGAAAAAGACGAGTGCGCCTTTCGTGCACATAAGAAAAAATATCATCTTTACGAGTAAAGGAGCCTTTTATGACAACGCGTGAAAAACTCGGCCAATTGATTCTTTTTGGGTTTCCCGACACACAGCCGGACAAAGATGCCCTGCGACTGATGCAAGAATATAAGGCGGGCAATGTCATTTTATTTGCGCACAACCTTGAAAACCCCACGCAGATGCGTGCGCTTTGCGCACAGCTTCAACAAACCATCAAAGCCGCAACCGGCATTCCCGCCTTGATTTCCATTGACCAAGAGGGCGGCGTGGTTTCGCGGCTTCCCGCCCCCGCTGTTTCTTATCCGTCTGCAATGGCAGTTGCGGCAACCGGCAACACGCAAAATGCTTATTTTTCCGCTTATCATACCGCACTCGAACTTTTGGCTCTTGGCGTGAACTGCAACCATACCCCTGTTTTAGACATCAACACCAATTCCCAAAACCCCGTCATCGGCGTGCGTTCTTATGGCAGCGATGCGCAGAGCGTTTCTGCCTATGCACTGGAAGTGTTGCGCGCACAGGAGGATGCCGGTATTTTAAGCACACCAAAGCATTTCCCCGGACATGGGGATACCGAAGTGGACAGTCATCTCGGCCTGCCTTGTGTGCACAAAACCAAGGAGGAATTGCTTGCCTGTGAGCTGATTCCCTTTCAAAAAGCAATTCTCGCCAAAACTCCTTGCATCATGATTGCACATATTCTGTTTCCTATGTTAGAGCCAAAGCATCTTCCCGCCAGTATGTCGCCTGTTCTCATTGAACAGCTTCTGCGCAAGGAACTTGGCTTTGAGGGACTTGTGATGACCGACTGCCTCGAAATGGGTGCCATTCAAGACCAATATGGCACGCCGGAGGGTTTTGTTGCGGCGCTCAACGCCGGTGTTGATATCGCCTGCATTTCACACACGCCCACCACGGCAATCAAAGCGCTTGAACTGGCTGAAAAAGCTGTGGCAAACGGCACATTGCCACTTGCGCGCATTGATCAAGCGCTTGCGCGGGTGATGGCCGTCAAGAAAAAATATCTTGCTTCTTCTCCCGAAATTTCGGTCAGCTATGCAGAAAATCTTGCCGCCGCGCAAAAAATGATGCAGTCTGCTATCACACGTCTTGATAAAAACGGCGCATTGCCTGCCGTAAACGCCCAAACATTTTTTGTCGGTTGCCCTGCATATCGCGCCACGATTGCCTCCAATGCGCAAGACGACGGCGCTACTTTTGCGCAAGTGCTTGCACAACATTTTGGTGCGCCGTTTCAAGTCACCTCGGTAAATCCTGCACACGATGAGGTTGAAGAAGTGCTGCTTGCGGCGCAAAATGCAAAAGTTGTAGTGGCCGGAACGTACAATGCGCATCTCAACCTTGGCCAAATTGCTCTTGTGAATGCTTTGTGTGACGCGGGGCATTCTGTCATTGCCGTTGCTCTTCGCAACCCTTATGATTTGTCGTTTTTGCGAGAAAGCGCCTATAAACTCGCCGCCTTTGAATACTCGCCACTGTCCTTTGGCGCCGTGGAAGCGGTGCTGCGCGGCGGTGCGGCCACCGGAAAATTCACTTTGCCGAAAGGGGTGTGAGCCATGTCCTCTTATGTACTCGGATTTGATGGCGGCGGCACAAAAACAACGGTTGCGGCGCTTTCAACGGAGAATATCGAGCTGTTTCGTCTGTCGGGCGGCGCGTTAAATCTCAACGGGGAAAGTGCTTGCAAAGTGCAGCAAACGGTTGCGTCTATGCTGCTTGAAGCCACGGAAAAAGCGGATGGCACACCGCCGCTTGCCGTGTGCATCGGTGCGGCGGGCATCAGCAATCCTTCCGCCGAATCAGCGTTGCGCCGCGCTTTGTCTGACGCCGGTTTTCACGGAAAAGTGCAGATTGTCGGGGATCATATCGCCGCTCTGGCCGGCGCCTACGGAAAGCCGGAAGGCCTTTTGGTGATTGCCGGCACCGGTTCCATCTGTATCGGTGTCGATCAAAACGGACGCACAGCGCGCGCCGGCGGACGCGGGCATTTGATTGACGACGAGGGCAGCGGTTATGCCATGGGGCGCGATGTTTTGCGCGCCGTCATATGCGCCTCTGATGGACGCAGTGCGCCGACCGTCCTCACCTCGGCCGTTTATAATTGGCTGTCCGTCACAAGCATTGAAGAAATTGTTTCGTTTGCATATCGTCCTGCCTTGCCCAAAAGCGAAATTGCCGCATTGGCGCAGCTTTTGCCCTCTGCCTGTGCACAAGGCGACTTGGCTGCGCTTGCCATCTGCGAAAAAGCCGGTGCCGAGCTTGCACTGCTTGTTCATGCCGTTGCCGCACAGTTGTCGCTTTGCAGCGGAAACGTTGCGATGGCCGGCAGTGCGCTCACGCGTGACAGCTTTGTGCAAAGCGCATTTAAAGCGCGTCTGTTTGCGCTTTTACCTGCCTTTTCTGTTTGTATGCCGCTGCATGACGCTGCACGGGGCGCGGCACTTCTCGCACTTCATCTTCTGAATGCTTAGGAGGTTTTTCAATGCCCGATGCCGCAAGCTTTGATCGGCGCATGGCTGAAGAACATGCGCTGTCTGACGAACCCATTTGTTGGTATGACATTCCCGCCGAACCGATTGCCGTCCGTGGACTTGGCTATTTTGAAAAAGAGCAAAAGCTCTGCCGTCTTCCCGCCGCTTTGTTGCCAAAACTTGCAAAAGTGCGTCCCGCACTGTGTGAATTGGCAACTCATACCGCGGGTGCGCAATTGCGTTTTTGTACAGACAGTCCAGAGGTTTTTGTGCGGGCAGAATTAAGCGGCTCCGCTTATATGGGACATATGACGGCCTGTGCACAGTGCGGCTTTGATTGCTATTTGCGGTTTCCGCAAGAAAACCGCTGGATTTTCGCAGGTGTTACACGCTTTCCCATAGAACAAAAAGAGCTTTGCTGCCGCCTTGCGGCTGATTTGCCCGATGGCAATGTGGAAGTGCAAATCAACCTGCCTCTCTACATCGGTGTGCAGCGCGTGAGTGTCGGTGTTCGCATGGGCAGCTCTGTTTTTTCGCCTTGCAAAGAAGAAAAGGCCATCGCATTTTATGGCACGTCTATCACACAAGGCGGGTGCGCCACGCGCAGCGGCATGGCATACCCTGCCATTGTTGGGCGCCGGCTTGGCGTGGAATCCTATAATTTTGGTTTTTCGGGAAACGGCGTGGGAATGCCGTTGTTGGCAGATGCCATTTGCGGCGTGCCACGTCTTTCGGTATTGGTGGTGGATATTGAACCAAATGCCGCACCCGAAGGCCTTTTGGAAAAAAATCTTCCCCTGTTTTTGGATGCTGTCCGCGCCATAAAGCCGGCGCTGCCCATACTTGTGCTGGCCGGCAGTTATATGCCACGCGCCGGTTGGGAGCCTGCCTTTGCGGCGCAAAAACGTACTTGGCGCAATTTTCAAGAGAGCGAAGTATTGCAGCGCACGCGCAAAGGCGATGTGCAAATTCACTTTGCCGATGCGGCCGCGCTCACCAAAGACGTTGCAGACGAGGCAACGGTAGACGGTGTTCATCTCACCGATCTCGGTTTTTACGCTTTGGCGAAAGCGCTTGAGCCAATACTGAAAAAAATGCTTACAAATCGCTGAAAATCCGTTTCAGCGATTCTATTGCTTGCATTTTGAGGGAGTTTTTATGCTTTTTTCAAACCGTGATTTGAAGCGGCTTGTGCTACCGCTCATCTGCGAACAGCTTTTGGCTGTCACCGTTGGCATGGCCGACACCGTCATGGTTTCGCATGTGGGCGAAGCTGCCGTTAGCGGCGTTGCCCTTGTGGACGCGCTTGCCATTTTGGTGGTGCAGGTTTTTGCGGCGCTGTGCACCGGCGGCACGGTCGTAGTCAGCCAATGGCTCGGGCGAAAAGACAAGGAGGCCGCCAATATTGCCGCCGCGCAGCTTTTACAAATCACGACACTCATCGCCCTCTTGCTGATGCTCCTCACTCTGGTTTTTCGTCGCTTTTTACTTTCGCATATTTTCGGCGTGCTGGAAGCCGATGTGATGGCTGCCTGCAATACCTATTTTTGGATTACCGCTCTCAGTTTGCCTTTTTTGGCAATTTATAACGCCGGTGCTGCCTTGCTACGCAGCGTGGGCGCCACTTCTCCCTCTCTCGCCATCTCCTTTATCATGAATTTAATCAACATCGTGGGCAACGGCATATTGATATACGCTTTCGATTTTGGCGTTGCCGGTGCTGCATTTTCCACGCTCATCTCGCGTGCCGTAGCCGCCATGTTGATTTTAGTGCTTCTTTTTCGAGCAAACAGTCCTTTCTTTCTGCGCGGAAAAATCCCATCTGCTTTCAAACCTGAGGTGCTGCGCAGCATCTTGAGCATTGGCGTGCCGAGCGGACTTGAAAACGGAATGTTTCAAATTGGCAAATTGTTGATTCAGCGGCTGCTTGTCAGCTTTGGAACCATTGCCATCGCCGCCAATGCGGTGGCCGGAAACATCGCCTGCATTGCCACCCTTCCCGGCTCTGCGTTCAGCCTTGCATTGCTGACCGTCGTAGGACGCTGTATGGGCGCCAATTTGCCCGAGGAAGCCGCGCGCAATACAAAAAAGCTTCTTGCTGCCTCATACCTCTCCATGTTTGCATGCAACGCTGCGGTGTTTTTTTTGCTGCAACCCATTGCTTCTGTATTTGCTTTGTCGGCGCAAACAACCGCGCTTGTGATGGTTTTAATGCGCTGGCACTGCCTTTTTGCCGCACTTTTGTGGACGCCTGCCTTCTGTTTGCCAAGCGCGTTGCGCGGTGCGGGTGATGTGAAGTATACCATGAAAATCAGCATTTTCAGCATGTGG
>JAVXRV010000028.1:0-18445 GCA_036643515.1 Ruthenibacterium sp.
TATATTGTGCTGATGCTGTTGCCGTTTCAGGTGACGATGGTGCCGAGTTATCTTGTGCTGAACGGATTGCATTTGCTTGACACCGTGTGGGCGGTGATTTTGCCGGGCGTGTTTTCCACGTTTCCGGTGTTCATCATGGCGAAAGGATTTGACGCTGTGCCGTTTGCTTTGCTGGAAGCGGCCAAAATTGACGGCGCAAATGCGGCGCAAACTTTTGTGCGCATCGGCCTGCCGCTCGGTGTGCCGGGCATTTTGTCCGCGTGTGTACTCGGCTTTTTGGAAGCGTGGAATATGCTGGAGCAACCCATGACTTTTTTGAAAAACAAAGCCTTGTGGCCGCTGTCGCTGTATCTGCCGCAAATTGCGACAAGCGCGTTCGGCCTCGCGATGGCGGCGAGTGTGCTGATGCTTTTGCCGTCGCTTTTGATTTTTTTGTTCGGCCAAAAATACCTCGAACTCGGCATTCAAAGTGCGGGAATAAAGGAGTAAATGATGCGAAACATCAAGCAAAAATGGCACGCTTTGCGTGCAAAACTGCACTTGCAGGACGCACACCAACGCGCAGCGTTCAGCAATATTCTGCGCTTTTTTGCGCTGATGGTGGTGCTCACGCTCGTTGCCCGCGCCATGGCAAACGCAGCCGTGCCCACCGTGACAACCGCGTTTGCGTCGCGCGGCATTCTCACGCAAAGTATCTCCGTACAGGGCAGCATCGCGGCGGCGGGCAGTGTGCCGCTTGCCGTTCCGGCGGGCATTACGGTGCAAAGCGTGGCCGTAAAAGAGGGCGAAACGGTCGAAAAAGGGCAAGAAATTGCCGCATTTGACAATGCCGAAATCGCCGACATACTTGCCATGACGCGTGCGCAAGTGAAAAAGCTGACCGTGACGCGTGCGCAGCTTTATGAGGCGAAGCCCGAACATGCCGACACCGTCGCCGGTGCACAGCAGGCGCTCGACTGGGCATATGCCGATTATCATGCGGCGTGCGATGTGCTGACTATTTTACAGGCGCAAACAGAGCCGGACTTGCCGGCGATTGCCGCAGCAAGCGAGAAAGTGGCGATGACATTGCGCGCGGCACAGCAAGCGGAGCAAGCGCGCAACGCGGCATACAATGCGTACGAAACAGCCGATGCGGCGGCGAAAGATTCCGCGCAAAGCAATGCGGCAGACGCGAAAATTTTGGCGCTGCAAATAGAAGAAAAGCAACAAATCATCGCCGATTTACAGGCGCTGCAAGACGCAGGCAATGTGCTGCGAGCGCCGATTTCCGGCACGGTGCAGACCTTGAAACTGACGGTGGGACAGGCGAGCGAAAAAGCCGCGTGCAATATTGCGGACGCGGCCAAAGGGCAGTTGTTTTTATGCACGGTTGACGCGGAAAATGCCGACAAAGCGCAGGTGGGCAGCGCGATGACCGTGACGCAAAAAGACGCGGCGGTGGATGCAAAAGTGAGCGCCGTGGAACTGCGTGCGGACGATACCGCGCAAATCACCGTGCGGCTTACAAAGGGCGACTTTAAAAACGGCGCGGCAAGCGGCGTGATGACGCTTTCTGAAAAAAATTATGAACTTTGCTTGCCGGCATCGGCCGTGCATCAAGACAATGCGGGCGCGTTTGTGTACACCCTGGAAGCGCAAAACACCGTGCTCGGCGAACAACAAATTCTCGTGCGCATGCCGGTGACCGTGCTCGAAAACGGCAAAACTTTGACGGCCGTATCGGGTGCGCTCGGCGGCGCGGCGGTGGTGTCGGGCGCGGATAAGCCGCTTGCAAACGGTGCGCGTGTGAAGGTGGCGGCATGAAAACGCGTTTTTTTGCGGCGGTGATGCTTTTGTTTTTATGCCTGTGGCTGTCGTTTGACACGGCGCAAAAAATAAAATACACTTGCCTGTCCGTCAGTTTGCGCTATGAGGATGCCGCGCCGCTCACGGCCGAACATGTGATGGCCGCACGCGCCTTTGCACAAGATTCTGCGCACGAAAACACGCTTTATCCCTCGTTTTGGCGCGAAACAAAAAGTGAAATTTTCGCACATCAAAAGCAAGAAAAAGCCACGGTGCTGTATTTTTTAGGCAGCGGCGCGGCATGTTATCCCGCAGAATTTATTGCGGGCGGCTACCCCGGCGATGCGGACGCAAACGGCTGTGCGCTTTCTGCCGAGGCCGCATGGCGGCTGTTTGGCAGCAATGATATTCTCGGGCAGGAACTTGTTTTGCAGAAAAAAACGTATGCGATTCGCGGTGTGTTCAAAGGACGCGAAAGCGTTTGCCTTGTGGGCGCAACGGAAAAAACACCGTTTGCCGCGATGGAACTTGTCGGCACAAATGCCGCTGACCGGCGCGGGCAAAGTTTGGATTTTGTCCAAAAAACAGGCCTGCCAAAACCGGCACAAATTGTATATGCC
This sequence comes from Ruthenibacterium sp., assembly GCA_036643515.1. Classification (GTDB taxonomy): domain Bacteria; phylum Bacillota; class Clostridia; order Oscillospirales; family Ruminococcaceae; genus Ruthenibacterium. The sequence continues at coordinate 2,409 of JAVXRV010000028.1, forward strand.
CCGTCGATTGCCGCAGCGGTGCAGGCGCTTTGTTTTCTGCCGCTTTGCGTTTGCGGCGCGTTTTTATGGGCCGCGCTGTGGCGCAAAAGCAAAACGTGGCGCCCCGCACAGCGCGAGATTTTTTGGTTTGGCGCGGCACTTTGTTTCGCGCTTGCACTGCCGTTTTTGCTCGCGCAACTGCCCGCGTGGCTTATTCCCGCAAAATGGAGCGATGTTTCATTTTGGCAAGCACTTTGGCATACGGCAACGGAAAATTTACGCGCATGGCTTGCGCTTGTGCCGTCGTATAAAGACGTTGTGCTGAAAGAACGGCTGCTGTGTTATGCGCTGACGCTGGCCGTCGGCATACGGTTTACGCAAAAAGCGTGTCGGCTCTGCATCACAAAGCAGCAAATATAAAGCGCGTCCCGAAATGGCTTTTAAGGCAAAATCGGGACGCGCTTTGCGTTGTTGATTGCAATTTTTCTAGACATGGATGCTTTCGTTGGCGAAAAATTCGCCGTGCCGCCTCATTCGGCTGCGGGCGAAGTAAGTTTTTGCGCGTCTTTTTCGGTGCTGTACAGCAACACCATTTTGGTGTCGTTTGTCCAATTGATGGAAAATGCGTTGATTTTCAGCCGCAGACTTTGATCCTCGCTGACGATTTCGAGATGGTTTGTATCGCCGCGGCGAATGCGTTCCACAATGCAGGTTGCGCATGGCGATGTTTGGCCGCCGCGCAATGTTTGAAAGCAAAATGCACCGGGTTTTGCCGCCGGTATCAGCGCCTGCATTTTGCTGTTTGCATACACAAGCGCGTGCGTTTCAGGGTTGACCACACAAATATAATCCGGCAAAACGTCCAATATTTTAAGACGAATTTGTAGGTTTTCCACCAAAGAAACTTCGGCTTTTTTCTTGAATAAAAACACGCTGAGCACTTTTGCAAGGAAGGAAAGTTTGGCAATTTCGCCCGATGTCCAGATGCGGTGCTCGTCACATGCGTCAAACCCGATAAATCCGCAGAGCTTTTTGTCGTTGATAATCATGATTTGCAGCGTGGACAGCGCACCTTTTGCACGTAGCACTTTTTTCAAATAGTGCGGCAGTTCGCTGGTATCGTTGCAATACAACATGCCGTCGGCATCGAAGGAATCGAGAATGTTTTCGCCGTTTTCGGCAAGGCTAATGTTTTGCATTTTGTCCATGGCCGCGGGCACGTCGTGGTTGCACCACTCATAAGTATTGTCGGTGGTGCAGTTTTCGGCGTCGTTTTCAAAGATGGAAACGCGGCTGACATGATAATGCTGCCCGATGGCCGCAAGCGCCATATTGATGCTGATGCCAAAATCTTTTGCCGTGTATAAAAGCTCGAAAATTTGCGATTCCATGCTTTGCGAGCCTTTTAAATTTTCGAGTTCTTCGTCGTTTGTGCGGGTGAAGGCGATGGGATAGTGTGCGGCGTCTTTTTCGCGATACAGCACAAATTGGTCTTTGCCGTTGCGCTTTGCTTGATAGAGTGCGGCGTCGGCTTTGCGGTACAGCGTTTCGAACGGCTCTTTGCGGCCTTCAATCATAATAATGCCGATGCTGCATGAAATTTTGTAGTTGCCTTTTTCGCCGGCATAGGTGCGGCGGAACAGCTCTGACAGTTCGGTGGCCTTTTTCAGTACGCTGCTGCTGTCCGGCACGTTTTGCATCATCACCGCAAATTCGTCGCCGCCCATGCGCCCGACAATGTCGACGTTGCGGAACGAAGTTTTCAGTTTTGTGCACACTTCCATCAGCACAAGGTCGCCAAACGCGTGGCCGAGCGTGTCGTTGATGCCTTTGAAATTGTCGATGTCCATGACGAGCAGCGCGTGGTGGCCGTTCGGATATTCCTGTAAGGTTTTGTTGGCGAGCGTCGCCATGGCAATTTTGTTGTAAAGGCCGGTCATGGGGTCGGTTTGCACTTTGTTTTCAAGGCGTTCGGCCTGCTTTTTGATGGTGTCGATGTCGGACATAAAGCCGATGAGCAGTTTGGGTTTTCCGGCGGCGTCCGGCACGAGTTTCAAGTCGATTCTCGCCCAGATATAGCTGCCATCGCCGCGACGCAAGCGTGCCTCAAAACTGGACGTGCCCTCGACACGCGTTTGTGCAAGCGCTTGTTCCACCGCGGCAAAATCGTCCGGATGGAAAAAATAATGCGTGACGGCATTGATGTATTCGTCGTGCGGCAGCGCGGCAAACGCACGCGTGTCGGCCAAAAGCGTTTCGGCACTCACGCCAAAAATGCGCTCGGCATTTTCAAAATGCGTGTACAGTTGGCTTTGCGCATCCACCTCAAACAGCGTGCCGCTTGAGGCATTGATGGCGAGTGAAAAGCGGTTTTCGCTCAAGCGCAGTTCTTCTTCCTGCTGTTTGATGACGGTGATGTCTGTGAGAATGCTGTGGTTTTGCATCCCGTCGGGGTCTTGCACGAGATAGCCGTTGTCCATCACCCACACAATGCCGCCGCTTTTTTTGCGGATGCGATAAGGCATGTGGTAGGTGTTGCCGGTGGCGATTTGTGTCAAGTAGATGTCGAACGCTTTTTGGCGGTCTTCGTCAATAACCGCCTCGAGATAACGCCCGTGATACAGCGTTTGAATGTCGGACAGCGTATAGCCCGTCATGTCGGTGAAACCGTTGCTGACGTAGCTGATAATCGTTTCATCGATATTTTCGGCATGGTTTGCCACAATCACGCCGCCGTTGATGTGCGTGAGCAGCGATTCGTATTTTTCGTTCGCCTGCAAAATTTGTTTGTTGCGACGCTTGTTTTCGGAGCGAATCCACAAAAACAAAAACAGACACATCACCGCCAAGGTGAAAACCAACTGCATCATAATGCGGTTGGTGGTTTTTTCTTGCTGCAAGAGCATTTCGTCGGAGGAAACGCTGAACATGTACCAGTCTTTTACCGTGGAAGGCATAAAGCTGACAAAGCGCCGCTTGCCCGCATATTCAAATTCAAAATTGCCTTTTTCGCCTTTTGCAACGGCGCTTTGCAGTTGCGCGAGAGAATATTCGGAAAAGTTGACTTTCTCAAAAAATGTGAAAAGATTTTGGCCGTCCAACAGCTTGTCTTTGTGCTCGTTCGACAGCACAATCGTGCCGTCGGGTGTGGTAACAAAGCCGTAACCCTCGCTGTAATAGGTAAAATCGAACAACTGTGAGCCGACGGCCGAGATGGGATATACGCCGAACAGCACCCCGACGATGACGCCTTTGCGCTGAATGGGCACCGCGATGACGATGCTTTCGGCGCCGTCTGACACAGACGCAAGCGGCTCGCTGATATTGGTTTCGCCTTGCATGGCTTTTTTGTAGTAATCGCGATGTGAAACGTCTGCCAAAACCCCGTCGTTTGCGCAACTGTATCCCTTGGCATCGCAAACCACCATTTTGTCAAAACCGCCGTCTTCTACCGCGTTTTGTAAAATGCGGATGGCTTCGTCTTTGCTGCAGGTGTCCATTTCTTCGAGCACGCCGGCAAGCACATTCATGGTTTTGACATGGTACGAAATACGATCTAAAAAAGCTTTGTTATAGTCCTCTGAAACGGCCGCGAGCGTCCTGTATGTTTCTTTTGTGAGTGTGCGCTGTGTTTGGATTAAAAAATCCCATATTGCGCCCACAAACAAAACCGAAATCAGCAAAGAACATACAATCCTCACGATAACACGTTTGCATTTCATGGTGACATCCTCCCATTATTGGTGGCGGGAACTATTGATATGTAGTATCATTATATTCTTACATATAAATATTGTCAAATAATACATCAAAAATAGACATTATGACGAAAAATAGCAAAAGACAGACTGTTTTTCAAGTCTGTCTTTGGGCACTATTACATTAAATCAATTGATATTTTACGAGTAGTTTTTTTAAATCGGACCCGTCAATTTTTTTGAGTCCTTCTTTGAGCACAATTTTTTCAAGAAAGCCGAGGTCCATGTCGGTGATTTTTTTGCCATCGCGCAGGCAAAAAGTCGCATGAAGCAAATCGCGCACGTCGTAGGTGCTGCCCCAAACTTCCGGCACACCACGGTCGATGTCAAGCAGCGTATACACGGCCTCCATGCCGGTGCGAATGGAATATTCCGTTGTGAAAATGGTGTCGCGCACGGTTTCGGCAAACTGGCCGAGGAATGCAAAGTTGACGGCACCTTGCGGCACCACAAGCGGGCGGTCGCCTTTTTCACGCGGCATGAAAAACGCGGTGATATAGGGCATCATGCAGGGAATGGTGTTGGCGCTGTGCTGTGCAAGCGACGGAATATCGCTCTCCGGCACGCCCATGTGATAGAGCCACTCCATGCAGATTTCTTCGCCGGTGCATTCCCGCATTGTTTTTTTGACATAGTTGCCGATTTTGTCGCTGAACAGGCCGTAAATCCAACCGACAAGTTGGCCTTTCGGCTGCGAGCGGAACTGCGGCTGACGGTTGAATGTCCAGCTCAGCAGCCAGTTTGAATCCCGCGCCGTGACAATGCCGCCGGTGACCACTTTGCCGGAAAACGGGTCGCGTTTGCATATTTTTTCGATATACGGCGGGATTTTTGCGTCCAGTGTGGTGACGGTGGCGCTCATCCAATTGCTTTGTTCCGGATTGTGACAAAATTTATCGGGGTTGCCGAACGACGCGTCCTGCGCGGCAATTTTGCGCCACATATCCCAGCCGCCGCCCGCTTTGATTTCTGTGTTAAACGGCGCGGGCGTTGTTTGGCTGCCGAGCGCCGAGTTTTCCACACAGCCGCCATTTGTGATGAATACCAAATCGTTTTCCGTCAAGTCGATGGTTTTTTCTTCGTCCGCGCACAGCAAAAGAATGCGTTTGGCCGTTTTTGTTTCCTTGGTGATGTCAAACTCCACATTCACCACTTTGGTGTTGTAATGAAACTGCACTTTGTGAGCTTCCAAATAGTGAATCATCGGCAAAATCATGGATTCGTACTGGTTATATTTTGTGAAGCGCAGCGCCGTAAAATCGGGCAGGCCGCCGACATGGTGAATGTAGCGTTTGATGTACAGTTTCATTTCAAGCGCGGAATGCCAATTTTCAAAGGCAAACATCGTGCGCCAATACAGCCAAAAATTGGAATTTAACACTTCATCGCTGAAATATTCGTCGATGCGTTTGTTGTACAGTTCTTCGTCGGGCGTGAAAAACAGCTTCATAATTTCCATTGCGCCCTTGTCCGACAGGCCAAACTTTTTGTCGGTGTGCGCGTCCTCGCCGCGTTTGACGGTGGCACGCATGAGCGACGAGTTCGGGTCTTTTTTGTTCAGCCGATAATATTCGTCGAGAACGCTGACACCCTCTGTTTCAATGGACGGAATGGAGTGAAACAAGTCCCACATACATTCAAAATGATTGTCCATCTCGCGGCCGCCGCGCATGACATAGCCTAAATTTTCATACAGATATCCGTCGCACGCGCCGCCCGGAATGGGGTCTTTTTCAAGAATGTGGATGTGCTCGCCTTTCATTTGACCGTCGCGCACAAGAAAACATGCCGCCGCCAGTGCCGCAAGGCCGGAACCGACAAGATAGGCCGATTTATGATCGACGTTCGCCGGTTTTTCGGGACGGACGAATGCTTCGTAGTTTCCGCTTGCATAATACATTTTTATACCCTCCATTTTTTGATTTTTGTTTCTGTTTTCAGTATAATCACTTCAAGCAGACAATGCCATCGACAAAAAAGGCCGCTTGATAAAGATTTTATCAATTGGCGTCTTTTGATGAAATATGCTGCAATGCCGATGTGATATTGCCCTGTACGAGATGCGCAAGCCGTGCAGTGAGCATCTTCGGCTCGTCTTTCATGCCGTTTTTAATCCAGTCCAGCATCAGGCCGACAAATGCGTATTTGTAAAAATCGGCGATGAATGTTTTGTCCTCGTCCCGCACACGCATACCGACGGCTTTTTCTTCCACCACGCCAATCATCAAATCAAATGTCACTTGATAGAGATATTGTTCCACCTGTTCGCGGCTGACCGAGTGATATACATTCATGATAAACGGCTTGTTTGCAAGAACGGCCTCTAAAATTTGCAAAAAGCCCTGCTGCCATGTGTCATATGTTTTTTTGCCCGCCAACACTTTGCGCGCGTCTTCCATGCACGACCACTCGACTAAATCGTAAATATCTTTAAAATGATAGTAAAAAGTCATGCGGTTGATGCCGCAGTCTTGTGCAATGTCCCCGATGGTTATTTTGTCGAGCGGCTTTTGCAGCAAAAGATTTTTCAGCGATGCTTCGAGCGCGCGCTTTGTAATCTGTGACATAATAGCCTCCTTGTGATGCGTTATCTTCAGTATATTCTTACGGACAAACGATGTCAACGGCGGCGAAACTCTTGGTGGTATCGCAAGTTTGTGTTATACTGTATTTATCTATCTATACTTTGACATCAAGGAGAACACTATGCTTTTAGCCGCGGAACATCTCTCTAAAAATTATGGCATGAAACAGCTTTTGCAGGACGTTTCGCTGTATCTTTCCGAAAAAGACCGTGTTGGTATTTTGGGCGTGAACGGCACAGGCAAAAGCACGCTTTTGAAAATTTTGGCGGGACTGGAAGTGCCCGACAGCGGCAGCGTGATCGTGAGCGGTGCGCTGAACGTGGTTTATCTGCCGCAAAACCCCATCATGAACGACGATTTCACCGTGCTTGCGCAGGTTTTTGAGCACGCGGCCGCAGACGACGCCAAAGCGTACGAGGGCAAAGCGATGTTGCATCGGCTTGGCATCACGGATTTTGACGCAAAAATCGGCACGCTCTCCGGCGGACAGCGCAAGCGCGTGGCACTGGCGGCGGCGCTGATGCGGCCGGCGGACATCTTGATTTTGGACGAACCGACGAACCATTTGGACAGCGAAATGGTGTGCTGGCTCGAGCAATATCTCGCAAAACTTTCCGGCGGGCTCATCATGGTGACGCATGACCGTTATTTTTTGGAGCATGTCGTCAACCGCATTGTGGAATTGTCGCGCGGAAAATTATATTCGTATGAGGCGAATTATTCGAAATATCTCGAACTAAAGGCCGAGCGCAGCGACATTGCAAACGCAAACGAGCGCAAGCGGCAGGCACTTTTGCGCACGGAATCGGCGTGGATTTTGCGCGGCGCACGCGGGCGCGGCACCAAAAGCCGCGAGCGCATTGCACGCTATGAGGCACTGCAAAACATCGACGCACCCGACACCGACGACGCCGTGCAACTTGCGAGCCTATCAAGCCGGCTTGGACGAAAAATCATCGAGCTTACGAATATTACGAAACAATTTGACGACCGCATGGTGATTCGCGATTTTTCGTATCTGATTGCGCGCACCGACCGCATCGGCATCATCGGCAAAAACGGCATGGGGAAATCGACGCTGTTGAACCTCATCGCCGGCCGCATTTTGCCGGACGCGGGCACAATAGACATCGGGCTGACTGTGAAAATCGGCTATTTTATGCAGGAAAATCGCGTGTTGCCGGCAGACGAGCGCGTGTTTGATTTCATCAGCAACATCGCGCGGGAAATCAAAACGGACGAGGGTACGTTTACGGCCTCGCAGATGCTTGAGCGGTTTTTGTTTGCGTCCGATTTGCAGTATACACCCATCGGGCGGCTGTCGGGCGGCGAAAAACGGCGGCTGTATTTGCTGAGCGTGCTTATGGACGCGCCGAACGTGCTGCTTTTGGACGAGCCGACCAACGACCTTGACATCGAAACACTGACGATTTTAGAGGACTATTTGCTGTCTTTTCCCGGCGCGGTGCTGACGGTTTCGCACGACCGGTATTTTCTTGATAAAATTGCAACGTCTATTTTTGAAGTGACCGAGGACGGAAATATTCTATTGACCACCGGCAATTATGCCGATTATGCCGCGCGAAAAGCGGAACAGGCCTCGGCTGAAAAGCCAAAAACAGACGCGAAAGCCGCGCCGGATGCCGCAAAACAAAATGCCGTGCCACGCACGCGCAAGCTGAAATTCTCGTACAACGAACAGGCCGAATTTGCCACTATTGACGACGATATCGCCGCGCTTGAAGCCAAAATAACGGCGTGCACGGCACAAGTTGCCGCGGCGGCAAGCGATTATGTACGCCTTGCGGCTGCGATGGCCGAAAAAGACGCACTTGAAGCAGAACTGGAAACCAAAACCGAGCGCTGGGTTTATTTGAACGAACTGGCGGAGAAAATCGAGGCGGGCGAATGAAAAAACTGGTTGTCGGCATTTTGGCGCATGTCGATTCCGGCAAAACCACCTTGTCGGAGGCGCTGCTTTATCGCGCAGGCGCACTTGCAACACTCGGCCGTGTCGACCACGGCGACGCCTTTTTGGATTCGTTTGCGCTCGAGCGTGAACGCGGCATCACAATTTTTTCAAAACAAGCGATATTGCGTCAAAACGACGTGGAAATCACCTTGCTTGACACGCCGGGGCACATCGATTTTTCCACCGAAATGGAGCGCACTTTGCAGGTGCTTGACGCTGCAATTCTCGTCATCAGCGGCACAGACGGCGTGCAAAGCCACACCGAAACGCTGTGGAAACTGCTTGCGCAGCATCAAATCCCTACTTTTTTATTTGTCAATAAAATGGATTTACCGGGCGCTGACCGCGCCGCACTGCTGACCGGTTTACAAAAATTAAACGATGGCTGTGTGGATTTTTCGGCAGAGCACACGGCGCAAGACGCGTTTTTTGAAGCCGCTGCCGCCTGCGATGAGGCGCTGCTGGAGCTGTTTTTGGCGCAGCATGTTCTTTCCGATGCCGCCCTTGCCGCAGCCGTGGCACGGCGCAGCGTTTTTCCCTGTTATTTCGGCTGTGCGCTGAAAACAGACGGCGTGGACGATTTGCTTGCCGGCCTTGCGCGGTTTGTGCAAACACCGCAGCGGACGGCGGATTTCGGCGCAAAGGTGTTCAAAATTTCGCATGATACACAGGGAAATCGCTTGACGCATCTTAAAATCACGGGCGGCACGCTGTGCGTAAAAGACACACTTGCGGGCGAGGGTTGGACGGAAAAAGTGAACCAAATTCGTCTTTATTCCGGCGCGAAATTTACGGCGGTGGAGGCGGCTTCTGCCGGCAGCATCTGCGCCGTGACCGGCCTGTCACAAACAGTTGCCGGCGAGGGCTTCGGCACGGAATGTGCGTCTGCCGCGCCGATTTTAGAGCCGGTGCTCACCTATCGCGTGCTGCCGGCGCAGGGCACAGACGTGCGCACGGCACTCGCGGCGCTGCGTGTGCTGCAAGAAGAAGACCCGCAACTGCACGTCGCGTGGAATGAACGCTTGCAAGACATTGAAGTGCAGTTGATGGGCGAAGTGCAGCTTGCTATTTTGAAAGAAATTTTGGCGGCGCGGTTTGGCCTTTGCGTCACGTTTGGGCAGGGCAATATCGTGTACAAAGAAACGATTGCAAACACGGTGGAGGGCGTCGGCCATTTTGAGCCGCTGCGCCATTACGCCGAGGTGCATTTGATTCTTTCGCCCGGCGCACGCGGCAGCGGCATCCGTTTTGCTTCAACGTGCAGCGAGGATGTGCTCGATAAAAACTGGCAGCATTTGATTTTGACGCATCTTGCCGAAAAAACACATCTTGGCGTTTTAACCGGCTCGCCCGTCACCGACCTTGTCATCACACTTGCAAGCGGAAAAGCGCACGAAAAACACACCGAGGGCGGCGATTTTCGGCAGGCGACCTATCGTGCCTTGCGCCAAGGACTGCGACAGGCGCAATCTGTGTTGCTTGAGCCGCAAGCCGCCTTTACGCTCACGGTTCCCGCCGAAAATATCGGCCGTGCGATGTCCGATTTCACGCGTATGAGCGGCACATTTGCGCCGCCGGAAACTTGCGGCGATACGGCGACACTTTCAGGCAGCGTTTCGATGGCAGCGGTGCGCGATTATCAAATGGAACTGCATGCGTACACGCGCGGCAAAGGGCGGCTTGCTTTGACGCCGAGCGGCTATGCGCCGTGCCACAATGCTGAGGAAGTGATGGCGGCGCTTTGCTACGACTGCGACGGTGACGTGGAAAACACGGCGGATTCCGTTTTTTGCGAGCACGGCGCAGGATATACCGTGAAATGGAGCGATGTGCCGCGTTATATGCATCTTGAAAGCGCCTTGCCCGCCGAAAAATCCGCGCCCGCGCCGCAGTCTTTTGCGCGTACACATCGTGCGGCGCCGAGCGGTTCACTTGCCGAGGACAAGGAATTGCTTGCGATTTATGAGCGGACATACGGCCCTGTGCACCGCGATGTGAAAACCGCTTTTCGGGCGGCGCCAAAGGAAATTATTTCTGAAAACAATGCCGCCGCGCCGCTTTTTAAAGGCACGGAATACCTTTTGGTCGACGGCTATAATATGATTTTCGCATGGGACGAACTGGCCGCTTTGGCGAAAGAAAACCTCGATGCCGCGCGGCAAAGCCTCATTCATCGCCTGTGCAATTATGCGGGATATCACGCTTGCGAATTGATTTTGGTGTTTGACGCTTACAAAGTAAAAGGCAATGTGGGCGAAGTGGAAAAAATCGACAATCTCAGCGTGGTGTACACCAAAGAAGCCGAAACCGCCGACATGTACATCGAAAAAACAACGCACGCGCTCGGACAAGACCGCTATGTGCGCGTGGCGACGTCGGACGGCATTGAGCAGATGATTATTTTGGGTCACGGCGCACTGCGCGTTTCCGCACGGGCATTTCATGCCGAAGTGTTGGCGGCAGAACAGGCCATTCGCGCGTATTTATAGCCGTTTTCTTGGACATTCCAGACAACTTTGACGCAAAAGCGTCCGACGGAAAATTTCCGCCGGACGCTTTTTATTCTTATAAGACAAAAACGGCCAAAATCACCGGCCAATTGTAATGTGCTTTGCAAAATTGCGGCAAAGTTTGCACATGATGCTCGTTGCCGTATTCCGCGTTGAAAAAGCGGTAGGTTTTTGCAGTCTGCGTCGGCAAAAAAGCGATATAATGTGCGCCATACGGTGTAAAACACAGCAAAATGCCCGCTTTGCACAGGGCGGATTTTTTGAGAATGCCATAGGTGGTGAATGCCGTTTTGGTGTGCAGACCGCACTGTGTGAGGTAGCGCCGCAACCGACGCGGCCCTGTGCCGAGCCGCCCGCCGTAATGCAGGCCGACGGCGAGCGCGTCCTGCACCGCTTGCCAATCGTCACAGCCGCAAAGTGCGTGCAGCACATTGTAGGCCGCCATCCAGCCGCAGCCGTTGTGCGCAGACATATATTTGCCGTACGGCGCATCGCACGCGCACGACTGATTGATGATAAAACCGTCGCTAGAAAGCATTGCGTGTTTCATTTTTTCACCTGTCTATGAGATTTTGTTCCTGCCATTTGCCCGAGCGATAGCGCCACACAAACACCGCGCCGCGCACGACCCAGTCCATCGTCATGGCAATCCACACGCCGAGCAAGCCCATGCCGAGCCACGCGCCAAGCACGTATGCCATCACCACACGGCACAGCCACATCGAAATCATGCTTGTAATCATCGTAAATTTGGCGTCGCCCGCCGCACGCAATACGTTCGGTGTCACGAAACTAATCGGCCACACCGTCATGCACATCACGCAGAAAAAGCGCAATACCACCAGCGACAGCTCCGCCGTTTCGGCGCTCATGTGATAAATGCCGATTAAAAACGGTGCTGCGAAGAAAACAATGAGGTTAATCACGCCCATCGTCACGTACGATGCCACGGTCAATTTACGTGCGTAATAGCGCGCCTGTTCAAAGTCGCGTCCGCCGACGCATTGCCCAATGACGGTAATCATGCCAAGGCCGATGGCCGCGCCCGGCATATTCGACAGCGAGCCAAGCCCGTTGCACACGGCATTTGCCGCAAGCGCCGTGGTGCCAAACGAGGCGATGAGGCCGGCTACCAGCAGCTTGCCAAACTGAAACATGCCGTTTTCAATGCCGCTTGGCACGCCGACACGCAAAATATTCATCAGCATTTTTTTGTGGAATACCGGATGCCAAATACGCTCCAAATAAATGGGATTGCTTTGGTTGTGCAAAAGTACAATCATAAAAATGCCCGCAAACGCGCGGGACACAAGCGTTGCAATGGCCGCACCGGCCACGCCGAGGCCGAAACCGAAAATTAAAATAGCGTTGCCGACGATGTTGATAATGTTCATCCAAAAAGAGGCATACAACGAGATTTTGCTGTTGCCCATACTGCGAAAAAGCGACGCGCCTGCGTTATATAGCGCCAAAAACGGATACGACACCGCCGACAGCCAAAAATAAGTTTCGGCTGCCTGCATCACGGCCGGTTCCACATGGCCAAACACGAGCGCCAACAGATATTTGTTGCAAAAAAGCACCAAAACGGCCAAAATACATGCGAGCGCCAAGGTGCTGTATATAAGCTGTTTGGCGGCAATGCGGGCATTTTTGCCGTCGTTTCGGCCAAGATATTGGCTTGCCACCACCGCGCCGCCTGTGGCGAGCGCCGCAAACACCTGTATCAGCAAAATATTGATTTGGTCTACGAGCGAAATGCCCGACACCGCCGCCTCGCCCACACGCGCCACCATCATGGTATCTGCCATGCCGACCGTGACCGCCAAAAGCTGCTCTATGATCAGCGGCACAAGTAATTTGAGCAGCATCGACCGTGTAAAACGCGGCGGATTTTGCAGTTTTTGCATTGTGATGAAAATCGACTCCTTGTTTTTAAATAATAATGCTATTGTGCGCCTATTTTACAAATTTTGCAAGGCGCAAAAAAGCGGGGGACACTTTTATCCCCCGCATTTTATGAAATTTGAATGCTATTTGCCCGCCATCGGCACCACGCTGCCCTTGTATTTTTCGGTTATCATGGCGCTGACGGTGTCGCTTTGCAGCGCCTTGATGAGCGCTGTAATTTCAGGCCGCGCTTCGTCGCCCTCGCGCACCGCAATGATATTTGCATAAGTTTTTGCGCTCTCGCCCGCGGCATCTTCCTGCGCAAGCACGGTGTCCGTCAGGCCGGCGGCGATGGCATAGTTGCCGTTGATGACCGCCACGTCCACATCGCCCACAGCACTTGGGATTTTGTCGGCGTCAAGCTCGACAATCTCGATATTTTTCGGGTTTTCGGTGACGTCCAGTGCCGTTGCGGCAAAACCGGCGGCATGGTCTACCTTTAAAACGCCCTGCGCTTCAAGCAGATAGAGCGCGCGCGCTTCGTTGCTGCCGTCGTTTGGCACGGCGATTTTTGCACCGTCCGCAAGCGCGTCCACAGTGGCTGTTTTGCCCGGATAAATGCCGAGCGGCTCATAGTGAATGGCGGCGGCGGACACAAGATGCGTGCCGTTGCCCTCGTTGAACGAATCAAGATACGGTTTGTGTTGGAAATAGTTTGCGTCCAAATCGCCTTCTTCAAGTGCGGTGTTTGGCAAGACGTACTCGTCAAATTCCACAATTTCAAGCGTGATGCCCTCGGCGGCAAGCAGCGGTTTTGCGGCCTCTAAAATTTCGGCGTGCGGTGCGGGGCTTGCGCCCACTTTCAGCACAATGCCGGCCTTGCTTGCCGATGCTGCGGCAGATGTCGATGCAACAGCCGACGGCGCGGCAGATGCTGATGCGGCCGGTTTTGCGGCGCAGGCAGACAGTGCGAGCGCACAAAGAATTGCTGTAAAAATACGAATTTTTTTCATCATTTTTCCTCCTAAATAGTGTAAGTTGTGTTTCCCTCTATGAAAATCGCAGGCGTGCACTCCCGCAATTTGTCGGCTGTATGTCTTATTTGCTTTGCGCCATGTTTTTGCTTTTTTTATCGAGTTTTTTCGCGAGAAAATTAAACAATCCCTGTATGGCGCACACAATCACAATCAAAAGCGCCACCGTGAGGTACATCACGGTCGGGTTAAAGCGCTGAAACCCGTAGCTGTATCCGATTTTGCCAAGCCCGCCCGCGCCGACAGCGCCGGCCATTGCGCCATAACCGATGAGCGTGATGGTGGTGATGGAGATGCCGCGCACGATGCTTGGCACGCTTTCCACAAGCAAAACTTTAAAGACGATTTGGCCGTTTGTCGCGCCCATGCAGCGTGCGGCTTCAATGACGCCGGGGTCAATTTCTTCAAGATTCGCCTCCACCACACGCGCCACAAACGGCGCGGCAGACACCACAAGCGGCACAATGGCCGCGTTAAGGCCGATGATGGTGCCGACAATCATCCGTGTGAACGGGAAAATCGCCGCCACCAAAATGATAAACGGAATGCTGCGCAGCACATTGACGCACCAACCGAAAATGGCGTTGAACGGTTTGTTTTCGGCAATGCCGCCCTTTTTTGTCACGAACAGCAGCACGCCCATCGGCAAACCCAAAATGTAAGCAAACAGTGCCGAAATTGCCGTCATGTACAGCGTGTCAAGCGTGCCCTCCCACAAAAGCGGCGCATATTTTGTCAGTAAATCCATCATATTGAAACCTCCTCATCGCCCAAAAGCAGTTTTGTGATGTCGCTTTGCGGGTGACTGAACACCTCTTTGGTGCGCCCGCTCTCGACAAAATGCGACGCGTCAATCACGGCAACGCGGTTACAAATCGACTTCACCACGCTCATTTCATGCGTGATAATCACAATTGTGACGCCGAGCGTTTGGTTGATTTCTTTCAAAAGCGCAAGCATGGATTTTGTGGTGAAGCTGTCGAGCGCACTTGTCGGCTCGTCGCACAGTAGCATCTCCGGCTTTGTGGCGAGCGCCCGCGCGATGGCGACACGCTGTTTTTGTCCGCCGGAAAGTTGGCTCGGATAGGAGTTCGCCTTGTCGGAAAGGCCGACCAATTGCAGCAATTCGCACACGCGCATATTTTGCTGTTCTGCCGGCATTTTGGCGAGTGCAAGCGGAAATGCCACGTTGTCGTGCACATTTTTTTGCATCAATAAATTATATCCTTGAAACACGACACCCATATTGCGTCTTGCCTCAATGAGCGCACGGCCGCGCAGCGTTTTGGTGTCGACACCCGAGAGCAAAACCCGACCGGAGGTGGGCGTTTCAAGCATGGAAAGGCATCGCAACAGCGTACTTTTTCCCGCGCCCGACATGCCGATAATGCCGAAAATATCGCCGCGCTCCACCGTGAGGCTCACATCTTCGAGCGCTATCACCTGCGCTTTTCCCTCGTCGAATATTTTTGTCAAATGTTCAATGGTAATCAAAATTTGTTCTCCTTTTCTGTGTTCGGGCAACAAAAAACTCGTCCCCGGAGAAAATCTCCAAGGACGAGTTATAAAAACATCGTGGTACCACCTTGTTTTACCTTTGCCTTGCGACAAAAGCCTTAGCGCTGCGGCCGTATAAAACGGATGACAGCGTGACACGATAACGGGTGTAACCGTCGCAAGCTGAATTTGTGAAAACTTCGCCCGCGCAACTCGGAGGCCATGTTCGGCTTTGCCTGCTTTACTTCCTCACACCAAACGGAAGCTCTCTTGAAAAGTTTGCAAAACGTACTCTACTCGTCATTGTCTTTTGCGTATATTTGCTATTATACTCATATTTCAGCGCTTGTCAAGCAATTTTTTACTTGCCTTTTTTGTCAAAATGTTGTATTCTACTCAAGGACGCTTTTTGTCCCTATTACAAAAAACTGGAGATAACAAAAACATGAAAAAGAACCTCGTACTCGCACTTTGCCTTTCTTCCGCCGTTTTGCTAGCCGCCTGCGGCGCACAGAAACCCGTTTCTTCCGCTGCACCGTCTGTTTCAGCACCCGCTTCCAGCGTTGTCGCATCCTCTGCCTCTGCCGCAGACGACACCGCCGCCACCGAGGCAAACACCGCCATCGCAAAGGCCGCCGTGGAGAAAATCGTCACCCTGCCGAACGCTGAAATCGTTGCCGCCGGCGAAGACCCCTCCGCTGTTTTGGCCACACAATATGCCGACGAATTTTCTGAAAAAGGCATCCAGAGCGCCATGGGACAGAACGTTTGGAAAGAACATGGCATCGCCGCCGAACAGAAACTCACCTCCG
>JAVXRV010000029.1:0-18335 GCA_036643515.1 Ruthenibacterium sp.
TGAATATGCCATGCGAAGTGGTGTTTTGTACAAGACGCATGTGATGCGTGTTTTGTTTGATGATGGCTATACGGACGGCATATATAAGGGATTGTATCAGGTTTTATTCAATGGAAAAACAGGGACGGTGCTGCATAATCCGGCATATGAGAGCGTGGAAACGGTGCTGAAACTGGCACATGACGCGGGTGCGGTTGTGATTTTGGCACATCCGAGCGTGTATAAAAGTATGGAGCTTGCCGATGAATTGTTGGCACAACATGCCATCGATGGGCTTGAAATTGACCATCCGCGTAATACGGAGGCGGACAAAGCAATTTTGCGCGATTGGGCGCAACGCGATGACTTGATTGTGACCGGCGGAACGGATTTTCACGGCATGTATACGGCAACGCCGGTGTCGCTTGGCAGCGTGACGACAAGCGACGCAATGATTGCACGGATTGAGGCGCTTGCCGCCGCGCGAAAAGAGCGTTTGTGAAAGAAAATGTTGTGCGAATTTGTGGCAAGGCGGCCTTGTGCGCTACTATGGGTGCAAGCGCAGGTCAATGCGGTGGGGCAGAGCGCTGCCCGCTACGGGGTGTATTGCCGCAGGGATAGCGCAGAGCGTTATGGCAATGTAGCCCTGTGCGCTGCTTTGAGATGGGTGCGGGCACCCGAAGAAATATTTTGACTGTATGAAATACGCGCATCCGCCTATACTGTAAACAGGATTACAGCAGAGGAGGGTGCGCGTTGTTTTATACTTTCAGCGGGTTTTCATCGCGGGCAAATAAAGTGCTCAGCGGCGCAGTGACTACGGCCGAACGCATGGGGCATACTTATGTGGGCACGGAGCATTTGCTGCTTGCGCTGCTTGCGTGCGACAGTGGGGACGCGGCGGCGTTTTTGACCGAAAAAAAGATTTACGGCTATCGTATTTGCCGCTTACTTGAAACCGAAGTGGGGCACGGTGCGCCGACACAGCTGACACCGGAGGATTTTTCGTCGGCGCTTGGCAAAAGTCTTGATTTTGCCGTGGTGGAGGCACGTGCGGTGCATGCCGGACAGGTGGAGCCGGAGCATTTGCTCTCGGCAACGCTGGAAAACGACAAGGCGACGGCACCGCGCTATTTGCGTACACTTGGACTTGAGCCGGCACTGGCGCTGCGTGAATGTCAACAATTGACCGGAAAAACATTGCCGACGGCTGCGCTGCCGGGCACGCGGCCGCGTGAAGCGGCGCGTGGCACGAGCAAAACCATTGACAAATACACGCGCGATTTTACACGGCTTGCGGAGGAAGACTATTTTGACCCGCTGCTTGGACGCGAAAAAGAACTGTGTAATGTGATTCAAGTGCTTGCGCGACGGCAAAAAAACAACCCTTGTCTTGTGGGGGAGCCGGGCGTTGGAAAAACGGCGGTGGTTGAGGGATTGGCGCAGCGTATCGCAAAGGGAAAGGTGCCGCAGAGTTTATGTGGAAAACGCGTGTTGGCGCTTGATTTGACGGCGCTGATTGCCGGCACGAAATATCGCGGCGACTTTGAGGAGCGCTTTAAAGCGGTGCTGGACGATGTGACGCGCGCGTGCAATATCATTTTATTCATCGACGAAATTCATGGCATTATCGGCGCGGGCGCTGCGGAGGGCGGGATTGATGCGGGCGATATTTTGAAGCCGCTGCTCGCGCGCGGCGAATTGCAGGTGATTGGCGCGACAACTTGTGTGGAATATCGCAATCATATCGAAAAAGACGCGGCGCTTGCGCGGCGGTTTGGGCGCATTGAAATTGACGAGCCGAGCATTGCGACGGCACAGGAAATTTTGACCGGACTTGCGCCGCGATATGCCGCTTTTCATCATCTCACCATCACGCCGACGGCGCTGTCGGAGGCTGTGACGCTGTCGGCACGGTATCTGCCGACACGATTTTTGCCCGATAAAGCGCTTGATTTATTGGATGAGGCGTGTGCGTTGACGCGCATGCGAGCGCAAGACACTGCGACGCAGAAAACGGCCGAACCGCTTTGCGTGACCGAAAACGAAATTGCCGAGGTGTGTGCACGACAGAGCGGCGTGCCGCTTGAAAAGATGACGGTGCAAAATTGTGCGAGGTTGGCGGATTTGGAACAGGCGCTGTCACAGCGGGTTTTGGGACAGGCGATGGCGGTGCACGCCCTTGCCGCCGCGCTGCAATGTGCGGGCACAGGGCTTTCGGACGCGTGCCGTCCGATTGGGTCTTTTTTGTTTTTGGGACCGAGCGGCGTCGGCAAAACAGCGCTCGCAAAAGCGCTTGCCGATGTATTTTTTGGTAGCGAAAAGGCGCTTCTGCGCTTTGATATGAGCGAATATATGGAGCAGCATACGGTGAGCCGTCTTGTGGGCGCGCCGCCGGGTTATGTGGGGCACGGAGAGGGCGGGCAACTGACGGAGGCCGTGCGCCGCCGACCGTACAGTGTGGTGCTGTTTGATGAAATTGAGAAAGCACATCCGGATATTTACAATTTGCTGCTGCAAATTTTGGAGGACGGGCGCTTGACCGACAGCGAGGGGCGGTGTGTCCATTTTGCAAATACGGTTGTGATATTGACGTCGAACCTCGGCGCAAAGGCCATGGCGGAGCAATCGTCGCTTGGATTTGTGAATTGCGAACAAAAAAGTTTTGCGGAACGCGATGTGTTGCGTGCGGCAAAAGAGGCGTTTAGGCCGGAGTTGATTGGACGCATGGACGAACTTTTGGTGTTTCATCCGCTTGCGCGGGAAACGCTGCTGCAAATCGGTGAAAATTTGCTTGTAGAGCTTGAAACACGCGCGGCGGCGGTGAAGATTGTGCTGCATCACACGGCCGAGGCGACGGCGCTGCTTGTGAAAGACGCGTATGCGCCGCGCTATGGGGCACGGCCGCTGCGCCGTGTGATTACGCGGGAAGTGGAGCAAGTGCTGGCTGCGGCGCAAATCAAGGCCGGTGCGGCGCGTGTGGCGTATCTCTTGTGTGTGGAGGCGGAGAAATTGGTTTTGAAAGCAGAATGAGCGTGCGGGAAAAGCGTGCCGACGGCAAACGCAAAGTGGGAGCGGATTTATAAAAAATCCGCTCCCGCTTTGTAATTTGATTATAAACTTTGTGCCGCGTTTTTGAGAATTTGAATGGATTTGTCGATGCTGAGCTTGCCGCTGTTGAGCGATAAATCGTAGCTTTCGGCGGCGCCCCAATCGTTGTCGGCATAAAAAGCATAGTAATTGGCGCGGCTTTTGTCGGTTTTTTTAATCAGCGAACGCGCGGCGTCTTCGTCGATATTGCGCATGTGCGAGATGCGCTGAATGCGCAGCTCGAGCGGCGCGTGGACGAATACCGAGAGCATCTTTTTTTCACCGCGTAAAATGTAATCGGCACAGCGTCCGATGATGACGCAGGAACTTTTTTGGGCAAAATCTTTGATGGTTTTGCTTTGGAATAAAAATAGTTTGTCGTTGGTGAGATAGTCGTTATAATTGGTGAAACTGCCGCCGAGGGCATCTGCCGAACCCATCGAAAGAGAATACAGAAAACTGTTGTTCGGCTTTTCATCGGCCTTTTCAAACAGTTCTTCCACAATGCCGCTTTCAAGAGCTGCATGCTTTAAAATTTCCTTATCATAACAGGGAATGTCAAGTGCTTTCGCAAGTCCTTCGCCAATTTCGTGCCCGCCGCTGCCAAACTGCCGTCCAATGCAGATAATTAGATTGTCACTCATGCAAAACAGCTCCTTTTGAAATCAATTGAGGAAAACCTCTGTATCCATTATAACATATTATTGCAAAAGATAGCGCCGCAAAATTGATAAAATTTGCGGCGCTTTTTTGGTTATTGTGCCGTAAAAAATTTCGGCATCGCTTTGTAGAGAATGACGGCGCCGGCGGTGGTTAAAATCAGTTCCGGCAGCATGTAAGAACCGTTGTAGGTGATGGCAAACAGCCAGACCGGTACGCCGGCCGGTGCGGTGGAAAACCAGACGAAAATCGTGCTGAAAAAGCTGCAGAAGAAGCGAATGACGCAAACCGATGCCGTGCCGACGGCGATGCCGAGCGTTTTGTTGGAAAATGGTTTTGCGATGGCGCCGGCGAGGCCGAGCAGGGTGAACGCGAGCACGTAATCGAGCAGAATCATGAGCACGAGTGCGCTGATGGTGTTGGTGGGCGGCGCATAAAAGCCGAGCAGCATCTGCAAAAGGCTGTTTACAAAACCGGTGAACAGGCCCCATTTTGTGCCGTGACGAAACGACACCAGTACAAAGGGCAGCATGGAGAGCAGCGTGATGCTGCCGCCGTTGGGCATTTCGAAAATTTTGAGCTGCGCGAGCACGGTGCCCAGCGCAATCATGAGGGCACACTCGACCAGTGTGCGGGTTTTGGAATAAGTTTTAGACATGATGGACCGCCTTACAATAAAGTACATAAAAACAAAGAGAAGTGCGCCCATGAAAATTCACAGGCGCACAAAAGTTTCGTGATAAACAAACTTCCTACGCCGGCATTATCCGGATCAGGTAAAGGGTTGATGGTTTCGCGTACAAAACCAAATCTCAGCCTTTCGGCACCCCTGTTTTTATGTCTGCATCTATTATAAGCACTTTTGCGTGCGGCGTCAAGCCCAAAGACGCATCATCCATTCTGCAAAATACACCGTGCCACATGCCGCGAGCGCAACAGGCAGCAAAGATGCGCCAAAATAAGCGCAGATGCCGGCGACGAGCAGCCCTGCCAGCGCGGAGAAAATATTGCCGGTACTCTCGAGCACGGCGGGAATGGTCATGGCGGCGAGGACGGCGTACGGCACGTAAAATAGAAAGCTTTTGAAAAAACGGCCGTTGATTTTTTTTTGAAACATGGCGAGCGGCAACATGCGAATGAGATAGGTGACGCCTGCCATAACGGCGATATACAGCCAGATTTGTCCACTGCTCAACATATGGCCTCCTCACGCACGGGCGCAAACAACGCGCCGACGGTGGCGGCGAGAAGGGTGCAGAGAATGATGGCAAAACCGCTTGAAATGCCGCTGAAAACAGGGAGATAATGCAGTGCGCAGCTTGCAAAAACAGCGAGCAAAACAACGCAGAAAACGGCTTTGCTCTGTTTTGCGACAGGAATTAAAATGGCGATAAACATGCCATAAATAGCGATGCCAAGCGCACTGCGGATGCTTTGCGGCAGAAATTCGTTTGCGACGGCGCCACACAGCGTGCCAAGCGCCCAACCGCAATAAGGCGCAATCATCAATCCGAATAAGTAGCGCTTGCCGACGTCGTCTTTTTGGCCGCTTGCCACTGCAAACACCTCGTCGGTCATCATAAAGCTGAACAATATGCGGTCAATGATGTTGACATGGCGCTCCATTTTTTGCGAGAGGGAGAGGCTCATCAGCGCATAGCGCAGGTTGATGACGAGCTGCGTCAGCGCCATTTCAAACAGACTGCCGCCGGTCATTATGAGGCCGAGGCCGGCAAATTGGCCGGCACTGGTGACGTTGGTCATGCTGATGGCGACGGCCGCCCAGACGGGCAGACCGCCGGCGACGGCCATCATGCCAAAGGTGATGGACACGGATAAATAGCCAAGGCCGATGGGAATGCCGTCTTTGAAACCGGCCGAAAACGAATTTTGCACGGCGGGGGCTGTTTTGGGGGAAATCAA
Organism: Ruthenibacterium sp.; assembly: GCA_036643515.1. Lineage (GTDB taxonomy): Bacteria > Bacillota > Clostridia > Oscillospirales > Ruminococcaceae > Ruthenibacterium. The sequence continues at coordinate 5,653 of JAVXRV010000029.1, forward strand.
ATACAAAAACTCCTTATAGCGTGAACGCTTTATTTGAAGAAAAGGCCGGCCAAACGATAATCGGCGTCATAGGACAGGGTGAACGTGGCTTTTGCGTTTTCATAGCTTGCGTTGACTACGGCGATGGCAAGCCCTTTTTGTGCGCCGACGGTGACTTTGTCGATTTGTTTGAATGCGCCGAGCTTTTCGGCAAACGGCTCCCACACGTCGGCAAGCGGAGATTTCGACAGCGCGTCGGTCATTTCGGGCGTCATGGAGGCGTTTAACGTATCATAATCTTTGGCATTCAAGGAAAGAACCGTGGCGGAGGCGTGGGATTTGACATCTTCTTCGGTGATGCCTTCGGGCAATTTTTCACCGCAGGCGGCAAGTAAAAAGACACAGAGCGTGAGGCAGAAGGTTAGTTTTAAGATTTTTTTCATAGTAGTTCCTCCAAATTTTCTTGTTTTACAGATTTTTTGCCGGTGCGGCAAATGTTTTGCAAGCAACAGATTTCACACAGCGCTTTGCGTGCAGTGCACACGGCGCGGCCGTGCAGCACACAGCGGTGACAGAAATCGCTCGATTCCTCCGCCGGCAGCACCTTGACGAGCGCACGCTCTACCTGTACGGGGTCGGTGGTGTCAGATACAAAGCCGATACGGTTTGCAAGGCGAATGCAATGGGTGTCGGCCACGACGGCCGGCAGATGAAACACGTCACCGCGAATCAAATTGGCGCTTTTACGCCCGACGCCCGGCAACGACAAAAGCGCGTCCATCTCCTGCGGCACATGGCCGCCAAATGTGGTGGACAGCATATTTGCCATGCCCGCAAGGTCGCGCGCTTTGCTTTTGCCAAGCCCGCATGGCCGCACAATGGCTTCAATGGCATCAGGGCCGGCGGCGGCGAGCGCTTCAAGCGTTGGGTATTTTGCGAAAAGCTCCGCCGTGACGATGTTGACGCGCGCGTCGGTGCACTGTGCCGAAAGACGCACGGCGACAAGTAATTGCCACGCGTCATCATAGCGCAAAGAACAATCGGCAAGCGGGTATTCGGCTTTCAGACGGTTTACAATGGTGAGCGTGTCTTGTTTTGTGCGCAAAAAACCACTCCGTTTCTGATGAATTTGCTGTTTTGAAAATACTGAATAAATAATAACAGCCATTATTTAATAAATATAGCACAAAGCACAATTGTACACAACTGTATTTTGGTATATAATAAAAGATATCGATATAAAACCGCAACATATAGCAATTATGGGAGGTACTTATGTACAAAGAGATGCTGGATACCATTGGGTTTGTAACCAAATATGACGCCGAAATTGGCGAAGCTATGGAGAAAGAACTCAAACGTCAACAGGGAAATATTGAACTGATTGCGTCTGAAAACATCGTTTCGCCCGCCGTGATGGCCGCGATGGGCACAGTGCTCACCAATAAATACGCCGAGGGTTATCCGGCACACCGCTATTATGGCGGCTGTCAATGTGTGGACGTGGTTGAAAATATCGCGCGTGACCGCGCCTGCAAGCTGTTTGGCGCGGAACATGCCAATGTGCAGCCGCATTCGGGCGCACAGGCGAATTTGGCCGTTTATTTTGCCCTGCTGACGCTTGGCGATACTGTGCTTGGCATGGATTTGTCGAACGGCGGACATTTGACGCACGGCAGCCCTGTCAATATGAGCGGAAAAAACTATCACTTTGTGCCGTACGGTGTGGACGAAAACGGCTATCTTGATTATGCCGACCTTGAGAAAAAAGCAAAGGAAAATCATCCGAAGATGATTGTGGCCGGTGCTTCGGCTTATGCGCGCACGATTGATTTTGAGCGCATTTCAAAAATTGCAAAAGACGTGGATGCGCTGTTTATGGTGGATATGGCACATATCGCGGGACTTGTGGCGGCAGGTTTGCACCCGAACCCTGTGCCTTATGCCGATGTTGTGACGACGACAACACACAAAACCTTGCGCGGCCCGCGCGGCGGCATGATTTTGTGCAAAGAACAGTTTGCAAAAGCAATTGATAAATCCATTTTCCCCGGCACACAGGGCGGGCCGCTGGAGCATGTGATTGCCGCGAAAGCCGTGTGCTTCGGCGAGGCGCTGAAACCCGAATTTAAAGCGTATCAGCAAACGATTGTTGACAACGCAAAAGCGCTTGCAAACGCATTGCAGGCACAGAAATTGGCGCTTGTTTCGGGCGGAACGGACAACCATCTCATGACGGTGGATTTGCGCGGCACAGACGTGACCGGCAAGGAACTCGAACATCGTTTGGATGAAATTTGCATCACCGCAAACAAAAACACCGTGCCGAACGACCCGCAGTCGCCGTTTATCACCTCCGGTTTGCGCATCGGCACACCGGCCATTACAACGCGCGGCATGGTGCCGGCAGACATGGCTGTGATTGCAGAGTGCATTGCGAACTGTGTGTTTGATTTTGAAGCCAAAAAAGATGAAACACGCGCAAAAGTGGCGGAATTGACCGCACGTTATCCGCTTTACGAATAAATATTTTACGCCCCTGACTATCAATCAGGGGCGTATTACGTTATAATAATGATATGATGATATTTTGTTTTTTGCGCGCGATGCGCAATTAAGAAGAAAAAAAGGAGTGTTTTGCGATGGCTTTTATTGACTGTGTACTCGCGAGCGAAGTGCTTGCCACCAAAGTGAATATCAAACTTTATTTCCCGACCGATTTGCCCAATATCGTTGGCAACACCGTGAAAGGTGTTTTGACGCTGTTGCACGGACATGCCGGCTGCGGCGCGGACTGGATGGAAATGACTGCCGCCGCGCGGTATGCCGCCGACAACGGCCTTGCGTTGGTGGCGCCCTCATGCGGAAATTCGTTTTATCATGACATGGCATACGGCGGCGCTTATAAAACCTTTGTGACCGAAGAAATGCCAAAGGCATTGTCGAAAATATTTAAACTGCCGATGGAACGTGAAAAAAACTATATCGCCGGCCTTTCTATGGGCGGGTATGGCGCGTTGTATCTCGCACTTTCGCGGCCAGATTTATATGCGGGGTGCGCGTCTTTTTCGGGTGCGGTAGACATTGGCATGATGCTCGATGCCGCGAAAGAGTCCGATGTGGCGGATAGTTTTATTCCTGTATTGGGAGATGATTTGACGCTGAAGCCGGAGGCCAATATTTTATGCCTTGTGCGAAAAATTGCCGCGCTGCCGGCAAAAGAACAACCGAAAATCTTTTTGACGAACGGGTTGCAAGACCTTGAACCGTATCAGATTAAAGCGCAAAATGACGCGCTGCATACTGTGTGCAAAACGCTGCCACTGGCAAACTATCGCCGCATGGAATGGCCGGGCGTACATGAATGGAATTTTTGGGACAGAAGCCTTGTTTATGCACTGGACTATTTTTTGGAAAACGGCTATGCTGCGCGGAAAATGAACGACTGGCGCACACAGCCGACAGTGGAATAGGAGAAGCATGATGTTACAGCCTCTGGCCGACAGGCTGCGGCCGCAAACACTCAGCGAAGTGTGCGGACAGCAGCATTTACTTGGCGAAAATAAGGTGTTTCGCAAAACAGTGGAGAGCGGCCGCATCCCGAATATGATTTTTTACGGGCCGTCCGGTGTTGGAAAAACGACGGTGGCACGTATTATTGCACAAGGGAGCGGCATGCGTTTGCACAAACTCAATGGCACAAGTGCCGGCACGGCAGACATCAAAACGGTGCTGAGTGAAATTGGCACGCTGCAAAGCCAAAACGGTATTTTGCTGTATCTTGACGAAATTCAATATTTGAATAAAAAGCAGCAGCAGAGTTTGCTTGAATGCATCGAGGACGGCTCGGTGACATTGATTGCGTCCACGACGGAAAACCCGTATTTTTACATCTATAATGCGCTGCTTTCGCGTGCGACGGTGTTTGAATTTAAGGCGCTGACACCGGCGGATATTTTGCAGGGGATTACAAATGCGCTGCAAAAAATTGAACAGCAGGACGATGTGAAAATAGAGGCCGAGCCGCAGGCGCTGACGCTGCTTTCCACCGCGTGCGGCGGGGATATGCGCAAGGCGCTCGGCAGTCTTGAATTTGCCGTGGCCGCCGCCAAGGCGCAGGACGGCGCGAAAGTGCTGACGCTTGAGATGGTGCAGCAGGTGGCGCAGCGCTCAAGCCAACATTACGACAAGAGCGATGATGCGCATTATGACGCCATTTCGGCGCTGCAAAAAAGTATTCGCGGCTCTGACCCCGACGCGGCGGTGCACTATCTTGCACGCATTTTAGAGGGCGGTGATTTGCTGTCGGCTTGCCGACGGCTACTGGTGATTGCGGCTGAGGACGTGGGACTTGCGTATCCGATGGCGATTCCGATTGTGAAAGCGTGCGTGGACAGTGCCTTACAGCTTGGATTGCCGGAGGCGCGGCTTCCACTGGCAGATGCGGCGGTTTTACTCGCGACATCGCCAAAAAGCAATGCGGCACACAACGCCATCAATGCCGCTATCGCGGATTTGAAAAGCGGAAAAACAGGCGATGTGCCGCGACAACTGCAAAATAAGCATTTTGACGGTGCGGACAATTTGCAAAAAGGACAGCATTATCTCTATCCGCACGACTATGAAAATCATTGGGTGAAACAGCAATATCTGCCGGATGCGCTTAAAAATACCACCTACTATATTTATGGCGAAAATAAAAATGAGCAGGCGGCGAAAGCGTATTGGGATAAAATTAAAAATAGGAAGTGAAAAAAATGCACGCAGAAGATGTGGAGGCCGTTTTGCAAAGCTTGACACTGGCAGAAAAAGCGGCACTTGTGAGCGGGATGGACGCGTGGCAGACGCAGAAAATTGAGGGGAAAGTGGGGCCGATTTTCATGGCAGACGGCCCGCACGGTCTGCGAAAAGAGGATAAAACACACGTAAAAGAAAACGGCGGCAACAGCGTGAAAGCGACGTGTTTTCCACCGGCGGCAACGCTTGCGTGTGCGTGGGATACCGAGCTTACAAGCGCTGTGGGCAAGGCGGTGGCCGAGGAATGCAAGGCAAACGGCGTGTCGGTTTTGCTTGGGCCGGGCGTCAACATCAAGCGCAGCCCGCTGTGCGGACGCAATTTTGAATATTATTCCGAGGACCCGCTGCTTGCCGGAAAACTGGGCGCCGCCATGATTCGCGGCATTGAGAGCGAGGGCGTCGGCGCAAGCCTCAAGCATTTTGCCGTCAACAATCAAGAAACTTATCGCATGAGTATTTCTGCGGAAATTGACCCGCGCGCGCTGCATGAAATTTATCTGCGGCCGTTTGAAATTGCCGTCAAGGAGGGGAAACCGTCCACCGTAATGTGCAGCTATAACCGCGTGAATGGGGTGTATTCAAGCGAAAACAAGGCGCTTTTGACCGATATTTTGCGCGAGGAATGGGGCTTTGACGGCCTTGTGATGAGCGATTGGGGCGCGGTTTCAAACCGACTTTCGGGACTTGAGGCGGGGCTTGATTTGGAGATGCCGTATTCCGGCTGTTTTGACAAGGCAATTTGCGCGGCTGTGGAGAGCGGTGCGCTCAAAGAAAGCGTGCTCGATGCCGCGTGCCGCAATGTGCTGCGGCTTATTGCAAAAACAGGAGCGGTGACGAAAGACGCAGCATACGACCAACCGGCACATCATGCATTGGCGGTGAAAGCGCTGACGGAATCGGCAGTTTTGCTCAAAAATGAGGATGCCTTGCCGCTTGCGCGTCACGAACAAGTGGCGTTTATCGGCGCGATGGCAGGGGAGGACGGGCGGTTTCAAGGTTGTGGCAGCAGCATTGTGAACGCACAGCAGAAAGTGAATTTTAAGGACGCGTTTATGCGGCACAATGTGGCGGATTTTACGTATGCGTCGGGATATCGTTTGGATGCGGACGTGGTGGACGAAAAAATGGAGGCCGTGGCTGTGCGCTTTGCGCGGGATGCTGCGAAAACCGTGCTATTTGTTGGGTTGACGGATGTTTATGAAACAGAAGGATATGACCGCGACACCTTGTCACTGCCGCAGAATCAACTGCATTTGTTGGAGGCAATCAGCGCTGTGACGCCGAATTTGATTGTGGTGCTCACGGCCGGCAGTCCGGTGGTGATGCCGTGGTTGCCGCAGGCAAAGGCGCTTTTGTATTTGGCGCTTGGCGGCGAAGGGTTTGGCGAGGGCGCGTATCAACTTTTATACGGCGAGGCGTGTCCATCCGGAAAATTGGCCGATACATGGCCGCTTGCGCTTGCAGATACACCGTGTGCCGCGCATTATCCGATGGGGCCGAGTGCTGTGACGTACAGCGAAAGTATTTATGTCGGCTATCGATACTATGACAAAGCGGCACAGAATGTGCTGTTTCCGTTCGGATTCGGGCTTTCGTACACGCGCTTTGCCTATGGCAATTTGCAGCTGTCGACGGCGATGCTGGCAAAAGGCGAAACGCTTTGCGCGACGATGACGGTGTCGAATATCGGCAATGTAGATGCGGACGAAATTGTGCAGCTTTACATCACACACAGCGGTTCAGCGGCGCATCAGCCGGTGCGGGAACTGAAGGCGTTTACGCGTGTGACACTGGCGGCGGGCGCGAGCGGTGAAGTGAAACTGGAGGTGCCATATGAACAATTTGCGTTTTATGTGCCGCATTTGGCGCGGTTTGCGGTGGAGCGCGGCAGCTATACGGTGAGCGTCGGCGCGCACAGCCGCAGTGAGATGCTGTCGGTGCAAGTGCAGATATCCGGCGAAAATTTGGGGATGCCGCAGGAACACAGCCGTCTTGGTGCATATGGCGAATTTGCAGACAATACATTCGATGATGCGATGTTTTATAGCGTTCATGCCCGTATGCCGGTGTTGAATGAGCCGGTGCAAAAAGGTGCATATACCATGCGCACAACGCTTGGTGAGATGAAGCAATCGTATTTTGCACGATTTGTGGCATATTTTGCCATGAGTGTTGCCAAAAAACATGTCCATTTTTCGACGAATGCGGCCGTCAACGAAAAGGTGCGGGAATGCTCGGTGCGGGAACTGCCGTTTAAAAATGTGGCACTGAATACCTTTGGCGCGATTTCGTGGCCGATGGGTGAGGCGATGCTCGGCGTTTGCAACAAAGAGGCAAAATTGAAAGACGTTTGGCACGCGTGGCGTCAACAGAAAAAAGAGCGGTGATTTTTGCCGCGCATTGCAATCATTGCATGATGAAAAACACGCAGGTGTAGATTTTAAAAATCCGCACCTGCGTGTTTTTTAATATTCGTTTCGTTTTTTGCGAATGGCTTTGCGCATGAAGCCAAAGCCGGACAGACCGAGCATCACACACAGCGCCACCGGCATCAGCCAGCCGTTTCCGTTTGCGTCGTAGCTGCGCACGTCGCTCCACGCGGCGTCCATGGCGCGGCTGATGTCATCGGGCAGGGCGGTGAAAATTTCGCATTTGGAAAGCAAATCTGCCGGCGGATACATGAGCGGATTTTCGCGCAGCTCCTGTGGCAAAAGCGCTTGCACCGCCGTGTGCGGCGAGGAATAACAGATGGTTTCGGTGTTGGCGAGGGCGATGTCGGTTTCGCACATGAAATTGATGAACAGCTCGGCGGCCTCTTGCTTTTTGCTCGTTTTCGGAATGCACATCGCGTCCACATACAGATTAGAACCTTCGGGCGGAATGAACATGGCAAGATTTTCGTTTTCGCGCATCAGTGTAATGCCGTCGCCCGCGTAATATGGCGCAATCGCGGCTTCTTCGCCGCCCATGATGTCGAACACTTCGTCCATCACATATGCCTGTACGACACCTTTTTGATTTTTGAGCTGCTGCGCCGCCGCGTCAATTTCGGCGGTGCTTTTCGGGTTGAGCGAATGGCCGAGCATTTTGCCCGCCACCGCAAACGCGTCGCGGCTGTTGTTAAACATGAGAATTTGCTTTGCGTATTTTTCGTCCCATAAAAGGCCGAAACCTTGCGATAAATCTTCTTCGTCCACGATGTTTTTGTTGTAAATAATGCCGACGACACCCCATGTATAGGCGACGCTGTATTTGTTTTCGGGGTCATACGCGCGCGATTTGTAATCGTCGCCGATGAATTTGAAATTCGGGATATTTTGCAGGTTCAGCGTGGCAAGCATGCCCTCGCGCGACATTTTGTCTATCATATAATCGCTCGGAATGATGACGTCGTAATCGCCCGCGCCGCTTTTGAGCTTGGCGTACAGGCTTTCGTTGGTGTCGAACGTGGTGTAGTTGACTTTGATGCCGGTGAGCGCTTCAAATTCCTTGACGACATTGACGGAATCGTCGGTGCCGTTTGAAATATATTCGCCCCAGTTATAGACATTGAGCGTGAGATTGTCGTTTGCAAAGCGTTTGTAATCGTAATTCGGCTCGACATTTACAGCGGCAAAGGCCGGTACGGTTGCGCTCACACATAAAAGCAGGGTGAGCAATAAGCAGACAATTTTTTTCATTTGCCGGCCTCCGCGGCGTGAATCGCCTTTTGGATGCGCTTTTCGCGCACACTGTCTACACGGTTGGACACGAGAATAATCGTGAGAATTGTGACGAACATCAGTGATGAAAGCGCGTTGATTTCGGGGCTGACTTTCTTTTTGGTCATGCTGTAAATGGCGATGGGCAGCGTTTGCACGGTGCCGCTTGTGAAATAGGAAATGATGAAATCGTCAATCGAATACGTTAAGCAAATGAGAAAACTTGACAAAATGGCGGGCATAATTTCGGGCAATACCACCTTAAAAAATGCTTGCGAGGGCGTACAGCCGAGGTCGAGCGCGGCCTCGTACATGCGGATATCAAGTTGGCGCAGTTTTGGGCTGACGCTGAAGATGACGTATGGCAAGTTGAACGTGATGTGCGCAATCAAAAGCGTGACGATGCCAAAGCCGCTGAATGAGATTTCGGTTTTGAAAACGGAGGATAGAATATTTGAAATTTGGCCGTTGAACACGACGAATAAAAGCATCATGGAAACACCGGTGATGATTTCGGGGTTGATGACCGGCACATAACTGGCACTTAAAATGGCGCTGCGCGTGCGTTTTTTCATGCTGTTGATGCCGATGGCCGCCATGGTGCCGAGGACGGTGGCGATGATGGCGGACACAAAGGCAATCGCGAGCGACACGAGCAGACTTTTTAAAATCATGTCGTTGTGAAATAGATTTTGATACCATTTGAATGTGAAATTCGTGAACACCGTGCGGCTTTTGCTCTCGTTGAAACTGAACGCAATCAGCACGGCAATCGGCACATACAAAAAGCCGAAAATGGCGCAGAGATAGGCCGTTTGAAACACGCGTGATTTTTTCATACCATGGCCTCCATTTCTTCGCTGTCGGCGGTGGTGAAGCTCATGCACAGCAGCACAATCACCATCAGCACAAGGCTCATGGCACTGCCGAGGTTGTAGTTGTAGCTGTTGCCGAGAAACTGCATTTCAATCAAATCGCCAATCAACAAATTGGAGCCGCCACCAAGCATGCGGCTGATGATGAATGTGGAAATGCTTGGCACAAATACCATCGTGATGCCTGTGGTGATGCCATCCATCGAGAGCGGCAACAGCACTTTACGCAGAATTTGAAAGGTGTTTGCACCCAAATCTTGCGCGGCTTCAATGACGCTGTCGTCGATTTTTACCATAATGGTGTAAAGCGGCAAAATCATATAGGGCAGATAATTGTATACCATGCCGAGCACAACAGCGCCGGCGGTGTTAATCATTTGGAACGGCCCAATGCCGAATATGCCGAGAAAACGGTTGATGAGGCCGCCGTTTTCAAGCAGACTGCGCCATGCATACGTGCGCAATAAAAAGTTCATCCACATGGGCAACATCACGAGCATCAGCATCATGCTTTGGCGCGACGCACGCATGCGCGAGAGCATAAAGCTGAGCGGGAAAGCAAGCACAAGGCAGATGGTTGTGGCTGCGACGGCGAGCAAAATGCTGCGCACGAACACGGCGGTGTATTGGCCAAGCCCCATGATGTTTTCAAGCGTAAACGCGCCTGTGGCGTCTGTAAATGCAAAATAAATGACGATGGCAAGCGGTGCGGCAATGAAAATGGTCATCCAGACAAGATAGGGGGAGGCGAGAGATTTTTTTTGAATCACGGCGTTTACTGACCCTCCGTGCTGCGCATGATGTGGATTTCGTCCGGCCCGATGCACATGCCAATCAATTCGCCCACCTGCGAGGCCTGCGTGGAGTGAATCATCCATGTGTAACCGGCTTGTTTGACATGCATTTCGAAATGCACCCCTTTGAAAATGACGTTTTCAACAATGCCCGAAAGTTGGCCTTGAATGGCGGGCACAACCTGAATATCTTCAGGACGCACGACGACTTGCACCTGCTCTTGCGCCGCAAAACCCTTGTCGACACAGGCAAACTCATTGCCGGCAAATTCCACAAGAAAATCGCGGTGCATGACACCGCTTAAAATATTCGATTCTCCGATAAAATCGGCGACGAAGGCATTGTTTGGCTCGTTGTAAATATCTTGCGGTGAACCGATTTGCTGAATTTCGCCGCCGCTCATCACGACGACCGTGTCGGACATGGTGAGGGCTTCTTCTTGATCGTGTGTGACATAAATAAACGTGATATCGAGGCTTTGTTGAATGCGCTTCAGCTCAATTTGCATTTCCTTGCGCAGTTTTAAATCGAGTGCGCCGAGCGGCTCATCCAAAAGCAAAACGCGCGGGTGGTTGACGAGTGCGCGTGCGATGGCGACGCGCTGCTGCTGCCCGCCCGAAAGGGTGAGCGTGTTGCGGCGCTCAAAACCTTTGAGACCGACCATTTCGAGCATTTCAAGCACGCGCGTGCGGATGAGCGTTTCGTCTAATTTTTGCAGACGCAGACCGAACGCGACGTTTTCAAACACATTGAGATGCGGAAATAATGCGTATTTTTGAAAGACGGTGTTGACATGACGCTGATAGGGCGGCAGTTTGGTGATGTTTTTGCCGGCAAAAAACACACTGCCGGATTTTGGCGCAATAAAGCCGCCAATCACGCGCAATGTCGTGGTTTTTCCGCAGCCGGACGGCCCTAAAAAAGTGACAAATTCCTTGTCGTGAATGTCGAGCGACAGTCCTTGTAAAATGGATTGACCGTCAAAGTCGACAACAATGTCTTTCAGTGCTACGATGATAGAATTTTCCATATAAAACCTCCATGCGTTTTCACGCAAAAATCAATCGTAAACCACCTCCGAGCATGGAGGGGTTTGGCATGTGCTGCGGTTGTTGCGCGAGCGGCATGACAAATCGGAATAGGCAACCGTGAGAATCACACGATATTTTCGCGCAAAACTTTCACTATTCGTGTAACATACAAGTGTAAATATAAAACGAAAGTGCGCGGCTGTCAATAGTTTTTGCGTATTTTTTTCGCAATATTTTTGCAAATTCCAAGATTTATTGCGATTTTTCCGCATATCTTGGTGTAAAAAAACTTGTTTTCTCTGTAATGCTTTTGTTTTCGCTGTATTACTCTTGATTTCTTCATTTAGGCACATCAGCGGAATTCAGTATTGCGCAAAGATGCACGCGATTCAAATATTTTACACAATGAGTTTCATACTGGGTTTTTATGATGGCTTGTGCTATGATAATGCTATAAAAGCCGCGCCGAAAACGATTGCAAAATCAAGCCTATCGCGCATGGACGGCATTACCGATTTTTCACGATAAAACGGAACAGGCGATTTTAAGAAGGATTGAGGATGCAACATAAAAAAGACAATCTCACTTCTTACAACGGCATTGCTGTGCAGTGCAATGTTGATGACTGCATTTGCGGAGAATGCAGCAGAAACCCAAATCACAGCTATCCCAGAACAAACCATTGGTACGGAATCAGCCGAAACACCGTTACAAGATGCTGCACTTGCAGCACCCCACCTAGAAGAAGCGAGCAGTCAAGTATCAGCACTTGCGGGCGTGGTGACAGCGGGAACACCCGTTGACGAACCTCTTGCTGAGGACACGCAAGACCTCTTAGACGCAAATCCCACAGATGAAGAAATTCAAAACATGTTTGCGCAGTTGGATTTAGAAATCATGAACGCAAAGGGAAAAACCCCGATTCAATATATTGATTTCGACAAACCCCTCATGTGGTTGAATCCGGGCGAAACAGGTCGTACAAGTTTCACGATTTATCCGGAATCCGCCCGCAACGAAGAAATCACATGGGATCAAATCGATGGCAAGGATATTGTAGATATGGTGGAACCGGGCGTATTTAAGGCAAACCGTGTGGGAAATGCCGGATTTTATCTTAAAAATCATGGAGAATCGGTTGGATATGTTTCAGTATATGTTGGAGAAGGCTCACAGCCGGCAACATCCATCATAGTAACACCAAAAAACATCACAGTCCGTGCAGGAGAGATTTTTAAGGCTGATGCACAGATGCCGCAAGCTCCAGCTGCTCAGTCAGTCTTTGTGATTAAAATTCCAAATCCGGACCTTGTTTCGATACTTATAGAAGGTGGACATTATTACGCAAATGGTGTAGGGGAAACTGATATTAAGTACTATACCTATAATGGGGTGACGGATACCTGTCATGTAACAATTCTTCCATCGGAAGATCCGAATTTTGGAAAAAAGCCCAATTTGTTAAAAATTTTTACAGGGAATAAAATCTTTAAGGCAAATGTAGG
>JAVXRV010000030.1:0-17997 GCA_036643515.1 Ruthenibacterium sp.
CTCAAACACCATGCCGGTGTAGTAGCCCTGCCCGCGCACGAGTGAGGGCGTGAACACAATTTTATAAGCGCCGTCCGCCACGGCCGTGACCGCGTCCATCACACGCTGTACGCGTGCGCCAAGCGTGGCATCGGCGCACAGCGCGGCCACGTCTGCCAGTGTAAACGTGCCTTTTTGCAGAAAATCTGCCAGTGCCGCAACGGCATTTGCGGGCATTTCTTTTTCCGACAGCTCAGCACAAACGCCGTCTGCGCCAATTTTGTCAAGCTTGTCAAAGGTGATGCACACGGAATCCAGTGCCTCGGCTGCAAAGCCGAAATGTGCGAGCATGCCGCGCAGCAAGCGGCGGTCATTGAGATGAATTGAAAAATCCGCAAGGCCGATATTGAGCAGTGCGCGCGCGGTGACGTCAATCAGTTCAATTTCCGCATTTGGCGAATCATCGCCTAAAATGTCGATGTCGCATTGCACAAATTCACGCATACGGCCTTTTTGCGGCCGCTCTGCCCGAAACACACGGTCGGTTTGAATCACCTTAAACGGGTGCGGCAGCACGTCTTTGTTCGCGGCATAATAGCGCGAAAGCGGCAGGGTCAAATCGTAGCGCAGGCCAATGTCGGCAAGCTCTTTTTCGTCGCCGCTCGCAAGTGCTTTTTGCAGCTTTTCACCGCGTTTGAGCACCTTGAAAATCAAGTTCAAATTGTCGCCGCCATCCGATTTATCGAGGTTTTCCATGTCCTCAATCATCGGGGTGGCAATGCGCTCAAATCCGCTTGCACGATAGGTTTTTAAAATTTCGCCCTGCACATAATCGCGCATTTGCATCTCGCGCGGCAAAAAGTCTTTTGTGCCTTTCAGCGGCATAATCTTCATAAATAAATTCTCCTAAATCAGCATTTTATTTTTTACCGTACCATTGTTTCAGCGCCTCAAGCGCCGCGGAATGACGCGTGTTTTTTGCGCGCGGAAACGCCTTCAGCAGACGGCCGCGCACAGCGTGTTTGCGCTCGCGCCACTCGGTTCTCAGCAAGTCGAGATAAATATTCACTTCTTTTTTCGCGTCGTCAAATTTTTCGTCCATCACGAGTGCGCCGTCGCCGAGATTTTTCGCCAAAACATCGCTGCCGGCATGCAGTTTTTGCGCCACTTCTTCAATACGACCAAGGTCTTTGTTGAGCTTGGCAATTTCGGTGATGGTGACGATGACATCGCAGAGAAAGAGCGCAAAAATGACGCAAAGCATCGCCCAACCGATGGTTTTTGGGATAAACCCGACAAGCTTTGCCACAAGCGGATGAATGCCACGTATGGCAACCACGCCGCCGATGCCCCACAGAAGGCTGAATTTCAAACAGATGTACCCACCTAAATTATGCGGTGCATCGCTATAATCCCACCATGAAGTGTGAAAAACTTTTTTCAAAACAAAGCCGGTGCCAAGTTCAAGTGCGCTTGTCAGTAGCACCGCACCGAGATATAAAAGCAGCAAATTGTTATAAAGAGGCGTTAAAACGAGTAAAATAATCACCATGCCAAAGCCGTAAATGGGGCAGACAGGGCCGTTTAAAAAGCCACGGTTGACAAATTCTCCAGTGTAAACCGTACAAAAACAGACCTCTAAACACCAGCCGAGCATCGCATAAATGCAAAAATACCAAGCAATTGTATAAAAGGTAAACGATTCCATGCGGGCAAACTCCTATTCGTCTGTGGATAATTTTGTGCCGCATATCGCGCAAAAAGCGTCTTGTTCTGCACACAGACGCCCGCACACAGGGCAAGCTTTTTCGTCTTTGCCTGTGCCGAGTTTTTCGGTCACGGCATCAATTTGCTGCTGCACCTGTTCGGCATTCACAAGCAAATCGTCAATCATCTGCTGCGGTGTTTTTTTGCTTTCGTTTTCGGCGGCATCCGGACGCAGTGCGCCACTGTTGACCAAAAACATGGTGTGGCCAATGTCTGAAAACAGGTGTTCCTGTTCGGCACGCAGGCGCGTGAGCTCTAAATTGAGCTTGACGGACGCTGATTTTTCGCTCATGGCATCTGAAACGGCTTTGCCGGCATTTTGCACATAGTCACGTGCTTCGGCGGTGGCGGCGGCGGCGGTTTCCGCCAAGTTTTGCAGCAGCTTTTTCGTGTTTGTTTCCATTTGAAAGTTCCTCCTATGAACGCGCCGTGCGGCGAGTTTTTGTTTTTTGATGATTAAATTCAGTATACCACACATTTGTGTCACAGAAAAGTCCGTTCATGCCACAAATCAAAATGATGGGTAAAAAATTGACAAGATATCGGCTGCGTGCCTCCCACAGCAGTAAAAAAAGCGTCAAACCAATGAGTGCCACATAAAATACCGTGGCCGAATGCGTGCTTTTGCGCGCGGCGGACACCGCACCCCAAATGCCGCAACACAAAATGGCAAGCCACAGACCGGTGGCAAGATGCGATACCGCGCCAAAATACGGAAAACCGGCGAGGAAAAATTGACGCAAAATGGTGTCGTGCAGGCCGCTTTGGTCGAGTTTATACGGCGCATAGCACAGGCCGTCGCCGTAAATATAGCTTAATTTGTTGGCGCTGTGGTGGGCAAGGCCGCGCACGCCAAGCGCTTTCACGCGCGAGGCAATTTCCTGCGTGGTGATGCTTTGCCGTTCGGCATACGTTTTTCCGCGCAGTGTGAGGTCGTAATCGTCGTTGTTGTAGCCGCCCACGCCCGAAAGCCCCATCATCACCCAGTGCGTATACGGAATGGCATCGTCTTTGTCATATGCGGGCAACAGCGCCGTGTGTGCCGCAAAAACACCTTGCAACGCGAAAATAAGGCAAAATGCACCGAGCGTACACGCGGCGGTCAGCATTTTTTTGCGCACGGAAAATGCCGTCAAACATGCGTCAATCAAAAGTGCAATCAGCACAATCAGCACCGTAATTTTCAGTTTTGCACCGAGTGCGCACACGCTTCCTGCCGCGAAACACAGCAAAATGCCGCGTTTGATGCGGCCGTTTTGCAGCGCGTCACGCGCATAAAGCCAAAGCAAAAGCGTCGCAATCGGGAACGGCATCGTGAGCGTATCCGTGTAGACAATCGGCCCGTACAGCAAAAACGGCAGACAAAAAAACGACAATAACAAGCCGAAAAGTGCATTTTTTACACCAAATAATTTGCGCAGTGTCAGATAAAATAAAAAGAGTGACAACTGTACAAAAAGCGTGTTGACCACGATGGCCGGCGCCAAAAAATCGGTGCAGCCAAACAGGTGAAACAGGCGAAATAAAAACACCAAAAACAAATAAGTTGGCGCATTGTTCGGAAAATTCGCAAAATAAAGGTCGGGCATGGTGCCGTATAACACCATGTCGCGTGCCGCGCCAAACACAATGCCAAAATCCCATCCGGGCGTGACGGCCACCGCCATGCACCACGCCACCACAAGCTGTAACACAAAAAATGCCGACAGAAAGCAAGTGACGCAAATAATCTCGCCCTTTGCGGAAACGGAGGGCATTTTGCGCGTCCAGAGCCGATAAGCGCTCCACAAAAGTGCGCCGCACAGCAGTGTGCAAACAAGAAGCCAGAGCGTGCGGTAGGTATAAACCTGCGTTTTGTTGTTGAAAATTGCATCTAAAACAATTGCGCCGAACAGCAGCGCAAATCCCATGCAAAATAAACGATAGATTTTGTTTTGTTTCATACGCGCCGCCGCTTTCTATCAAAAATTACTTTCTTATTGTAGCATAAAATTGTATAATAAACAAAAGGGGGGTGCGACATGGAAACGGAACGCGCGATTTTACACTGCGATTGCAATTGCTTTTTTGCCTCGGTGGAATTGCTCGCATATCCGGCGCTGCGCGATGTGCCGGTGGCCGTGTGCGGCAGCCCCGACGAACGCCACGGCATCGTGCTTGCCAAAAATGAGGCGGCCAAACGTTGCGGCGTGCAGACGGCAGAAACGATTTGGAGCGCCAAACGCAAATGTCCCACGCTGACATTATTGCCGCCGCATCACGAAAAATATACGCATTTCAGTAGAATCATCAACGCAATATACGCACAGTATACAGACCGTGTTGAGCCGTTCGGCATTGACGAAAGCTGGCTTGACATCACGCACACATGGCAACTGTTTGCCGAAAGTCCTGTGGCGCTTGCGAATGAAATTCGCCAAACGGTCAAGGCCGAAACCGGCATTTCCATCTCGGTCGGTGTCAGTTTCAACAAGGTGTTTGCAAAGCTCGGCTCCGACTATCGAAAGCCGGATGCCACCACGGAAATCAGCCGCGAAAACTACAAAAATATCGTGTGGCCGTTACCTGTGGGCGATTTACTCTATGTGGGCAAGGCGGCACAGAGCACGCTTGCGGGGCTTGGTGTGAAAAATATCGGGCAGCTTGCGGCCAAAGATCCGGCCCTGCTCACGGCGGCACTTGGTAAAATGGGCGCGGAGCTCAGCCGTTATGCACGCGGCGAGGACGACGCGCCCGTGCGCACGGCAGATGAAAAGCCGGAGGTGAAAAGCATCGGCAATGCGCTTACTTTTAAGCGAAATCTCGTCAGCGATGCCGATTTGCGCGCGGGTGTGTCGGCACTTGCAGACGAGGTGGCCTCGCGCTTGCGCCGGCACGGCCTTTATGCCTCGGCGGTGCAAATTGCGATGAAAGATGTCGATTTAAAAAGCATTCAGCGCCAAAGCCGCCTTGCCTATCCCACGCATCTTGCCAAAGAAATCGGTGATGCCGCGCTTGTTTTGATTGCGGAAAACTGGAACAAAAACAAGCCGATGCGGATGCTTTCCATCACGGCCATCGGCCTTTCCGACGGACAGGAAGCGCAGCAAACATCGCTGTTCAGTGCGCCGCGCACAGAAAATGTCAAGCGCGAAAACCTCGAAAAAAGCCTCGATGCCATTCGCCGAAAATACGGCAAACTTGCCATCGCACCGGGCAATGTGGTGCAAAATGACCTCGGCCTCGACACCATTGAGATGGATCAAAAAATAAGTAAAAAATAAATGCCGCATCAAAATGAGGCATTTATTTTTTTGCCATTTTACAGCACTTCGTTTTTATGTCCGGCTTTGGCAATGCTGCGCTTGAGCCAGCCGCCCTGTTTGTAATAAATGATGAAGCAAACAGAGGTGACCGCCCATGTGACAGGATAGCTCAGGCTCGTCATTTCGATGCACGGATACAGCGGCACGACAAACGCAATCCAAACCATGCGCAACACGCACACGCCAAGGCAGGTGATAATCATGGGAATCAATCCGTCGCCGGTGCCGCGCAGTGCGCCGGATAAAATTTCAATCGCAATGTAAGTAAAGTAGAACGGCACCATGGTTTTCATGACGCTGACGCCGATTTTGATGACCGCCGCATCCTGTGTAAACAAGCGGTAAAGCTGCGGCCCAAGTAGTAGAATGCCCGCGCTCATCACAACCGTGAAGCCGAGCGACAAAAGCAGACACACGCGCACGCTTTTTTTCACGCGGTCATATTTTTGTGCGCCGAAATTCTGTCCTACAAAAGTGGTGATGGCGATGCCGAATGAGCTAATGGTCATCCAGAAAATGCCGTCGATTTTGCCGTATGCCGTCCATGCCGCCACGGCATTTGTGCCAAATGAGTTGACACTGGCTTGAATGATGATGTTCGACACCGAATACAGCACGCTTTGCACGCCGGCGGGCAGGCCGATGCGCACCATTTTGGCAAGAATTGAAAAATCAAACCGAATGCGTGAAGTCACAAGGCGATAAGTGGGCGGTGCTTTTTGCAGCGCGGCAATAATCAACAGTGCGCTGACCACCTGTGAGGCCACAGTGGCGATGGCTGCGCCCGCAACGCCAAGCGGAATCACGACAACAAGCAGAATATCAAGCAATACATTGGTGGCGCTGCACGCAATTAAAAAGTAAAGCGGCCGGCGCGAATCGCCCACGGCACGCAGAATGCCCGCGCCGATATTGTAAATAAGGTTGAACACCGTGCCCATAAAATAAATGCGGATATAGGTGACGGAGTATCCGATGATGTCGTCGGGCGTGCCCATCGCGCGCAAAATCATGGGCGAAACGGCGATGCCAATGACGGTTAAAACAGCGCCGGCCGCAAGGCTCAGCGCCGCGGCGGTGTGCACGGCACGGCTTGTTTCGTCCCCTTTGTGCGCACCGTAAAACTGGGAAATAATCACGGTTGCGCCGGAGGATAGGCCCACAAAAAAACCCACCAGCAGATTGATAATCGTGCCGGTCGGCCCGCCGACGGCGGCGAGCGCTTCTTTGCCGACAAAGTTGCCGACGATGACCGCGTCCGCCGTGTTATAGAAAAACTGAAAAAATGTCCCAAGCCAAATGGGAAAAAAGAAAGAGAGCAACGGTTTTGCAATCGGCCCCTCCGTGATGTGATTGTGTGACAAAAAATTTCCTCCGCTTCGATGAATTTAGGAATGCACGATGCTCTTGTTTTTCCAGCGTCCGCTGAGATAATACGGCACGCAGATGGCAAGGCCGAGCACCCAACCGATGGCAAAACAAAAATGCATATTGTTGGCACCGAAAAAGTGCGCCAAAACATATGCCGCCGGCACACGCGCGAGCCATAGCGACAAAATACTCGAAAGCAGCGGCACCGTGGTGTCGCCCGCGCCGCGCATGATGCCGTTTAAGATAAACATAATGGCAAGCATCCAGTAAAACGGCAGAATGCGCACGAGATACGCAAGACCGCTCTCAATGACGGCCGGCGAACTGCTGAACAGGCTCATCCAAAAACGGCCGGTCAAGAGCAGCATCACAGCGATGGTGACGCTGACGATGATGCTGAGCAGCAGGGCAGAATGTGCGCCTTTTTTGACGCGCTCTGGTTTATCCGCGCCGATATTTTGCCCCACAAATGTGGTGGCGGCGGTGGCGAAGCTTTGAATGGGCATAAACGCGATGGCGTCGATTTTATTGGCGACATTGTATCCGGCCACAAAGTCAGAGCCGCTCGCGTTGACAAGCCGCAACATCGCCATCACGCCAATGCCAAACAGCGCCTGCTGCAAGCCGATGGGCAGGCCAAGCTTCATGATTTTTGCGAACAAAGCTTTGTCGAACCGAAAGCAAAACGGATGAATGTGCAAATCGGGATATTTTTTATTGATGTAAAAAATGCCGAAAATCCAGCTGAAAGTTTGCGCAATAATGGTGGCGGCGGCAACGCCCGAAACGCCCCAACCGAAGCTGACCACAAAGAGTAAATCAAGCACGATGTTGATGACGCACGCAATCGCCAAAAACAAAAGCGGCGTTTTTGAGTCGCCAAGTCCTTGTAAAATGCCGCTGTTGACATTGTAGCCGAGGTTGCCAATCAGGCCGCCGAGCATCCAAATCAAATAGATGCGAAATTCGGGCAGCACGTCGGCCGGTATGCCAAGCACGGAGATAATCGGCCCACTGCACAAAATGCCAAGCAGCGAGAGCGGCACGGCGCCCACCATCAGTGCTGTATAGATGGTATCAATGGTGGCACGCAGTTTTTTTGCGTCGCCCGCGCCGTAAAATTGGCTCACCATGACCATGGCGCCAAGCCCAAGCCCCATAAAAAGGCTTGCGAGTAAAAACACCACGGGAAATGCCGTGCCCACGGCCGCAAGCGCGGTGGTGCCGACAAATCGCCCCACCACCAGACTGTCGACCATATTATAAAGCTGTTGCAAAAAATTGCCCGCCAAGAGGGGCAGTGCAAACAATAAAATCAGTTTGGTGGGATTGCCGGTGGTCATGTCCGTTGTTTTTGACTGCTTCATGTTAAATTCTCCAAATTGAACGGCGTTGCCTGATAGACATAATAATTCAGCCAGTTGGAAAACAGCAAATTTGCGTGGCTTCTCCAGCGGAATAAAACGTCTTTTGCGGGGTCATCGTCGATAAAATAATGTGCGGGCGGCGCAATGGCAAGCCCTTTTGCCACATCGCGCCGATATTCGTCACGCAGGGTGTATTTGTCGTATTCCATGTGGCCGCACACAAAAATTTGCCGGCCGGAATCGGTTTCCAGTAAATGCAAACCGGCTTCGTCGCTGTCGGCAAGCACGCGCAGTGCCTTTTCGCGGGCGACATCTGCCCGATTTACGGCGGTATAGCGGCTGTGCGGCGCGTAAAACAATTCATCAAACCCGCGTACAAGCGGTGTTTTCGGGCGCAGAACACGATGCGCGTACACACCGGAAATTTTGGCGGGCAGCAGCTCTTTTTGAATGCCGTAATGATGATACAGTGCCGCCTGTGCGCCCCAACAGATGTGCAGCGTACTGTACACATGCGTTTTGCTGTAATCGAAAATGCGGCACAGCTCTTTCCAATAATCCACCTGTTCAAACGGCATCATTTCCACGGGTGCGCCGGTGATAATCATGCCGTCAAATCGACGATTTTTCACGTCCTCAAAGGTTTTGTAAAACGCCTCGAGATGCATGCCCGACACATGCGTGCTGATGTGGCTGTCCATGTGCAGCAGCGTCAATTCCACTTGCAGCGGACTGTTGGCAAGCACGCGCGCAAGCTGTGTTTCGGTGGCAATTTTCGTCGGCATCAAGTTTAAAATCAAAATTTGCAGCGGACGGATGTCCTGCATCTGTGCGCGGCGACGCTGCATCACAAAGACATTTTCCTGTTCCAGTGCCCGATAGGCGGGCAATTCTTGCGGTAAAATCAGCGGCATCGTGCACTTCCATCCTTTATTTTGTTAATACTCCTATGATACGGCAAGATACGTCCATTCGTCAAGGGAAAAAGCAACAAAGAGTGTTTACAAAATGCAGAAATTATGCTATGGTAAACAAGATTGTGATTTTGGCTTTTTATAAAAGGAGAACCTATGTTAAATGTTTCGGACGTCAGCCTGCAATTTGCGGGCAGCACGCTATACAAGCATGTGGATTTAAACTTTTCTGCCGGCAACTGTTACGGCATCATCGGCGCGAACGGCGCGGGAAAATCGACGCTATTGCGTATTATTTCCGGCGATTTGGACGCGTCGTCGGGCGAGGTGACCATCGGCAAAGAGGATCGCATGAGCGTTTTGGAACAGGATCATTTTAAATATGACACCTATTCGGTGATGGAAACGGTCATCATGGGCAGCCCGCGCCTGTATACCATTATGAAAGAAAAAGAAGCGCTGTATGCAAAAGAAGATTTCAGCACAGAGGACGGCGAAAAAGCCGCGGAGCTTGAGGGCGAATTTGCCGAGATGAACGGCTGGGAGGCTGAAACCGAAGCCGACCAATTGCTCAACGGCCTTGGTTTGCCGATGGAACTGCACAATGCGCAGATGGAAACACTCGACGGCCGCCAAAAGGTGAAAGTGTTGCTCGCGCAGGCCTTGTTCGGTCAGCCGACCATTATTTTGCTCGATGAACCGACGAACGGCCTCGACATCGACGCCATCAACTGGCTTGAAGAATTTTTGATTGACTATCCGTACACGATTATTGTTGTGAGCCATGACCGTCACTTTTTGAACTCGGTTTGCACGCATACGGTGGATATTGACTTTAATAAAGTACAGATGTACGCCGGAAACTATGATTTTTGGTATGAATCAAGCCAATTGATGCAGCAGTTGATGCGCAACCAAAACAAGAAAAAAGAAGAAAAAATGAAGGACTTGCAGGCCTTTATTCAGCGCTTTTCCGCGAATAAATCGAAGTCAAAACAGGCGACCAGCCGCAAAAAAATCCTTGATAATATCGAGCTTGACGACATGCCCGCCAGCAGCCGCAAATATCCGTATGTCGGGTTTATGCCCGAGCGCGAGGCCGGCAAAGATATTTTGTTTGTGGAAAATATCACCAAAACGATTGACGGCGTAAAAGTGCTTGAAGATGTGAGTTTTATTGTGAATAAAAACGATAAAATCGCGTTCGTGGGCGAAAATGAAACCGGCAACAGCACGCTGTTTAAAATTTTGATGGGCGAGATGGAGCCGGATGCGGGCATAATCAAATGGGGCGTTTCCACCACGCAAAGCTATTTTCCGCTCGACAATGCGCCGTTTTTTGACGGATTTCAAGAGGATTTAATCAATTGGCTGCGCCAGTACAGCGAGGACACCACCGAAACCTATCTGCGCGGCTTTTTGGGACGGATGCTCTTTTCGGGCGAGGACGTGTACAAACCGGCCAAGGTGCTGTCGGGCGGCGAAAAAGTGCGCTGTATGCTCTCGCGCATGATGATGACGCACGCGAATGTGCTCGTGCTTGACCAGCCGACAAACCACCTCGACCTTGAGAGTATTCAGGCACTTTCCGACGGTCTTGTGGCGTTTCCCGGCAACTTATTATTTGCGTCGCACGATCATCAGTTCATTGATGAAATCGCCAACCGCGTGATTGAAATTCCGCAAAATGGCGCAGGCTGTCTTGACCGCGTGGGCAGCTATGAAGAATTTTTGGACTGGAAACACAACCGATAAAATTAAAGGCGAACGGCTGCAATGCCGTTCGCCTTTTTCAATTTTTCGGGAGATGTAAACGTCGCCGTTCGGCATCATCACAGGCCTGTGCGGGCGCTAATCCTCTGCCCAATCTTTGGCACGCTCCACGGCTTTGTGCCAACCGCGCAGAGATTTTGTTGCCGCGTCTGCGTCCATTTGCGGTGTATACAGCCGGTCGAGCGTCCACTGCCCTTTGATGTCGTTTAAGTCTTTCCACACGCCGGTGGCAAGGCCGGCAAGATAGGCCGCGCCAAGCGCCGTTGTTTCGCGAATCATCGGCCGACGCACGCGCACACCGGTGATATCCGCCTGAAACTGCATCAGCAGATTGTTCGCGGATGCACCGCCGTCTACTTTCAGCTCTGTGATACATGCGCCGCAATCGGCCTGCATCGCCGTCAGCACGTCAGCCGTTTGATAGGCAATGCTCTCAAGTGCCGCGCGAATGATGTGGTTGCGTCCTGCGCCGCGCGTCAAGCCGAGAATTGCGCCGCGCGCGTACATATCCCAGTGCGGTGCGCCGAGGCCGGTAAATGCCGGCACGACATAAACACCCGCGCTGTCATGCACTTTATTGGCAAAATATTCGCTGTCGGCACTTTCGGTAATCAGTTTCATTTCATCGCGCAGCCACTGAATCACCGCGCCGCCTACAAACACACTGCCCTCAAGCGCATACGTCACTTTGCCGTCAAGGCCGATGGCAATGGTCGTGAGCAGACCGTTTTTGCTTTCCACAGGCGTGTCACCGGTGTTCATCAGCATAAAACATCCGGTGCCGTAGGTGTTTTTCCACTTCGCCGCGCGTAAAACACGTCTGCCCAAACAGCGCGGCCTGTTGGTCGCCCGCCGCACCCGCAATCGGAATTTCCGCGCCGTCAATGTTTGCGGTGCCGTAAATTTCGCTCGAATTACACACCTTTGGCAACATACACATTGGAATGTCAAGCGCCGCGCAGATGTCTTTATCCCACGCGAGCGTGTAGATGTTGAACAGCATCGTGCGAGAGGCGTTGGTATAGTCGGTGACATGTGCTTTTCCGCCGGTCAATTTCCAAATCAGCCACGTGTCCACCGTGCCGAATAACAATTCGCCTTTTTCAGCGCGTGCGCGTGCGTCCGGCACATGGTCGAGAATCCACTTGATTTTCGTGGCGCTGAAATAGGCGTCAATGCGCAGGCCGGTTTTTTCGCGAATGACATCTGCGAGGCCTTTTGCCTCCAGTTCTTTGCAGATGTCTGCCGTGCGGCGGCACTGCCAAACAATCGCGTTGTAGACAGGCCGGCCGGTTTCTTTGTCCCAAACAATGGTGGTTTCGCGCTGATTGGTGATGCCGATGCCCGCGATGTCGGCGGCGGAAATGCCGCTCATGGCAAGCACTTCCACCATCACGCCATACTGGCTGGCATAAATTTCCATCGGATCGTGTTCCACATAGCCTTGTTTCGGATAATGTTGGGTAAACTCTTTTTGAGCCATGCCCACAATATTTTGCTGCGCGTCAAAAATAATGGCGCGACTGGACGTTGTGCCCTGATCGAGGGCCATGACATATTGTTTCATACGCGGCTCTCCTTTTACAGTTTACAGTGCGGCAATCACGGAAATTTTGATGCGATATTCCGGCACGGCAAGCGCGCCGCCCGTCACACTGCGCACGGGTTCAAAGCCGTCCACCACCCACAAATCCCACAGGGCGTTGAATGCGCCATAGTCGGCCATGTCGGCAAGTGTGATGTTTGCGCTCAGCACGCGGCTTTTGTTGGTGCCCGCCTGCGCAAGCAGATGTTCAATCGTGTGCAAAACGTCCTCGGTCTGTCCGGTGATATCCGCCGCCAAATCGGTGGAAGTAATGCCTGCTGTGTATAAAATGCCGTTATAGGCCACGCTTTGCGCGCGGCGTCCGTTGGTGCCATTGCGTTTGATGTCTGCCATTGTCATTTCCTCCATTTTTATTCCGCATATACTTTGCAAGTTTTGCAAAATCTGCTATACTAAAGGGTAAGATAAAAGAATGCAAATGCTCTTTCTGTTATCATACCATCTTTTGAAAAGGATTTCTACATGAAAAAACGGATTGCCTCTTTTTTGACATTGCTTTGCCTGTTTGCGCTGCTCTCGTTTCCGGTGAGCGCGGCCGGCTTTGCGTTGCCGGAAAGTGTGCCCGTCACGGCGGCAGCCGCCTATTTTGTCAATCTTGACACCGGCATCACCGTGTTTGAAAAAAGCCCGCACGAGCGGCGCAGCGTCGCAAGCCTCACAAAATTGATGACCGCGCTTTTGTTTATGGAGGCCGTGCCCGATTTAGACGGCACCGTCATCAAGGCCGATACGTCGCTGTATGTAGAACCCATCACCAATTACGATTCCTCCACCGCCGACATTCGCCCAAATGAGGAAGTGACGGCGCGGTCGGTTTTATATGGCATGTTGTTGCCGAGCGGCAACGAGGCCGCGCAAATTGCGGCATATCACGTGTCGGGCGGCAATCTCGCCAACTTTTATGCCATGATGAACGCACGCGCCGCACAGCTTGGCTGCACCGACACGGCTTTCACCAACGCGCACGGCCTCATCGGCATGGAGGGCGGAAATTACTCCTCTGCCGCCGATTTGGCACTCATCGCCACAGCCTGTTGGCAAAACGAAACCTTTCGAGAAATCACCACCACCACGTCATACGAAATGCCGGCCACCAATGTGCATGACGCACCGTATTTGATTCAGTCGAGCGTCCGCTCACAGGTGCCGGGCACGCCGGTGTATCGCTCGTATATCCGCGGCATGAAAACCGGCAGCACGATGTCTGCCGGTCGCAACTTTGTTTCCTCTGCCGTCAACGACAAAGGCGAAACATTCATCGGCGTGGTGCTCGGCTGTCCGTATGACCAGTTGCAGGACGGCTACGCGATGTCGTTTGTCGACACCAACGCAATTTACGACTGGATTTTTGCCAATTTTTCCGTGCAGCCGACGCTCGACGTGGCAAGTCCGCTGACGGAAGTGCCCATTAAATTGTCAAGCGAACTGGATGTGTTAAAACTCTATCCCGCGCAGGATTTACAAACCATTTTGCCGAATGCCGGCGGCGGCACGCTGTTGCAGCAGGAATTTAATGTGCCCGAAAGCCTAAATGCGCCCATCAAACAGGGCGATGTTGTCGGTAGCGTCACCGTGAAACTGTCGGGCGAAGTGATTGGCACGGTGGATTTGATTTCCGGACAAGACGTCCACCGCAACAGCCTTTTGTATGCTTTTTCCAAAATCGGCGGCTTTTTCAAAAGCACCTATTTTCGCGTATTGACGGTGCTTACCGTGCTTTATTGCCTTGGCTATTTTGCGCTGTGGCTGTATATGCAAAAAGAAAAACGCAGACGCTATGCCGCGATGCGCCGCAAACGCATGGAACAGTTTGAACGGAGGAATCGCCCGTGAAAACAGTCTATTTGATGGTGTCCCACTCCGGCACGGCGCCGGCCAATCTCGTGCGCTTTTTTACGCATAAAGATTATAGCCACGCATGTTATGCGCGGGATGAATCGCTCTCCAATCTGTATACTTTCGGCAGAATCCACACCGCGTTTTTCATTCCGGGCGGCTTCATCACAGGCGGCATCGACAGCGATTTTTATAAGCATTATCCGCACACAAAAATATGTGTGTATGCGGCGACGCTCACACAGGCGCAGTATGAAACGGTGGAAGCGCGCCTTGCCGTGTTTTTGAAAAACCCACAGCAATATCACTATGGCTTTGCCAATTGTGTGTTTCAGTTTTTCGGGATGCGTGTGCACCGGCGGCATCATTATACATGCAGCCAGTTCATTGCACAGCTTTTTGCGGACATTTTGCCGCTGCAAAAAGATTGGAGCCTTGCAAAACCCACAGATTTTTGTAACCTCGCACTGCCGTGCGTGTTCGAGGGCACGGCAGAGGAATATACAAACATGACAAAACAGAAAGAAGCGGTAGTATGATGACAGACATCAACGCAGCACGCAACTTAACACTTTTGATGGATTTTTACGAATTGACGATGGCAGGCGGATATTTCGAGGAGGGTTACACCGACAAAGTGGGTGTATTCGACATGTTTTTCCGCCGTATTCCCGATGATGGCGGCTTCGCCATTGCGGCAGGATTGGCACAATTCTGTGAAATCATCGATGATTTGCACTTCGACGAGGACGATATCGACTATCTGCGCGGCAAAAACTGCTTTTCAGAGGGCTTTCTCGATTATCTGCGTCATTTTACATTCCACTGCAATATTTGGTCGGTGCCGGAGGGCACGCCCATTTTTCCGCAAGAGCCGATTGTGATTGTGGAAGGCCCCGCCATTGAAGCGCAGCTCATTGAAACGCTGCTGCTCGTCACGTTCAATCATCAAAGCTTGATTTGCACCAAAACAAACCGCATTGTCCGCGCCGCAAAAGGCCGCCCGATTATGGAGTTTGGCAGCCGCCGTGCGCAAGGGTACGACGCGGCAGTGCTCGGCGCACGCGCAGCGTATATCGGCGGTGTCGCGGGCACGGCTTGTGTCATGGCCGACCGGCTGTATGGCATTCCGGCGCTCGGCACAATGGCGCATAGCTGGGTGCAGATGTTCCCGAGTGAATACGAGGCATTCGAGCGCTACACAAAACTGTATCCCGACAATTGCACATTGCTTGTCGACACGTACAGCGTGCTTAAAAGCGGCGTGCCAAATGCCATTAAAGTGTTTGACACCGTGTTAAAACCACTCGGCAAACGTCCGAAAGGCATTCGCATTGATTCCGGCGATATCGCCTATCTGTCCAAACGTGCCCGCAAAATGCTCGATGATGCCGGCTATCCCGATTGCGGCATTTGCGCGTCCAATTCGCTGGACGAATACCTCGTGCGCGACCTTATTTTGCAGGATGCAAAAGTGGATAATTTCGGCATCGGCGAAAACATGATTACGAGTAAAAGCGACCCTGTGTTTGGCGGCGTGTATAAACTTGCGGCCGTCAAAGAGGGCGAGCAATATGTTCCGAAAATTAAAATCAGCGAAACGGTTGAAAAAATGACGATTCCGCATCTGAAAAATCTATACCGCATTTATGACGATGCCACGGGAAAAGCCATGGCCGATTACATCACCATGCACGACGAAATGGTGGATGCCACAAACGGCATCACATTGTTTGATCCGGTGGAAACATGGAAAGAACGCAAATTTACGGCCGTACATGCCAAAAAGCTCAACATTCCCATTTATGTAAACGGCAAGCGTGTGTATGAAAATCCGCCGCTCAAAGAAATCCGCACGTTTTGCGCCGCACAGGTGGATACACTGTGGGATGAAGTGAAGCGTTTTGAAAATCCGCATCGCTATTATGTCGACTTGTCGAAAAAATTGTGGGATGAGCGCCAGCGCTTACTCCAAGAATTCAGGGGATAAAATGCCAAAAAGAAATGTAAGTAATACGGCGCTTTTAAAGCGGTTTCTGCCCTATATGACGCGCTACAAAGGCCTGCTCGCGCTCGATTTATTCTGCGCGGCGCTCACCACCGTGTGCGATATGGTGTTGCCGGTTATCATGCGCTACATCACCAACACCGGCATCAACGATCTTGCCGCGCTCACGATGTCCACCATTTTAAAGCTCGGTGCACTGTATTTTCTGCTGCGCCTTGTCGATGCCGCCGGCAACTATTTTATGGCCGGCAGAGGGCATATCATGGGCACCAGAATTGAAACGGATATGCGCCGCGACGCGTTTGATCATCTGCAAAAATTGTCTGACAGCTATTTTGCCAACACGAAAGTCGGCCAAATTATGAGCCGCATCACGAGCGACTTGTTCGACGTAACCGAATTTGCGCACCACTGTCCCGAAGAATTTTTCATCGCGGGGCTGAAAGCGCTGATGTCGTTTGTGGTTTTAACCGGCATCAACCCGCTGCTCACGTTGATTGTGTTTGCATGTCTGCCGGTGATGGCGTTTTTTTGCACGCGGTTTAATCATCGTCTGCGCGCCGCTTTTAAAGCACAGCGTCAGCAAATTGGTGAACTGAACGCGCATATAGAAGATACCTTGCTCGGCGTGCGTGTGGTAAAAGCGTTTGCGGGCGAAGATGTCGAGCGCGAAAAATTTGCCGAGGGCAACGAGGAATTTCTCGCCATCAAAAGCCATGGCTACCGCATAATGGCGGCATTCAGCACCACCACGCGATTGTTCGACGGCCTGATGTACCTTGTGGTGATTGTGGCCGGCGGCATTTTTGTCGTCAAACAGCTCATTTCTCCGGGCGACCTTGTGGCATATATCATGTATGTCACCACGCTGCTTGCCACCGTGCGGCGCATTATTGAGTTTTCGGAGCAGTTTCAGCGCGGCATGACCGGCATCGAGCGCTTTTGCGAAATTATGGATGCCGACGTCGATATTTTCGATGATAAAGACGCGACGCCGCTTGAAAATCCGCAGGGAAATATCACGTTTGAGGACGTCAGTTTCGCCTATCCCGACGACCATAATAAGGTATTAAGCCACATCAATCTCACCATCAAAGCGGGCGAAAAACTGGCGCTTGTCGGCCCATCCGGCGGCGGTAAAACAACGCTGTGCAATTTGATTCCGCGTTTTTATGATGCCACAAGCGGCCGCATCTGCATTGATGGACACGACATCAAAACCGTCACGCTGCAAACGCTGCGCGGCAGCATCGGCATTGTGCAGCAGGATGTGTACTTATTCAGCGGCACGGTGTACGAAAATATCGTGTACGGCCGCCCGTCTGCCACGCGCGAGGAAGTGATTGCCGCGGCAAAACTGGCCGGTGCGCACGAATTTGTGGCAGCGCTGCACAGCGGCTATGACACGTATGTCGGCGAGCGCGGGGTAAAGCTGTCCGGCGGACAAAAACAGCGCATCAGCATCGCGCGTGTGTTCCTCAAAAACCCGCCCATTTTGATTCTCGACGAGGCCACCAGTGCGCTTGATAACGAAAGCGAGCACCTCGTCAACCACAGTCTTGCAAAATTGACCGAAGGGCGCACGACGCTCACGATTGCCCATCGCCTCACGACGATTCAAAATGCCGACCGCATTCTTGTGCTCGGCGAAAACGGCATCGAGGAGGAGGGCAGCCACAAAGAGTTGCTCGCCCGCGGCGGTGCATACGCCAGATTATGGAATAGCGCCAAAGATTTAGACGGCACAACATTTTAAAAAGCAAGATGACAAACCCGTGCGCCGCGGTGCAAACCCTCGCGCGTCCCTGTAGGGCAAGGGCTCTGCCCTTGCCGCGATGCCGTCTGCACAAAAATGAAATGCAACCCAATCGTCCGTAAAATGCGCGCAATGTTTTATGCGCGCATAGGACAGTCTGTTTGCACACAAAAGCAAAACCTAGAAGAAACCCAATGTTTCGCCCTGCGAGGCGCGTGGGTCCGCTGCATGCGGAACAGCGGCACTTCGCGTGCCCCGAGGGGTATTCTGGGTTCTCTTTTGGTGGCAAAAGAGAACCACGGCGTAGCCATTCGT
>JAVXRV010000031.1:0-16083 GCA_036643515.1 Ruthenibacterium sp.
AAGGCATTCTCGGCATGGCCGAAACAGATGTTTCTTATGCGGGCGGTGGTGTCCTCGGTTATGTGGCAAAAAACGGCGAGCGCGTAAAAGCAGGTAATCTGGTTGCTGAAATGTTTGCAGACGGACAAGGCGCGCAAAGCAGCGCCTATGCACAACAGATGACGGAAGAAATCAACATCTTAACCAAGGCACAGGCCGCTTCGGCCGGCGCAGATGCTGAAATGCTGCTTAAACAAGTGTATGCCGGTGTGTATGATATGCTCGATATTTTGCAGGATGGTAATTATGAAAATTTGCGATCCATCAAATATGATTTACAGACGGCCACCGGAAAAATGCAGGTGATTACAGGAGAATCGACAGGTTTTGCAGACAGAATTGCAGCGCTGACGGCACAGCGTGACGCAATGCAGGCGGCACAACAGGCCGTGCAGATTACGGCGCCGGTCACCGGTTATTTTGTGGCGGCAGAAGACAGCACAAGCAGGCTGTATACCACCGAACAATTACAGGCCATGACGCCAACAGACTTCAAAAACGCAGCCGAGGAAACGCCGCCGGCCAATGCCGAAACCGTGGCCGGAAAACTGATTGCCGATTACAAATGGCGTTATTTTGCAAGTGTCAACGCAAAACAGGGTGAAAAATTCAAGCAGTATATGGATGCGGGCAGAACGATTTATATCGCATTTACGGAAATTTCTGACGAACAGGTGCCCGCTAAAATTACAGATGTTGTCATTGACACGGAAAACGATCTTGCGAAAATTGAAATTTTGTGTGATTATATCAACGAAAATGTGGTGCAGCTTGAACACGCAACGGCCAGTTTGACCTTTCAAAATTATGACGGTATTTGCATTGATAAAAATGCGTTGCGCGTCAAAGACGGCGTCAAAGGCGTTTATATTAAGTACGGCAACTTGGTAAAATTTCGGAAAATTGACATTTTATTTGAAAACAGCACCTCTTTGTTGGTACCGAAAACTTATACAAAGGATGTCAATGAGGTCAAAATGTACGACGAAGTGATTATATCCGGCAAAAATTTGACAGATGGCAAGACACTTTAGCGCTGTTTCGCCTTGTTTTTCGTTTTTTGCACAAAAATCGCATCTGTTTATTGACAATGTCATGAAAAACGAGGATAATAGAATTAGTCATATCAATCAAAACAATCCGTCCTCCCTCAAAATGGGAATCAACAAAATGCCAAATTGAAAAATAATGTATTGCATACATTTTTGATTTGTGGATAAAAGGAGATAGAAAGCATGAGTATGTTCGATAAACTTAAAGGAATGATGGGTGTTCCTGATGAAGGTGAATATGACGACGACATGGATTTTCCGGAAGAAGAAGCCCTTCCCGCGCCCGCACCGCAAAACTTTGCGGCACAGGAATCTTTAGACGCGCAACAAAAGCGAAACAAAGTTGTCAACATCAATTCCACGATGCAACTGCAAGTTGTGCTTGTGAAGCCGGAACGTTTTGATGATGCGTCCACCATTGCAGACCATTTAAACGCAAAACGCACGGTTGTGCTCAATCTGGAATCGACCAACAAAGAAATTTCGCGGCGTCTGGTTGACTTTTTGTCCGGTGTTGCCTATGCAAACAACGGTCAAATCAAACGTGTTGCAAACAGCACCTTCATCATCACACCCTATAATGTAGACATCATGGGCGATTTGCTTGATGAACTGGAGAGCAATGGCGTATTCTTCTGAAACACGCGGCTATTTGCCGCCTGTCAATGATGCAGAGCGCCTTTGCGCAAAGCGTGTGGCAGATCAAATCCACGCAGTGCAGCAAAGCGGCATGGCACGCACAACCACGTTTTTAAACGAACGGGAACAAATGCTTGCCATCGCACAGCTCAACCGCTGTGCACAACAAAATTTTGCGTTTGAGGGCGGATATTCGGCGGCAGAGCGAAAAATGCTTTGCATTTTTGAAACAGAACTACCGCAAAACGCCTTTGACATCACACCTGTTTTGATTGCGGTGCGCGGCAATCCGTCCGCGCTGACACATCGCGATTATTTGGGTGCGCTGATGGGTTTGCAAATCAAGCGCGAACAAATCGGGGATATTCTGCCAAACGAAAATGGCGCAACGGTATTTTTTACAGCGAAAATGGCATGTTTTGTGTGCGACACTCTTTGTGAAATTGGACGATTTTCCGCTTCGGCTACACAGACATCACTGCCGAAGATTGCACTCTCGCAAGAAAATGCGTTGATAACGGCCACAGTATCGTCTTTACGGCTCGATGCATTGCTTGCGGCGATGCTTAAAACAAGCCGCGGCACGGCGGCAGACATCATACGCAGTAAAGCGGTGATGATTAACCACGTGGAAACGACCGATCTTCACAGTGCCGTCTATGCGGGTGATGTGTTTTCCGTGCGTGGCAAGGGGAAATATAAGCTTTGTGAAATTCAAGGAAAAAGCAAAAAAGACCGCACATTCGTGTCTTACATACAATATTAACAGGGGGAATCGCGACATGATATCTTCACAGGATATTCAAAGCGTTACATTTGAAAAATCGCTACGTGGCTATCGCACAGATGAGGTAGATGAATACCTTGCGAAGCTGGCACAAGAATTTGAAACCAATGCCAAAGAAAAAGCCGATATGGAGAAAAAGCTTTATATTTTGGCTGAAAAAGTTGACCAGTACCGCAACGATGAAGAAACCTTAAAAACTGCGCTTTTGAATGCACAGCGTCTTGGAGAAACTGTGGTATATGAGGCAAAGCAAAAGGCAGAAACCATTATTTACGATGCCAACAGCAAAGCAAGCCAAGCCAAAGAAGAAGCTGCAGACAAAGTGGCGGCGGAAGAATTGACACTGGCACAGTTGCAAAGCTCGGTGGCACGTTTTAAAAACGACGTACTGGATTTATATCGCCAGCACATTGAGTCGCTCAGTGCCATTCCGGGTGCCGTAGACAGAAAAACAACACGACAAGCACAAACGGCCGCACCGCAGCCCGAAACCGCATCTTCAACATCGCCTGCACCGGAGGCAGACTCCTTGCATACGGAAAAATCGCAGCCCGCCACTGAAAATTTGTTTTCATTTCATGATGCTTCCGTTCCCGTCAGCGCCGCGAAAGACGCGACACCGATGTTTGACAATTATCAAGGCATTCGCTTCGACGATTAGTATGTGGAGTTTGCAATCAGGATACAATAAGGCGGCGTTTTTGTAAACGCCGCTGTTTTACTCTATTCCATCTCTGCATTTGAAAGGGGAAATAATTTGCTTTTTACCATTCTTTTCACAGCCGCGCTTGTGGCCATTGATCAAATCACCAAAATGTTGGCAACCATGTATCTTGCACCGGTCGGTGTGATGCCGTTTATTCCGGGTGTGATGCAGTTGCAATACGTTTTAAACGACGGTGCGGCATTTAGCATTTTATCGGGCAATCGTTATTTTTTGATTGGTGTAACCGGCATTGCACTGCTTGCGCTGACCGTTTATCTTTTCGTCAAAAAGCCGCAGAGCCGTCTTGAACATCTGGCGTGGGTGTTGGTGCTCGCGGGCGGCCTTGGCAACTTGATTGACCGCATTCTCAATGGGGTTGTGGTCGATTTTTTTGCGGTCACTTTTATGAATTTTGCCGTTTTTAATGTTGCCGATTGCTTTGTTTGCATCGGGGTAGGATTGCTTTTTCTGTTTTTTATATTGGAAGAAGTGAAAGCCAAAAAGGAAAAACCTCATGCAGACATTTAACTTTTTGGCGCTCGATACACAGGCGGGGCTGCGTATCGATTCGTTTGTTGCGCAGCAATGCCCCGATATCACACGCTCGGCTGTACAGCAGATGCTACTGCGCGGCGAAATCTTATGCAACGGACGTGTGCCGGCCAAGAGCTATCAAATGTGCGCGGGCGATGCCGTTGTTTTATCCATTCCGAATCCGCATGCCGTGGCCATGAATCCGCAGGATATTTTTGTACCCATCGTGTATGAAGACGACTTGCTGCTCGTTGTCAATAAACCCAAAGGCATGGTGGTACATCCCGCGCCCGGCAATCCCGATGGCACACTCGTCAACGCAATGCTGTTTCATTGCCATGGCAATTTGTCGGGTATCAACGGCGAATTGCGTCCGGGCATTGTGCATCGCATCGACAAAGACACAAGCGGGTTGCTCGTGATTGCCAAAACAAGTGAAGCGCATTTGGCGCTCAGCGAACAATTTGCGGTGCACAGCATCACACGCGTATATCGCGCAGTGGTTTATGGCCGCGTAAAAGAGGACAGCGGCTTTGTGGAAGAACCCATCGGGCGTCATCCGGTAGACCGAAAGCGCATGGCAATCACTGATAAAAACAGCAAATATGCGTATACGTCTTATGAAGTGGTGGAAGCGTATCGTGGCTTCACACAGCTTGCATTGCAGCTAAAAACAGGGCGCACGCACCAAATTCGCGTGCATATGGCAAGCATCGGGCATCCGCTTGCGGGCGATGCTGTGTATGGGCCGAAAAAGGTGCTGTCAAAACTGAACGGTCAGTGCTTACATGCAAAAACGCTTGGCTTTGTGCATCCGGGCACAGGCGAATATATGGAATTCGACAGTGAACTGCCGGCCTATTTTACAGACTTTACAAATACACTGCAAAAGGACTGATGGAACGATTATAAAACTTAGAGATATTCTAGTCATCACGGACATGGACAATACACTGCTCACAGCAGCACAGGGCATTCCGCAGTGCAACCTTGCAAGCATTGAACTGTTTTGCAAACGCGGCGGCCGGTTTACTGTGGCATCCGGCCGCACGGTGGAATCGGTTGGGCATTATCTTGACAAATTGACGCTTTCTGTGCCGGCCATTACCTGCGGCGGCGGTGTGCTATACGATTATAACGCAAAGCGCGTGCTGCAAAGTTTTGTTTTACCGAAAGAAGTGGCAACACAGGCACTGCTTGAAATTCAAAACGCATTTCCGCATATCGGCATTGAAATCATGGCAGAAAACGGACGCATTTACGTCATTCGCGGCAACCAATACACCTATGAGCATACATTGCACGAACATCTGCATTATACAGTAAGCCGCCTTAGCGACATCGCAGTCGGATGGAACAAAGTGCTTTTTGCGTGTGACAACGACACGCTTTTACAAATAAAAGCATTTGTGGAAAAACGTGTGTATGCGGGTGTGACGTTTCTTGCCACAAATACCATTTATTTTGAGATGATGCCGGTGGGCGTTACAAAGGGAACCGCACTTGTGGCGCTTTGTAATTATTTGCAGATATCGCGGTACAATACAGTCGTCATTGGCGATTACTACAACGATATTGATTTAATGCAGGCCGCCGGTTATGCGGTGGCAATGCAAAACGCGCCGCCGGAAGTGAAAGCAATTGCCAATGAAGTGACCGACACCTGCCTCAATGGCGGTGTGGGGCAATTCTTATATAGGCTGATGAAACAGTACAGTGAATAATCAGGAGGAAACTATGGACAAAGCGCAGAACAAGGAACTTTCTATTTTTGCAAATCATGTGCGACAAAGCATTCTTACAGGGGTGTTTTGTGCCAAATCCGGCCATCCGGGCGGTTCTCTTTCTATTGCGGACACCTTGACCTATCTTTACAATCGCGAATTGCATTATGATGTGAAAAATCCGCACTGGGCAGGTCGCGACCGTTTTGTGCTGTCAAAAGGGCATGCCTGTCCGGCACTTTATGCGGTTCTTGCGGAACTTGGATTTTTCCCAAAAGAAGAAT
The DNA here is from genome assembly GCA_036643515.1 of Ruthenibacterium sp. Taxonomy (GTDB): domain Bacteria; phylum Bacillota; class Clostridia; order Oscillospirales; family Ruminococcaceae; genus Ruthenibacterium. Next base: position 5,766 of record JAVXRV010000031.1, read on the forward strand.
TGCTTACATTGCGCCATACCGGTGCACTTTTGCAAGGACATCCCGACATGAAAAACATTCCCGGCATTGACATGAGTACCGGCTCGCTCGGACAAGGCATTTCGGCCGCTTGCGGCATGGCTATTTCTGCCAAAATGTCGCATCAAGACCATCGCGTCTTTACAATTTTGGGCGATGGCGAATTGCAAGAAGGGCAGGTTTGGGAGGCGGCCATGTTTGCCGCACAGCATAAACTGGACAATCTCATTGCGGTGATTGACAACAACAATTTACAGATTGACGGTGAAATTGCGACCATTTGCTCGCCGTATCCGATTGATGAAAAATTTGCGGCGTTCAATTGGCACGTTATCAATGTTGCGAATGCGCACGATTTCAACCAACTGGAAGCCGCATTCAACGAGGCCAAAACCGTGTGCGGAAAACCGGTTGCCATCATTCAAAAATCCGTCAAAGGCAAAGGCATTTCCTACATGGAAAATAAAGCGGCATGGCATGGCAATGCGCCAAGCGACGCGCAGTATCAGCAGGGCATGGCAGAATTGACCGCCGCACTGGCAGAATTGGAGGCAGAATAAATGGCAGACGAAAAACGAATTGCAACGCGTGAAAGCTATGGCAACGCGCTGAAAGAACTTGGCACACAAAACGAAAATATCGTGGTGCTTGACGCTGACCTTGCGGCCTCCACCAAAACGGCTGTGTTTCAAAAAGCATTTCCCGACCGTCACATTGACTGTGGCATCGCGGAAGGCAATATGATGAGCGTTGCGGCAGGCCTTGCCGCCAGCGGAAAAATTCCGTTTGCGTCGAGCTTTGCGATGTTTGCATCGGGGCGCGCATTTGAACAGGTGCGCAATTCCATCGGCTATCCGCACTTAAATGTAAAAATCGGCGCCACACACGCGGGCATTTCTGTCGGCGAGGACGGCGCAACACACCAGTGTAACGAAGATATCGCGCTCATGCGCAGCATTCCGGGCATGGTGGTCATCAATCCGGCAGACGATGTGTCGGCGCGCGCGGCCGTGTTTGCGGCGGCAGCATATGAAGGCCCTGTGTATCTGCGGTTTGGGCGCCTTAGTGTGCCGGTGATTTATGATGAAGCCAACTATCATTTTGAAATTGGCAAAGCCGGCACCTTGCGCGAGGGCAGTGATGTCACCATCATTGCCACAGGGCTGATGGTAGAACGCGCTTTACAGGCGGCTGACATTTTAGCGGCCGATGGCATCAGCGCACGCGTACTCGATATGCATACCATCAAACCGATTGACCGCGCGGCTGTTTTGAAAGCCGCAAGCGAAACGAAAGGCATTGTGACGGCAGAAGAACACAGCGTGGTGGGTGGCCTTTACAGTGCCGTATGTGAAACGGTCTGTGCCGGTGACACGCCGTGCAAAGTGGTGCCGGTAGCCGTGATGGATGTGTTTGGCACGTCCGGTCCGGCGACTGAACTACTTGAATATTTTAATCTCAACGCAAAAACCATTGTAGAAAAAGCAAAGTCACTGTTATAAAAATTCCAATCTCTTTCTGATTCAGAAAGAGATTTTTTGTTTGATTTGTGCTATAATGGCGATAGCACAAATCAATTGGGATGAGGTTGCTGCTCCATGAAAAAACATCATTACCGACTCGCATTTTGCATGGCTCTTGTTTTGTTTACATCTGTGCTTTCTTTGACGTTGCCGCCGCTGTGGCAAAAAGAATACAAAACAATCGCAGTGCAGCGCGAAAACGCAAACGATGTTGTGAATATCAACACGGCAACCGCTGCCGAACTGTGCTGCTTGCCCCATATCGGCACAGTGAAGGCACAACGCATCATCACCTATCGCACGCAAAACGGCAATTTTAAAAATGCGGAAGATTTAACACAGGTGACCGGAATTTCAAGCAGAATTGCAGAGAATTTGAAAGAATTGATTTGCTTCAACGAATGATAATATAAAAGTAGGTGCTTTCATGGAAAATCAAACAGAACAGGACATTTTCATCAACCGAGAGCTCAGTTGGCTTGCCTTTAACAGGCGTGTACTGGATTTGGCAAAAGAAAAGGCTGTGCCCATCGGCGAGCAGCTTAAATTTGCCGCCATTTACGCCAGCAATTTGGATGAATTTTTCATGGTGCGCGTCGGTTCGCTGTATGACCGTACACTGCTCAAACAAACAGAGGCCGAAAACAAAACCGGCATGACACCGTATGAACAGCTGCAAGCCATCATGCCAAAAGTGGCGGAATTGCAGGCACACTGTGATAAAATCGTCCTAAAATTGACGGAAAACCTACAAAAACTCGGCTATCAAAAAGTAAATTTTGACAAGCTGAACAAGGAAGAAAGCCGCTTTTGGAAAAAATATTTTCTGGGCGAATTTTTCCCTGTGCTTTCTCCGCAGGTGATTGACCGCCGTCATCCGTTTCCGTTTTTACGCAACAACGAAGTGTATGTCGGCACGATGATAAAGGCAAAAAACGATGTACAGACGTCATTCGGCCTCATTCCCATCAGTGCACAATATGGGCGTATTATTTTTACACAAACCGAAACCGGCGTCACATATGCCCTTGTGGAAGAACTTGTGATGCATTTTGCAGACCTTGTATTCGGCAAAAAAGCGGTGCAAAGCCGCTGCATATTCCGCGTGACACGCAACGCAGATATCACAGTGGACGAGGCCATGTTTGACCATGACCTCGATTATCGTACCGTTATGAGCGAGCTACTTAAAAAGCGGCGCAAGCTCGCGGCCGTTCGTCTGCAAACGTCTGCCAAAGCGCCACAGGAAATTGTGTCCTTGCTCTGCGAAAAACTTATGATTCCGGCAAATCAAGTATTTGAACAATTGTCACCACTTGATATGTCCATCGGTTTCAAACTTGCGGCAAAGATGGCGTCAGCGCATAAAAGCGCATGGTTTTATCCGGCGCGTCGTCCCATTTTGCCCTCTGCGGATTTCAGCCTGACACAGGTAGTCAAACAGCAAGACGTGCTGATTCAATATCCATACCAAAGCATACGTCCCTTTATCCGTATGCTGCTTGAAGCAGCGCTTAATCCGGACGTTATTTCCATTAAAATGACGCTGTATCGCGTAGCGCAGGAATCGAAAATTATTGAAGCATTGATGACCGCCGCAGAAAACGGCAAAGAAGTGGTCACCATTGTGGAGTTGCGCGCGCGGTTTGACGAACAGAACAACATCGACTTTTCAAAACAGCTCGAAGAAGCGGGTTGCACCGTAATTTACGGCTTTAATGACTATAAAGTGCACTCAAAACTTTGCTTAATCACCAAGAAAAATGGCAATCAACTGGAATATATCACGCAAATCGGCACAGGAAATTACAACGAAAAGACCTCGGAGCAATACACCGATTTGTCGTTTGTGACGTCGGATGTGCGCATCGGTGCCGAACTTGCAAATGTGTTCAACAATTTGGCAATGGAGCGCTTGACAGAGAGTACCGCGCGTTTATTGGTGGCACCGCTTTGTTTTAAAAGTGTGTTGATGCAGGAAATGGACGCCGAAATTGCCGCCAAAAAAATGGGCAAAGACGCAAGCATTCTCTTGAAATGCAATTCCATCAGTGACAAAGATATCATCGAAAAAATTTCGGAGGCCTCCTGTGCCGGTGTGCCTGTAAAAATGATTGTGCGCGGCATTTGCTGCATCAAAGCCGGTGTGCCGGGGTTGACTGAAAACGTCACCGTGCGCAGCATTGTCGGGCGCTATCTTGAACATTCGCGCATTTATACCTTTGGCACAGGCGACCATGTGCGTGTTTATATTGCCTCCGGCGACTTTCTCACACGCAACACACAGCGCCGCGTAGAAGCCGGTGTGCGGATTGAGGACAAAAAAATCGTGGCAGAACTGGTGCAGACTTTGGCGCTGCAATGGGCAGACACGGTGAATGCACGCGAAATGCAGCCGGACGGCAACTACACCAAAGTAAAAGGCAAAGACGGCGAAGAACCGATTGACAGTCAGCTTTTGCTGTACCAGTCACTCGCCACCGTATGGCCGGAAACACTGCACGTGGATGCACCGCAAGCGGAAGTGGTCTCGAAAACCGAAATACTCATGCCAAAACCGCAAGTGCCGCAGCCGAAAACATCCGCAGTACAGCCTTCAAAAGTCGTGCCGCGCACAGCCGCCACGCAAAGACGCAGTACATCTTCCCCACAAAAACGCATTGTGCGTCCGCACAAAAAAACCTTATTTGATACGCTCGTCAATCTTTGGAAAAAATAGCCAATTGTCTGCATGGCATGTTTTCTCTTTCAAACGCATAATCATGGAGTATTATGTGCAAAGAAAGGGAAGTGCACCCTATGTGGAAACTCGCTTCACCGCCTACTCAAAAACAAATTTATCCTCAAAAAGAAGCACTCGTCAAACACACTGCACAGCCGGAAAGTGATGTTCTGCTGTTACAATGTGTTTTGTGTGCACTTGTGTTGGCATTTGCGCTGTTTGCGCGCAGTGCTTCGCTTTCAGCGTTTCCGGAGATGAAAGCACAGCTTGACATTTTGCTCACACAAGGTATGCGATATGATGGCGATGTTCCATTGGTGCGGCTGGCAAACGCAAAAATAGAGCAGATTCGTACGCAGACAAAAGCGTGGCTTGATACCGTTGCGCCCGCACAAATGACAGGCAGCGGCGGATTTTGGCCTGTCCAAAACAAAAAGACAGTGCCCGAGGGTGCAAGCCTTGATGATTACACACTCACAGAAACATTGCAGTTGCCGCTTGTGGGCACGCTTACGTCCGGCTTCGGCTTTCGTGAAAATCCGGTCAACGGTGCGGACGATTTTCACATGGGTGTCGACTGGGCTGTGCCGGAGGGAACGCGTGTTTGCGCGGCCGAGCAAGGACAAGTGCAAACAGCAGGATACAGCAAACTGCGCGGGAATTATCTCATTTTGCGTCATCGCAGCGGGTTGCAAACGCTATATCAGCACTTGCTTTACAGTTATGTGCGGCCGGGTGAACGGGTACAAAAAGGGCAGCAAATCGCAGCCGCCGGCAAAACAGGGTTTGTAACGGGGCCGCATTTGCACTTTGAACTCGTGGTAGAGGGCAAACGTGTCAATCCGCTTTTAGCGTTTGACGCGGAGAACCCTGCATGACGCGCGTTTCCGTGCGCCGTGTGTTCCTTTGTGCGGCACTGTGCCTTGGCCTTTTATTCGACACCGCGTCACTTTTGCGCATGACACTTTTTTGCGCCGCTTTTCACGAGGCGGCGCATGTTTTTGCCTATTGCCTTTGCACGCGCCGCTTTCCCAAACTCACCATCAGCGCGGGCGGCATTTCGCTGAATCGCACCGATTATTTGACCGCAAAACAGGAACAAATCGTTTTACTTTGCGGGCCACTTGCCAATTTTATATTGGCGGCGACGCTTGCGTTTTGGATGCAGCACAGCGCAAGTTATAGACTTTGGTTTTTGCTTTGCGTCAGTTTTTGTACCGGCTGTTACAATCTGCTGCCGTTTGGCGTGCTTGACGGCGCACGTCTTTTAAAAAGCATCACACCTGCGCGGCATTTGAATTTGCTCTATGCAATACAAACAATCATGCTGCGTCTTTTTTGCGCCGTGGCATGCAGTGCCTGCGTGTTTGCACCGCTGCCGGCTCAAATGCGCGTGGCTCTTTTTCTTGCGGCGGGATATCTTCTGACAGAAAGCCTTTTGTGTTCTTGAAATTTATGATATACTATATTTATAGTAAAAAACGGAAGGATGTTTCCATGAATGAAGCACTGAAAGCGGCACTGGCCTCTGTGCAAAAACCGGGACGTTATACAGGCGGGGAGGCCGGCTGTGTTTATAAAGACAAGGCCGCACTGGATTTGCGGTTTGCGTTTTGTTTTCCGGACACTTATGAAGTAGGCATGTCTTTTTTGGGCATGAAAATTCTCTATGAAATTCTAAACAATCGCGACAATATCTGGTGTGAGCGCGCCTTTATGCCGTGGCTTGACATGAAAAATGAGATGCAAGCGCGGAATATTCCGCTGTATGCACTCGAGAGCAAAGATGCGCTCACGGCATTTGATGTTGTCGGCTTCACGCTGCAATATGAGCTTTCATACACCAATATTTTGGCAATGCTTGATTTGGCGCATATTCCGCTTTATGCCAAAGACCGCGACGAAAGTATGCCGCTGATTGTGGCGGGCGGGCCGTGTGTGTGCAATGCTGAACCCGTGGCCGACTTTTTCGATTTAATGATGCTAGGTGAGGGCGAAAAGCAATTGCCGGCCGTGTGTGATGTCATCATCAACGGCAAGAAAAGCGGCCTTTCGAAGCATGATATTTTGTTGGAAGCTGCAAAAATCCAAGGGGTCTATGTTCCTGCATTTTATACGGTGACTTATCTGGAAGACGGCCGCATTGACGCCATTACGCCGAACGAGAATGTGCCGTCGGTCATCACCAAGGCAATCATCACTGATTTGAACAGCGAGCCGCTGCCGACCCATTTTGTGGTGCCGATGGTGGGTGCTGTGCATGACCGCGCACAGGTAGAAGTGTTGCGTGGCTGCGTGCGCGGCTGCCGTTTTTGTCAGGCGGGCTTTATTTATCGGCCGATGCGCGAGCGCGATGCCAAAATGCTGAGCGAGGGCGGCAAAGCGCTGTGCGATAACACCGGCTATGATGAAATTTCGCTCACGTCGCTGTCAACAAGCGACCACAGCGGCCTTGAAACCTTGCTTGACGACATGCTGCTATGGACACAAAAAGAACATGTGAGCATGTCGCTGCCCAGTTTGCGCATTGACAATTTTTCGGAATCGCTCATTCGCAAAACCACGCGCGTGCGCAAAAGCGGCCTGACCTTTGCACCCGAAGCCGGCACACAGCGCCTGCGCGATGTCATCAACAAAAACGTATCAGAAGAAGAAATCAGCCGCACGTGTAATCTTGCGTTCAACGCCGGATACACCTCCGTAAAACTTTACTTTATGCTCGGTTTGCCGACCGAAACAATGGAGGACATCGAGGGAATTGCCGATACCGCACAGCGCATTGTAGATTTATTTTACCAAAACGAAAACAAACCGCGCGGCAAAGGCGTGCAAGTGACCATCAGCGTGGCCTGCTTTGTGCCAAAACCCATGACGCCGTTTCAGTTTGTGCCGCAAGACACGCAGGAAATGCTCAAAGAAAAGCAAAAGCATCTGATTCACAGCGTCAAAAGCCATAAAATCAACGTGAGTTACCACGACAGTAAGACAAGCTTTTTAGAGGCCGTGTTTGCCAAGGGCGACAGACGTCTTTCGAAAGTGATTGAACAGGCATATCGCAGTGGCTGTTGTTTTGACGGTTGGGATGAAAATTTTCGCTATGAAACATGGTTACAAACATTTGAAAGCCTTGGGATAGACCCCGCTTTTTATGCAAATCGTGCCATCGGCCTTGATGAAGTAACGCCGTGGAGCCATCTTGATTATGGTGTCGACCACAGCTATCTCGTGCATGAATATCAAAAAGCAATCGCGGCCGATACCACAAAACCATGCAACCGCGCCTGTGCCGGTTGCGGCGCCAATAAGATGCTCGGAGGTGCTTGTTTTGATTACCGTTAGAGTTTGGTTTACAAAAGTGGGTGATTCTTCGTATATTTCCTTGCTTGATTTACAGCGTGTGATGCAGCGTGCATTCAAGCGCGCGCAGTTGCCGGTGTGGTATACGCAGGGGTTTAATCCGCATATTTATATGACGTTTTCAGCGCCGCTCTCGCTCGGACAGGAAAGCTTGGTGGAGTCGCTTGACTTCAAAACCGAGGAGGAGTCGCTTGATTTAGACGCCGTTAAAGCAACGCTGATTGCCTGTTTGCCGAAAAGTTTGGCCGTGCAGCGCGTGGAAAAAGCGCAGATGGACCCGAAGGAAATTGCGTTTGCGCGGTACAATGTGCAGTATGACGCAGACCATGCAAAAAAAGCGCAAGAGGCATTTGCCAATTATGCATTGCTTGAAAAAGCCCCGATGATGAAAAAGGGCAAAGGCGGCAAAGAGAAGGAAATCGACCTCAAAGACTCTATTGAAGTGCTTGCCGCTGACGAATGCGAAAACGGTTTTACGGCGCAATTGCTGCTGCCGGCCGGCAATACATTCAACGTCAACCCGATGTTGCTGCTCACGTTTTTAGAGCAGACCTATGGCCTTGCTACCGCAAGCGGCAATTTGCTGCGCACGGAATTGCTCACAAAAAACAAGGAAAAATTTGTGTAAATTGCTTGCATTTTATGCGGTAATGTGGTATCATAGCTAAGCGTTACAACTACTGTGCCAACAGTGGGGTTAATGGCGAAACATTAAACGGACAGTCCTCTGCCGAAACACTCGGGTATGAATGTCTACAAAAATATGGAGGATTGTATTTATGGACGCAATTAAAATCATGACCGATGGTATGGTCAAAACCGAAAAACCGGCATTTAACGTGGGCGACACTGTGCGCGTTTCTGTTCGCATCAAAGAGGGCGAGCGTGAGCGCATTCAAATGTTCGAGGGCACTGTCATTGCAAAAAAACATGGTGGCGTTGCTGAAACCTTCACCGTGCGCCGTTCTTCTTATGGCGTTGGCGTAGAGCGCGTGTTCCCGATTAACTCTCCGTTCGTTGAGAAAGTGGAAGTTATCCGCAAAGGTCGTGTGCGTCGTGCGAAACTCTTCTATCTCAGAGACCGCACCGGCAAAGCCGCTAAGGTAAAAGAACAGATCAGATAATTTAAAAAAGGGACAATGTAAATTGTCCCTTTTTCTTTATATTATAAGGAGAAATTCAAATGCAGAATCAACAAACAGACGAAGCGTATGAGTGGTGTGAATCCATTGTTTTTGCGATTGCTTTTATCATCACGGTTCTTGTTTTTGTGATTGGTTTTTCTCGCGTATCCGGCGAGTCGATGGTGCCCACCATGCAAAATGGCGACCATGTTTTGGTGCAGACCATTTTTTATACGCCAAAACGCGGTGATGTCATCACCACCGACGCATGGATTGATTATGCAAAACCGCTTGCCAAACGTGTGATTGCGCTTGCGGGTGATACCGTTGTCATCGACGAAAACGGGGTGTCTGTCAACGGCACTTTACTGGATGAACCTTATCTTGCCGCAGACACACAAACATTCGCCGCTGACATCACCTATCCACTCACGGTGCCCGAGGGCAAAGTGTTTGTGATGGGCGACAATCGGGAACACTCTCTTGACGGACGTTCGTCGTCCATCGGGTTTATTGATGCACGCGATATTTTAGGAAAGGTTCTGTTTCGCATTTCTCCCATCAACAGAGCAGGTAAAATTACATGAGCGACAACCGCAACTTGCAGCAAATTCAGTGGTTCCCGGGGCATATGATGAAAACACTGCGCCTCATTGAAGCCGAGCTGAAAAACGTGGACGTTGTATTGCAATTGTTGGATGCACGCATTCCGCAAAGCAGTTTAAACCCCGAACTTGCGCGCTTAACCGCCGCAAAACCGCATTTGTATGTCATGAACAAAGCAGACCTTGCCGATGCCAATATCACCGCGCAGTGGGTGCAGTTTTTCAAACAAAACGGCGATGGCTGTGTGGCGATTACCAGCAAAAACCGCAGCGGCCTTTCGAGCGTCAAACAGGCCATTGACACCGAACTTGCCGCCCTTTTAGAGCGTCGCGCCGTCAAAGGCATGAGCGGCGCAAAAATCCGCATGATGGTGGTGGGCATCCCAAACGTGGGTAAATCCACCTTTATCAACAGCTTTGCCGGTTTTGCAAAAGCGCGCGCGGCAGACAAACCCGGTGTCACACGCGGCAAACAGTGGGTGACCGTGGGCAGTTATGATTTGCTTGACATGCCGGGCGTACTGTGGAAGAAATTTGATTCACTCGAAGTGGCGAGCAATCTTGCCTTTATCGGCTCAATCAAAGATGACATTCTCGATATTGAAGAACTGGCATTCGGCTTATTGAGCGAGATGCAGCGTATTTATCCCGACCGTTTGCAAGAGCGTTATACGCTTTCGGATGAAGATTTACAGCTTGACGCCTACGAACTGCTTGAAACCATCGGCCGTAAACGCGGTATGCTCATCAGCGGCGGCGGTGTCAACACCGAGCGCGCCGCCATTATGTTGGTGGACGAATTTCGCGGCTGCAAACTCGGACGTATTTCACTGGAAAGGCCACGACTATGACGGCGGATTTATACGCGTTTGACGCAGAGTATCGGGCACAGTATGGCGTCATTTGCGGTGTGGACGAAGCCGGCCGCGGGCCGCTGTGCGGGCCTGTCTGCATTGCGGCGGTCATTTT
>JAVXRV010000031.1:16093-17908 GCA_036643515.1 Ruthenibacterium sp.
CGATTGACGGCATCAACGATTCCAAACAGCTCACCGAAAAAAAGCGCGAAACGCTCTATCCGCAAATTATCGAAAAAGCGCTTGCCTATAAGATTGTATGGATAGAGCCGGCTGTGATTGACGAAATCAACATTTTAAACGCGACAATGCTCGGCATGAAACAGGCAATCGAAGGGCTTGATATTGTGCCGGCCTTGGCGCTGATTGACGGCAATCGCTGCCCTGAAACGGAGTTGCCGACGGAAGCCATCGTCAAGGGCGATGCAAAATCGGCCAGTATTTCGGCGGCATCTATTTTGGCAAAGGTGTCGCGTGACCGCTATATGGTGCAACTGGCCGCAGAATACCCGCAGTACAAACTTGAACAGCACAAAGGCTATCCCACGAAACTGCATTATGAATTGCTTGATCAATATGGCATACAGCCGTTTTATCGCCGCTCGTTCCTCAAAAAAAGAGGATACGTCAAATGAATTTTACGCAGATGCTCGGCGGCAAGGGCGAGCAGAAAGTTGCCGCCCATTATCGCAAACAAGGCTATGCCGTTGTTGCGCAAAATTATCGCACACGGCAGGGCGAAATTGATATTATTGCACGAAAAGGCAATGTTTTGGTGCTGATTGAAGTTAAAACACGCAGCAAAAACACGATTGCCGCCCCTTGTGAATTTGTTACACCGGCAAAACAACGCAAACTGATTTTGGCGGCACAGGCCTATTTACAGGAAATAAACGACGATACGCTCTGCGTACGCTTTGATGTTGCCGAAGTTTTCGCAGACGAAAAGAATCGAATCCACTGCATTGAAAATGCGTTTACACTTTAAAATAACTTGCTTTAGGAGGACGGTATGCAATACACGAGCACGCGCAATGATTTACTTTCTATCAGCGCCGCAGAAGCTATTTTAACAGGCCTTGCACCGGACGGCGGACTGTTTGTTCCGGCTTCGTTTCCGGCGCTTGATGTCACGGAATGTTACGGATTATCTTATCCCGAAACAGCAAAAAAAGTATTGTCGCTTTTTTTAACCGATTATGATGAAGCTTTTTTAGAGGTTGCCGTCACGCAGGTGTACAGCGATGCAAATTTTGACGGCAAAGCCGGTTTTGTCAAAAAGGTGAGCGAGGGCACATTTGCGCTTGAACTTTGGCATGGCCCAACTTGTGCGTTTAAAGATTACGCGCTGCAAATTATGCCAAAGCTGCTTTGTGAAGCAAAAAAGCTGCAAAATGATACCGGTATCACGAAAATTCTTGTGGCGACCTCCGGCGACACCGGCAAAGCGGCACTGGCCGGATATGCAAATTTGCCGGGCATTCAAATCGCAGTTTTTTATCCGAATGACGGCACAAGCGAAATTCAGCGCCTGCAAATGGCAACACAAGAAGGCGACAATGTTGCGGTTTATGCCGTAAACGGAAATTTTGACGACGCACAGCGCGGTGTCAAACGCGCATTTGCCGATGCGGCTTTGGCGGCGGCGCTTGCGCAAAAAGGTGAGGCGCTCTCCAGCGCAAACTCCATCAACTGGGGCAGACTTGTGCCGCAAATTGTCTATTATTTTTACAGCTATGCACAGCTTGTGGCACAAAAAGAAATCACAAACGGCGATGCGGTCAGTTTTTGTGTGCCCACCGGAAATTTCGGTGATATTCTAGCCGGTTATTATGCCAAACAGATGGGGTTACCGATTGACAAACTCGTTTGCGCGTCCAACACCAACAATGTGTTGACGGACTTTCTCGAAACCGGCATTTACGACGCGAACCGTACTTTTTATAAAACCAGTTCACCGTCGATGGATATTTTAAT
>JAVXRV010000032.1:0-234 GCA_036643515.1 Ruthenibacterium sp.
ATATTGCCGCCCGGCGCGTCAAAGGAATCGACCAATTCGGCGGCGACAGGGTCTGTGACGGCGCTGAACACCACCGGAATCTCCGTGCCCTCAACGGCCGTTGCCGCGCCCTGCGCTGCCGGTGTTGCAATGGCGATGATAACATCGACTTTATCGGCCACAAACTGGCGGCAAATGGTGTCAATTGTCGATAAATCGTTGTTTGCGTTTTGAAAATCAATCGTGAGTGCCATG
>JAVXRV010000032.1:244-17664 GCA_036643515.1 Ruthenibacterium sp.
CTGCAGTTCAGCTTCAATGGCGGCGGCAATTTCGTCGAGTGACGGATGCTGTGCAAGCTGCAAAAGGCCGACCTTCACGGACTTTTCGCCGGTGGCAGATGCGGGAGCGCCGGAGGACACAGCCGGTGCCGCCGCACCGCCGCAACCTGTGAGTAACGCGAATGTCAAAACGAGTGCCAAAAGAACATGTGTGATTTTTTTCATCTTTTTTCCTTCTTTCTGTTCGGGTGAACATCGGGCAAACGAAAAAAACGCCTGCCCCTGTCGTAAAACAAGGACAGACGTTTGTAAAATACAATGTCTGCGGTACCACCTTGATTGCCGTAAAAAACGGCCACCTCAACGAAAATGCAAGCACATTTTCTGCCCTGTAACGCGAGCACGCGTCAAAAGATACTCGGCGAAACGCCTTTCACTCTGCCCTCAACGGTCCATTTCATCGGCTTCGCTTTTCGCCTCATTCTCAGCAACAAAGGCTCTCTGTGGATGCGCTTGCCGTTTTATCTCCGCTTCATCGGTTTCATTTATTAAACAACTTTTGCGGTGCTTTGTCAATCCTTTTTTGCTAAATTTTCTAAATATTCTCGCGGGCCGCTTTCGTAGAGGTTGCCACCGACGGTGTCAAGCACGACCGTGAGCGGAAAATCACGCACCGTCAAGCGGCGCACAGCCTCGCTGCCAAGATCGTCATAGCAGACGATTTCAGCCTCGGTGACACAGCTTGCAATCAGCGCACCCGCGCCGCCTGTCGCCGCAAAATACACAGCGCCCGCTTCGCGCACAGCCTCGCACACCACTTTGCCGCACGCGCCTTTGCCAATCATGCCGCGTAAACCGAGGCAAAGCAAAGTGGGAGTGTAGGCGTCCATGCGGTAACTCGTGGTTGGGCCGCACGCGCCAAGCACAGCACCGGGTTTTGCGGGCGCGGGGCCGGCATAGTAAATCACGGCGTTTTCAAGCGGAAACGGCGGTGCTTCGCCCGCGGCCAGTGCCTGTACAATGCGTTTGTGTGCCGCGTCACGCGCGGTGTAAATTGTGCCGGAGAGCAAAACCGTGTCGCCCGCACGCAAGCGAGCGGCTTTTTCAGCCGTAAAAGGCGTTTCAAGTTGCATGTCCATCATAAAACCACCTCTTTATGCCGCGTGACATGACAGCTGATGTTCACGGCGATAGGCAAACCGGCAATATGCGTCGGAAATGTTTCAATCTGCACGCCGAGCGCTGTGGTTTTGCCGCCAAAACCCTGTGGCCCGATGCCGAGCGCGTTGATGCCGGTGAGGAGTTCTGTTTCCATCGCCGCATAATATGGGTCAGCATTGCGCACGTCCACAGGGCGCAAAAGCGCCTGTTTTGCAAGCAATGCCACGCGGTCAAACGTGCCGCCGATGCCCACACCCACCACAATGGGCGGGCACGGATTCGGCCCCGCAAGTTTTACGGCTTCGAGCACAAATGCCTTCACGCCGGCCTCGCCGTCACTCGGCTTCAGCATGGCAAGACGGCTCATGTTTTCACTGCCAAAGCCTTTTGGCGCAAGCGTGAGTTTGAGTTTGTCGCCCGACACAAGCCGTGTGGTAATCACGGCCGGGGTGTTATCGCCGGTGTTGCCGCGGCGAATCGGGTCGACCACGACGGATTTGCGCAGATACCCCTCAAGATATCCCTTGCGCACACCGGCGTGGATGGCGGCTTCAAAATCGCCGTCAATGTGCAGTTCCTGCCCCACTTCGGCAAACACGCACGCCATGCCGGTGTCTTGGCAGATGGGCAAGCCGGTTTTATCGGCGGCATCTAAATTTTCGCACAAAGTGCCGAGTGTTTTTTTGGCAATCGGCCAAGATTCCTCGGTAAACGCACGGCGCACGGCGGCATCCATATCGGGCGACAGGTGCAAATTCGCCTCAATGCAAAGCGCGGCAACGGCGTTTGTAATCTCCTGCGCGGCAAGATTTCTCATATGCGTGCAACCCCTGTTTCACGCGCCGCTTTCGCCACGGCGGCGGCGACAGCGTCGGCCAAATTGCCGCGCATATCAGAGAGATTGGTGACATCGCACAGCTCTTTTTTGTGGTCGACGATGCCGACACCGCGCGTTTTGTATAAAATGCCGTTTTCGTCACAGGCGATGACGTTTTTTACGCCGGTGGCAAGCAGCATTTTGATGATGGCTGTGCCGGCGGCGCCCGGACCGCTGAGCACCACGCGAATGGCGCCGATATCTTTTTTGACAACGCGCAATGCGCCGAGCAGTGCCGCCGTCACCACGATGGCCGTGCCGTGTTGGTCGTCGTGAAATACCGGAATATCCAGTTCTTTTTCAAGCGTTTGTTCGATATAAAAACAGGCGGGGGAGGCGATGTCTTCCAAATTGATGCCGCCGAATGTGGGCGCAAGCATGCGCACGGCCGCGATGACTTGTTCGGGGTCGTTTGCGTCAAGACAGATGGGAAACGCGTCCACGCCGCCAAATTCTTTAAACAAAATCGCTTTGCCTTCCATCACGGGCAGCGCCGCCGCAGGGCCGATGTTGCCAAGCCCAAGCACGGCTGTGCCGTTCGTCACCACGGCCACCAAATTGCCTTTTGCCGTGTAGGTATAGGCCTCGTTTGCGTCTGCCGCAATTTTTCGACAGGGTTCTGCCACGCCGGGGGTGTATGCTGTGGAGAGGTCGTCCCTTGTTTTGACAGGCACCTTGCTTGTCACTTCAATTTTGCCGTGATGCGCCGCGTGCAGCGCAAGAGCCGCTTTGTTATAATCCATTGTGTCGCCGCCTTTTTATAGTTGTATCTTTCTTCTTATAGTAGTATACTTGATTTTACTTTTGTTTTCCACATCATTTTGCCCTTGTAAAAAATTTTTTTGAAATATCCATAACTTACACACAAAATCGTTGTATAATAGAAAAAGCGCGCAAGTCGCGCAGAACAAAATTCAGGAGGAACCCATGAAAAAACAGTTGAAACGTTTGAGCGTTGTGCTCGCGCTTGTTCTTGCACTTGGCACCTTTGCAAGCTGCGGCAAAAAGCCCGCTTCCGATGCCGCTTCCGAGAGCACATCCGCCGCGCCCGCAAGTGCCGCACCGGAGAAAGAAGCACACGAGCCGGGTCTTTTTGTCGATGGCAAAAAGGTGGAGGCAGACCCCATCATGACGGTGGACGGCAAAGATGTGCCGTTTGACAACTATCGCTATTATTATCTCACCATGCGCGACCGCATTTCGGGCGGCGACGACACTTTGTGGACAGGCGAGGATGCAGAAGAAGCCACCAAAGCGCTCAAGGAATATGTGCGTCAGAATATGCTGTCGCTGTATGCATTTGAAAAGCTTGCCGACGACCATAAAATTGCGCTTACGGACGCGGAAATTAAAAATGTCGAGGACGGTCTTGCACAGGTAAAAGAGCAAATGGGCGGTGCGGAGGCCTATAAAAAGGCACTCGAATCGCAATATTATACCGAGCAAACTTACCATGACCTCACGCTGAACAGCGTGCTTGACAGCAAAGTAATCGCGGAAGTGTACGGCGAGGATATCCGCGCAGACGTTGCAAAAAACTACGTGCACGCGCAACATATTCTCGTGAAATTCCCAGAGGAAACCGTGGCTTCGGGTTCGACTTCAACGTCTGCCGCACCGGCTGACCACAGCGAACAGCTTGCCAAGGTGAAAGAAATCAAAGCCAAAATCGACGCGGGCGAAGATTTTGAGGCACTGATGGAAAAATATAACGAGGACACGGGCGAAACACCGGACGGATACCATTTCACCACCGGAAAAATGGTGCCGGAATTTGAAAAAGCCTCGTTTGCACTCGCTGAAAACGAAGTGAGTGATATTGTGGAAACCACCTATGGCTACCACATCATTCGCCGTTTGCCGATTGACAACGACTATGTGACCAAAAACTTAGTCACGCTCATGAGCGATGACGTCATTGCCAAAGTGGATGCCGAATTAAACACCATTGTGGCCGGCCTCACGGTCACATTCAGCGACGGATACGAAAAAGTGGCACCCGACACCATGTTCTAATTTTGAATACACAAAAAAGCGGCTTTGCACTTCAAATATGCAAAGCCGTTTTTTTATTCGTATACCGTTTTGCCGGAAAAAATACAGAGCACGCGGCTCATTTCGGGATGCTCCTGCATGAGCTGACGCGCGGCCGTGAGCACCGCGCCGCAACTGGGCGAGGCGGGAATCGCGTCGGTATGTAACACTTCACGTGCGGCGGTGTTGGCGTGTCCGCTCGGCACGGCCATCACGGCGTCCACAATGTAGGGGTTATAATTTTCGGGCACAAATCCCGCGCCAAGGCCGGGAATGCTGTGCTTGCCGACCACACCGCCGCTGATGGCTTGGCTTTCGTACGGCTCTACCGCGATGATTTTCACGTCCGGCAGCCACGCTTTGGCATATTCGCCCACGCCGGTAATGGTGCCGCCGCTGCCCACGCCCGCAATGATGGCGTCAATTTGGCCGTCCGTGGCTTTGACGATGGCAGGGCCCGTGATGCGCCGATGAAATTCGGCATTGAGGTCGTTGTCAAAATAATTCAAAAAATATCCGCCGGTTTGTTCTGCGGCTTCTTGCGCACGTTTTTCAACACCACGTCGGCCATAAACATAGTTTGACAGCACAATTTTGGCGCCGAATTTTGCAAGAAGCTCTTGCCGCTCTACAGGCACGGTGGCAGGCATACAAAGCACAAGCGGGTGATGGCTGTGCGCACACGCAATGGCCAGTGCAACACCAAAACTGCCGCTTGAGGCCTCCACCACGGTCTGTCCTTGGCTCAGCAGGCCCTTTTCTACCGCGAGTGCCAACATGCCCTCGGCCAGTGCATCTTTGGCCGAGCCGGTGGCACCGCCGAATGCAAGATAGGCATACAGCGTGCCGGGCAGCTGATATTTGGCGCTGTAACCGGGCAAAGTCACCACCGGACGGGTATACAAGGTTTCATAATAGCTCTTGTGGATATCCACTGCGGCGACACCTCCTTATCACAATACTTCTATTATACTATATTTTCCACACTTTGGAAGTCAGTATTTGGCATTTTCATGTCGAAAACAAAAAAAGTTTCCGTTTTCGTGTAAAGCACTTGACTTTACAGCACAAATTCGGTATAATACAACAGTGATGTAAAGCGATTTCCTTTACATGATGCGACATCAAGCGCATACAAGGAGGCTGTTTCATGGCGAAAAATTTAGAAATATCCTTTTTACTCGATTTTTACGGTGAAGTGCTCACCGAAAAACAGCGCGAAGTGATGGAACAATATTATAACGACGATTTATCATTGGCCGAAATAGCCGACCATTTTGATATTACGCGGCAAGGCGTGCGCGATGCCATCAAACGAGGCGAAGCGACCGTGCTCGAGCTCGAAGAAAAAATCGGGTTTGCACGCCGGTATCGTACCATGCAAAGCGGGCTTGACACCATTGAAAGCTTGTGCCGCAAAATATTATACGCCAACGAGGCCGACTATCATCCGTCTGCGGCCATTACAACAAGCGGCACAGCGCTGCTTGCCGTCATCAAAGAACTCGGCAAAAATGAAACATAAACGCAAAGAAGGTGTGCACTATGGCATTTGAATCACTCGCCGAAAAATTATCGGCTGCTTTTAAAAAACTGCGTGGCAAAGGCAAATTGACAGAGCAAGACATCAAGGACGCAATGCGCGAAGTGCGCATTGCACTGCTTGAAGCAGACGTCAACTATAAAGTGGCAAAAGATTTTATTGCGGCCGTCACCGCGCGCAGTATGGGCGTAGAAGTGATGGACAGTTTAACGCCCGCGCAGCAGGTCATCAAAATCGTCAACGACCAGATGACAGAGCTGATGGGCGGCAACGAAGCCGCACGCATTCACATCAAATCAAAACCGCCGACCGTGCTGATGATGTGCGGGTTACAGGGCGCGGGCAAAACCACGCACACGGCAAAACTTGCCAAATATTTCATCAAAGAAGGGCACCGTCCGCTGCTCGTGGCGTGCGATATTTACCGTCCGGCGGCCATTGAACAGCTTTGCATTGTGGGTGAACAGGCCGGTGCGCCTGTGTTCAAGCTCGCGGACGAAAAGCCTGAAACCATCGCAAAAAAGGCCGTTGCCCATGCCAAAGATTACGGCAACGACATTGTGATTCTCGATACGGCCGGCCGCTTGCATGTCGATGCCGACCTCATGGCCGAGCTTGACCGCATCAAACAAGCAGTCACCGTGGACGAAACCTTGCTTGTGATTGACGCAATGGCCGGTCAAGACGCGGTCAACGTGGCGAAAAGCTTTGCCGACAGCACGGGCATCGACGGCGTAATTCTCACAAAACTTGACGGCGATACACGCGGCGGCAGTGCACTTTCTGTGCGAGCCGTCACAGGAAAACCCATCAAATTCGCGGGCGTCGGCGAAAAACTCGACGATTTGGAAGTGTTCCATCCCGCACGCATGGCAAGCCGCATTCTCGGCATGGGCGATGTGCTGACGCTGATTGAAAAGGCGCAAGACTCCGCCGATTTGCAAAAATCTGAGGCGTCGGCCAAGCGCATGATGGAAAATAAATTTGATTTAAGCGATATGCTTGACCAGTTTGAGCAAATTAAAAAAATGGGCGGCGCAGGCGCTATGCTTGCCATGTTGCCCGGCATAGGCGGAAAACTCGACGATGGTGCGCAAGAAGCCAGCGACAAAGAATTTGTGCTGATGAAGGCGATTATCCAAAGTATGACACCGGCCGAGCGCGCAAAACCCGCCATCATAAACCCAAAACGCAAACGGCGCATTGCCGCCGGCAGCGGCACGCGTGTCGAGGACGTCAACCGCTTGCTGCGCCAGTTTGAACAGATGAACAAAATGATGCGTCAGTTCAAAAAGAATCCGAAAATGTTCGGCAAACGCGGTGGCGGCATGGGCGGCATGATGCGTTAAAAAACTTTCAACAGGAATTGCCTGATGATAGATAGATTTTGAAATTTTTATAGGAGGTAAACAAAGTATGGCTGTTAAAATTAGATTGCGCCGCCTTGGCGCGAAGAAAGCACCGTTCTACCGTGTTGTTGTGGCGGATTCCCGCTTCCCGCGCGATGGCCGTTTCATCGAAGAAATTGGCTATTATGACCCGACACAAGATCCGGCCGTTGTCAGCATTGATGGCGAAAAAGCTAAAAAATGGATTGCAACCGGCGCACAACCCACTGAAACCGTTCGTGTTCTGCTGAAAAAGAACAACATTCTGTAATCTGGAGGTAGCATCATGCAAGAGCTATTATTAGCTGTCGCACAAGGACTTGTCGAAGACAAGGATGCCGTCCAGGTAACGGTTGACGAGCCTAACACAGAGGGCACTGTGGTGTTGCATCTTCATGTTGCCGCAAGTGATATGGGGCGCGTGATTGGCAAACAGGGACGCATTGCGAAAGCGATTCGCGTTGTGATGCGTGCCGCTGCCGTGCGCGAGGGCACCAGAGTGATGGTGGAAATTGACGAATAATGCCGCTTGCAGCAGTGTGATTCGCATTTCCCCAAAAACAGATGACAGTCGCTTAACAAAGCGGCTGTTTTGTTTTATGTCCACTTTTTTGCGTATGGCTGCGCACGGTTGAGAAGCGGCACTGAAAATGCTATAATATAGCAATGTAAAACAACATGACACCCAATCAAACATCAGAGAGGCAAACATATGACCTATTGTTTTTTTTCGGCGCAATATTTGCCTACGCCGGGCGGCGTGGAGCGCTATACGGAGAGTATGGCGCATTTGCTGCGTGCAAAAGGGCATCGCGTATTGCTCGTGACATCTGCGCTGCAAGGCCTGCCGGCGCAAGAAACAGACGCGCACGGTGTCGAAATTTTTCGTCTGCCCGCGTGGCAAATTTTGCACGGCCGGCTGCCGATTGCAAAATGCGGCACGTCAAAACGGCTGCGTGCGTTGTTTGCGCATCAGCAGATTGACCGTGTGGTGGCGCAGACCATGCTTTACCCACTGTCGATGTTGGGGCTGCGTTTTGCGGCGGAAAATCAAATTTCGGCTATCACAATTACACATAGCACCGCTTATGTTTGTACAGGCAGCGGCCTTGTGGCGAAAGCGGAGCAAAGCTATGAGCGGATGCTTGCGAAAAAAGCACAAAAATATTGTCATGCTTTTTTTGGTGTTTCACAAAATTGCAATCAATGGCTGACACATTTTGGCATTACGGCGGCGGGCGTGCTGTATAACGGTGTAGATCTTGCGGGCATTCGCGCGGCAATTTCTCAGGATACACAAGATTTGCGGCGGCAAAACAACTTGCCACCGGACACTGCACTCATCGCGTTTGTGGGACGGCTGATTCCGGAAAAAGGAGTGCTTGAATTGATTGCGGCGGTGAAAATTTTGGCGCAGACACAGCCTATCTGTCTTTTGATTGCCGGCGATGGGCCGCTCGCAAAACAAATAGAGGCGATGCAAGTGCCTTATATGCGATTTTTGGGCGTACAACCGCGCGAAAAAATATTTTCGCTGTTGCATCAAAGCACAATTTATTGTTTGCCGACGCGGTATGCCGAGGGATTTCCAACAACGGTGCTTGAGGCGGCGGCCTGTGGCACGTATGTGATGACCACCAATCAAGGCGGCTCAAAAGAGCTGATTGCCGATGCGAGTTTCGGTACGATTTTACAGGAAACTTCTGCAAAAAATATTGCCGCAGCACTTGAAAAAGTGCTGCGGCAGCCAGATGACTTTCGTCAAAAAATAATAGATAAAGCGCAAAAAAAGGTAGAAAACACGTTTACGTTGGCGGCGACCTGTGCGCAACTGGAACAGTTGCCGTGGCGGTAGTGCTCAGTGTGTAAAAACAATGCAGAAAGACGACAGCGCCACCATGCAGTTGAGCACAAATGCTGCGCCGAGCGCACCGTTGCCGATGGCATTTCGGTTGCTCACATGCTTCCAAGGAATCGCAAGCATGGCAAGCGGCAATGCGGGCAGAAAATAGCGTCCTTGCAATCCCCAAAGCACACCATTTGTTTCGTAGTAAGAAAAAGCAGTCCACGTCAGCGAAACGCTGAGTACGGAAAAGCAAATCACAAAGGCGGTTACACCGCAGATACAGCGCACATTTGTGGTGAGAAGCGGGCTGTCGTGTGCAGGAATGGACGCATACAGCACCAATAAAAAAAACAAAATGGCATACAGTGCGGTGATATTAACGTCCAGCCAACCGAGGCTTTTCCCAAACAAAGTGTAAAACAAGGTATCGCCCTGCACAATGAGTGTGCGCCAAAACATCCATAGTGCTTCACCGGGCGCAGTAAACAGCAAATCGAGCGTAAACTTTTGGCCGGCGGCATTGCTGTCGCCAAAAATAGATACCGCATAGAAGCTGATAAACCCGATGAAGGCCAAAATGCACAGCGCAATTTTGCAGCCGAAAGCGAGGCGCGGCTTTTTAAATTTGCTGTTTGGAATGATAAAGCATAAAAGCAGTACTAGAATGTAGATGCCTTTTGCGACAATCAGCCCGATGCCGCAAGGGACTAAAACGAGTAAATTGAGCAGGGAAACGTGCTCTTTTTCAAGAGCAAGGTTTAAAATATAACCGACACAAAACAGTGTCAGCGCCGTTGCCATGGTGTCATAAGAATATGACACAGATTGCTGTAACGCAATGGGCAACAGTGCCACAACGCACAAAAGTTGCTTGTGCGAGGGAATCAATTTGATGCCGAAATAGCAGAGAATCAGATAAAATAAAAAGTTGAACAGACGCCCAAACAGCACAAGCTGCACCGCGCCAAGGCCGATAAGCCGGCCGAGCACTAGGCCTAAAATAGCGGGCAGATAGGCGATGGGGGAAATTTGGGAAGCTTGCATATACATGGTGCTGCCGGTTTGGTCGGTTGCGCCGGTATAGTCAGAAAGATGTTCCTGCAACAAAAGTGCATCTTGGTATGAAAAGTGTTTTGAACCGAATTGGCTGATGATTTCATCGCCTTGCCGTGCCGGTAAGTCATAATAGAAGGCATTGCCGTCTACGTCTTGCTTTTCGGTGGCATAATGTTCAAGCCCCTCTTGGGAGGTATCAAACACAAAAGAAGAATGATAATAAGCGTTGCCGAAATGTATGGTTTCGTCCGGTGTGCCAAACGGCAAAAATACAAGCATATAAAGAATGCCAAGCGCGCCGGCAACGAGCAAAAAAGCATGATGCAGCGCAAGGCCGTACATAAACACGAACCCATATACCAGCAGTGCAAGCACCAATAGAACGCACGCGAAAATCCAGTAAAAAGTGGGAAGCTCATCCAGTGTACCAAGCACCGTGAGGCCGAGCGGCGCATCCTGCACCACGCCTTTTACAACGCACGGCTGCGGCGTCAGCGTCTTTTCGGAGGATAAAAAGAATGACAAAACGGCGGTGGATTCTAAATCCACCGGAGAAATTTCAATGAGATATTCTGCACCGGGTGCGGCGGGCAGTGCACTGGGAAACACAAAATCAAGCACGGTGCTGCTGTCGATTTTGTCCAGTGCGGCGGAGGCTTGTCGCAACACATTGTGGGTTTTGGCATCAGAAATGGTCATTTCCAGTCGGCCATGCTCAATAAAATTATCGCGCGCATGTAAAACAACAGAAAACCCGCGAATACCTTTGTCGTAAGAAAACGGCTGCTCAAGCAGCACGTCGTTGTAAAGGGCGTCGCAAATTTCAGACATATTTTCGTCCGGCTGTGCGCGGTAATATCTTCTTTCAAGAGCTGGCGCAACATGGATCTCAAACATGGAGAAAGCGAGCGCCGCCCACAGCAATATAATAATGGGAAATCCGAGCCACATTTTCCATGTGACATTTTTGGTTCGGTGTCGTTTGGCCATCGTGCACATTCTTCCATTCATAAGCTTTTATAATTGTGCGTCGCGTAGCGTGCACATAAAAATAAAGTATAGTAATCACATATACGATTATTATACCAGAATCAGAGCAGTTTGACAATGAAATCTAGATGGTGACAAAGCGTTTCATAATACTGTAATATTTTCACAGTTGAGAAAAATAGCGAAAGATGCTATAATAGTCTGTCTAATGGTTTATCGGCTCATGATGCAATATTGTCGAAAATATAACGATGTATCTTGTATATTGTGGCCTACAAGGAGAAAACAATGAAACTGCTGGCAATTATTCCGGCATACAACGAAGAAAAAAGCATCGTTTCTGTGGTGGAGGCA
The DNA here is from genome assembly GCA_036643515.1 of Ruthenibacterium sp. Classification (GTDB taxonomy): domain Bacteria; phylum Bacillota; class Clostridia; order Oscillospirales; family Ruminococcaceae; genus Ruthenibacterium. The sequence goes on from JAVXRV010000032.1 coordinate 11,473, forward strand.
TTTACAGAGGCCTATCCGGAGTACGATTATTTAATTGTCAACGATGGCGGGCACGACCGCACACTCGACATTTGCCGCGCGCGCGGCTATCGGATTGTGAGTCTGCCCATCAATTTGGGTCTTGCCGGCGCATTTCAAACCGGCATGAAATATGCATATCGCAACCACTACGATGTGGCCATTCAGCTCGACGGCGACGGACAGCATCTGCCGGAATATATCGCGCCGATGCTTGACACACTGAACGAGGGCTATGACATTGTGGTGGGCAGCCGCTTTTTAAATCACCGCAAGCCATTCACCATGCGCATGCTTGGCAGTCACCTCATCAGCTTTGCCATCCGCATCACCACGGGCAAAAAAGTGACGGACCCAACCAGTGGCATGCGTATGTTTAATCGTGCGATGATACGTGAATTTGCACAGGAACTGAACCACGCGCCCGAGCCGGATACAATCAGCTATCTTTTGCGGCACGGTTTGCGTCTTGCCGAAATATCGGTGCGTATGCAAGAGCGCATGTCGGGCGAAAGCTATCTCACGGCGATGCACAGCATCACATATATGCTGCGCATGGGCATTTCTATTTTGCTGATTCAGTGGTTTCGCGGCGGCGCAGAAATTGTGCACGAAAAAGCCACAGTGCAGGAGGGGGCAAAATCATGACAGGGATACTGCGCGTCATCATGCTTGTGGGTGCGCTTGGCACGCTGCTTTATATGCTGCGCCAAATCAGCCGCAGTCGCATGGAAATTGAGTATTCCATCTTTTGGGCGCTGTTTAGCGGCATGCTTGTTTTGCTTGGACTGTTTCCGCAAATTGCCATTCGAGCGGCGATGATTGCGGGCATTGAATCACCTATTAACGCCATTTTTTTGATTATTATTTTTGTGCTGATTATCAAGCTGTTTGGCACCACCATGCGCATTTCGCGTATGCAGCAACAGCTCACGCGTATGGCACAGCATATCGCGCTGCATGAATATAAAGAAGAACAATCACAGCAAGAAAAAACAAATAAAAAATAAAAAAAGCTGTAACAGCACGGTTGACCCGCTTGTCTGTTACAGCTTTTTTGATGTGCAATTATGCTTTTTGCAAAATCTCGTCAATCATTTTATCCACCATGATGAGCGAGCGTGGCAGATGGAATGGCCCTTTAAAGGTGCTACCTTTTGTGGACGGCTCGGTCGGTTTGCCGTCGCGGCGCAGATAACCGTACCACTCGCCGTTGGCGGGGTCGCTGAATACTTTTTTGCAGTAGTCGAGCGTTTTGTCAAACCACGCGAGATATTTTTCGTCCTGCGTGTCGCGATAGGCCATCATGCTGGCAATCAAAATTTCATTGTGCGGCCACCACAATTTCATGTCGTGCTCATAGGCTTCGGGCGGCTTGCCAAGGCAGTCAATAAAGTACAAAAGGCCGCCGTATTCCTTGTCCCATCCGGCGTTGATGGCATTGTTAAACACCATTTCGGCATCGGTGTGCAGTTTTTTGCCCGCCTCGCCCAAATGATTTGCATATTCCATCAAAAACCAGCTGCATTCAATGTCGTGGCCGGGATTGACAATGCGCCCGTCGGTGACGTCACCCCAAAATTCGCCGTTCATGCCGACATTTTCAAGTGTGCATTTCATGTCGGGTTTGACGTGATATTTGAAGATAGTTTCGGCGCATTCGGCCGAATATTGGTCATACTCCGCACTGTTTGCGGGGTCAACACGGCGCAAAACGCTTGTGATATTGAGAAAAATCATCGGATTTGCAAGCGCACGACCGCTGCGTGTTGCGGGGATTCCCTTGGGGCCGAGGCCGGTGGGGTCGGCAATGAGGCCGTGGTTCAAATTATAAATCAAATGATAGGCGCGACGTGCGCGTGCAAGGCATTCCGCGTCGCCCGTCACACCGTAATATTCGGCGTTGGCGATGGCGTAAAAGCCCTCCGAAAAACAGTAGCGGCGCTGACGCAGAGGTTTGCCGTCGCCCGTGACCTGAAAATACATGCGGTCGCCCGCGTCGCGGTTGATGCAGTATTTTTCCATGAAATCAAGGCAGGATTTTGACGCGTCAAGCCATTCTTGCTTCACACCGTAGTTTTTACATAAAAAGGCAAACATCCAACCGGCACGCCCTTGCATCCACACGCTTTTGTCGGTGGAATAAATGTTGCCCTCGCGGTCAAGGCAGGTGTAAATGCCGCCGTGCTCCGCGTCCATGCCATGTGTGAGCCAAAAATTGATGCTGCGCGTCAATTCTTCTTTCACCCAGCTTTGTGTTTGCAATAATTTCGTTTTGTCCATACTGATTCTCCTTTGTTTTATATGAGATGCAAAATTTCACGCACTTTTTCTGTCGCAGCCATGCCGAATTTGGCATGAGATGGTGCATCAAAGTGCATAAAGTCGATGGTGTTTGGCGTGACGCACGCATTGCAGTCCATGAAAAACACGCCGTTTGTTTCTGCCGTCGCCTGTATCAAGGGAATGATGGCGTTCGATTTTTCGGCGCTGCCGCTACCCATTTCACCGTTAATGTATGGGCAGGCATACATACGCGGGTCAATGATAATCGGTGCAACGATTAAAATGACCGCGTCGTTGCGCCATGCCGGTGTTTGTTTTGCCTTTTTGATGAGGCAGTCAACACCGTTTGCAATGTTTTGCGGCGTTGCGGAAAAACGTTCTTTGGTGTCGTTGGTGCCGAGCATGATGATGAGCAAATCGAGCGGTTCATGCGAAGTCATTATCATCGCAAGATCGGCAAGGCCGCTCATATGTTCGTTGAGCGGGTCAGAAAACACGGTGGTGCGACCGCTGAGTCCTTCTTCAAACACTAAAATATCGTTGCCAAGTTCTTTTTGCAACACGCGTGTCCAACGCGTGTCATCGTCGAAACGCCCGCCGGTCTCGGCGGAATACCCATGTGTATTGGAGTCACCATAGCAGAGAATATGTCGTTTTTCCATGTTAAAAATCCTTTTTATTTTCTATTTTATCACGTTTGACATCTTTGTGCAAAACAATCTGCGCCCTTTCAAAAAAGAGCGCAGATAAGTTGTTTTTGCTTATGCGTTGTACTGTGCAATCGCCTTGTCAATCATCGTGCGGCAAAGCGTAATCTGTGCGGCATCTTCTGCACACAGTGGTGCAAGCGGTGCGCGCACACTGCCGATGTCAATGCCGTCGCGTTGTTTGATGATTTCTTTCATGACTGCATACAAATTTCCGTGGCAGGCACACATTGCGTAGATGATGCGGTCGGCCGCATATTGAATTTCACGCGCTTTGGCAATTTCGCCTTTTTGTACGAGCGCAAAAATCGCGAGATAGAGTTCCGGCATGACGGCGTAGGTGCCGCCGATGCCGCCGTCCGCACCCATCACAAGACCGCTGACAAGCTGTTCGTCCGGTCCGTTGAACACCACATGTCCCGCGCCCGCGGCGTCTTTGAACATCTGAATATCCTGCACAGGCATCGACGAGTTTTTCACGCCGATAACACGCGGATTTTTGAGCATTTCAGTGAGCAGTGGCATGGTGAGCGCCACGCCCGCAAGCTGCGGAATGTTGTAGATGATAAAATCGGTGTTCGGTGCGGCGCTTGAAATATCGTTCCAATATTTTGCAATGGCATATTCCGGCAGGTGAAAATAAATCGGCGGAATGGCGGCAATCGCATCGACACCGAGACTTTCGGCGTGTGCGGCAAGCTCCATGCTGTCGGCGGTATTGTTGCAGGCGACGTGTGCAATGACCGTAAGTTTGCCTTTGGCAACTGCCATGACGTTTTCCAGTGTCGTTTTGCGTTCTTCTTTGCTCTGATAAATGCACTCGCCGGACGAGCCGCAAACGTAAACGCCTTTGACGCCTTTGTCTATCAAATACTGTGTGAAAGCGCGTGTGCGCGTGGCGCTGATGGCGCCGCCTGCATCATAGCAAGCATAGAAAGCAGGGATAACCCCCTGGTATTTCGTACTATCTTTCATCAAATATTCTCCTTCCGTTATCCTTTTACCGCGCCCATGGTAATGCCCTGCGTAAACGATTTCTGAAACAGAACAAACACCGTGACAATCGGGATGGCAGAGAATGTTGCGCCCGCCATCAAAACGCCATAGTTTGTGGCAAATTCGGCCTGCATTGTGGCAATACCGATTTGCAGTGTCAAATTAGAACGGCTTGAAAGCATAATCAATTGCAGAAAATAGTCGTTCCAAGCTTCAATGAATTTAAAAATCGCAAGCGCGGCAATACCCGGTTTTACCATCGGAATAACAATGCGCGTAAACGTAATAAATTCGCTGCAGCCGTCGATTTTGGCAGCTTCGAGTAATTCGCTCGGAATGGTTTCGCTGAACTGTTTCATCAAAAATACGCCGAACGGCCAGCCGATAGCCGGTAGAATTACCGCCCATAAATTGTTATGCAACCCCATTTGGCTTGCCTGCTGCACGAGCGGCACAAGCACCACCTGTTTTGGCAGCGCCATGGCAGCCACGAACATGGCGAAGAGAAATTTGCCGCCATAAAAGCGTTTTTTGGCGAGGACATAGCCTGCCATTGTGGACACGATGCACACAAGAATCATGGTCATCAGCGCGATGAACACACTGTTGAAAAACCATTGCAGCGCCGGATTTTTAAACAGCGCAATGTAGTTGTCAAATGTCGGGTTTTTGGGGAACCATTCCGGCGGAATTTGTATGGTGACCTTTTGGTCTTTGAAACTGCCGGTGACGACCCAGTAAAACGGAAATACGAATACGATGGTAAGAAGCCCCAGGAGAAACATCGAAACATAGTCAAAAATGCCAGCTTTTCTTTTCATGAGGTTCTCCTTTCTAATATTCTACGTCGTTGCCAAAACATTTAAACTGAATGATGCTGAACAGACCGATGACAATGGCAAGCACCACACCCATGGCATTTGCGTAACCGAATTTATATTGTTTAAACGCGGTTTCGTACACAAGGTACATGATGGTACTGGTGTTGTAGTTCGGCCCGCCCGAAGTGAGCAACTGAATCAGGCTGAAGCATTGGAACGAGTTGATGGTGGTGATGACAACCACATACAGCGTGGTGGGCATGATGCCGGGCCATTTGATGTGGCGAAATACCTGCCACTCGGTGGCGCCGTCGATGCGTGCCGCTTCAATATGGCTTTGATCCACATTGCCAAGCGCCGCCACATAGAGGATAATCGGCTGCCCGACACTTGTTGTCAGCAACACAATGATAATCGCCCACAGCGCGAACCGCTTGTCGCCAAGCCACTGAATTTCGGTTTCAATCGCGCCCATTTGCATGAGCACATAGTTGAGAATGCCGCTGATGGGGTCGAAAATCCATTTCCATACCACCACAATGGCCACCGTGCCGGTGACGACAGGCAGATAGAAAATGCCGCGAAACATCGAGCGGACAAAAGCGTTTTTCTCATAAATCACCATGGAAACAAAAAGGCTGAATATCACAATCAGTGGCACAACGCCTACCACGAGCATCACGGTGTTGACAAGCGACTTCATAAAATGGTCGTCGCCAAACATGCGCACGTAGTTGTCAAAGCCGACAAACTCGAACTTTTTCATGGTGTAGTTGAAAAAACTTGTATAGATTCCCCGAAAAACGGGGTAGATGACAAAAATTAGAAAAAAAGCTAGCGCGGGCAATAAAAACAAGTACGAAACGAAAGTTTCCCGCGTGCGAATCGGCCATGTTTCGTACCAGTTGCGTAAACCCTTTCTTTTGGTTTTGGGTTCCATATGTATCACTCCATTGGTTTAATTTGTAAACAAATTTCGAAAAATAAAGCGTCTGCAAAAAATAGAAAAGAGCCGCCGCCGATTTCGGCAGGCGGCCCTTTTTGGAAAATATTCGGGCTACAATTTATGGAAGAAAAAAGAAATTAGGCATCTGCAATGGCTTGGTTTGCTTCTTTTACAAAGTCGTCCATGGCAACCTGTGCGGTTTTATCGCCGGCAAGCGCTGCCTGCAGGTTCGAGAACCACGCCGGACGCATCGAGGCAAAACCGTTGATGGTGTTGTAGTAGGTGCCAAAGTATTTGACCTGAGCATTGTAGAATGCTTTGCGTGCGTCGCCGGCATACAAATCGCCGAAGCTCGAGCGCACAGGGAACACGTTGGTGGCTTTTACGTTTTGCGGGCCGACAACAGAGTCGTCACAGA
>JAVXRV010000033.1:0-17621 GCA_036643515.1 Ruthenibacterium sp.
ATCCACGTCATAATTTTCGGCCAGTTTTTCAGCGATTTGACGCGAATAAAGTTCAGACCCGCCATTCACTTCCAGACCATAGCGCTGATTGATGACTGCTATTTTCAATCGCATGATTTCCCTACCTGTCTAAAAAATTCAAGATAATTTTCCGCCACAGTATCCCAGTTGAAATGCGTGCGCACATAAGCGTTTCCCATTTGTCCCATCTCGGTGGCCACATCGGTATGCTGTGTCAAATAGCGCACTGCACCGGCAAATTCTTCGTAATTGTGATAATAAAGGCCGCCGTTGCTCTCCTTTGCAAAGCTGGTGGTGACGGCACAATCGCCATTCACCAAAATCGGCCGGCCGCACAGCCAACTTTCCATGATGACGATGGAAAAACTTTCATTGGCCGAGGGCTGACACAAAAATTCGGCCGCCGCATAGGCATCGTATTTATCCTGCGCATCCACAAAACCAAGGTCAATCACGTCATCGCGCACCGATTCCGGCACAGGCAACTGCCCGCCGCCGAGCAACACGAGTTTCAAATTCGTTTCTGTTTCACTTTTATAGCGTGCGAAATCCGCAAGCAAAATATGCACATTTTTGCCTTTGTCTTTGCGGCCCGCATATAAAATAAACGGTGCATCCAATTGAAATTTTGCGCGAAAACGCGCTGCATCGCTTGTAAAAGCCATATCAAGGCCAAGGCCGAGCACTTTTGTCGGCACGTTGGCAAGCCCATACAGCCGCTGTGCAAGTTCACTTTCGGGTTTTGCCAAAAACGCCATGCCGGAAAGTTCATTAAAGCGCGTTTTGAAGCAGTCAAAATAGGCATAGCTTTCGTCGTGCAAACATGGAATCAAAAAAGCTCTGTCGCCGGCGGCTTTGATGCCAAAATAATTGACGCCGAACATGTACGGAATGAAAACAAAAAGGCCATATTCTGTGCGATGTGCCGCGATAAAATCGCACAAGGCATCGCTGTTAATCATCTCAGACAAAAACACGCATTCGTCGGCACGCGACACTTTTTTGCCTGCCATCAATTTTGCGTTGACGTTGGAAAACGCATCCGCATCGCGCTGATACACGGGAAAACGACGCACCAGAATGCCTGCCATGCGGCTTTCGCCGGCCGGCATTGCGTTGACGCTCCAGTCGGCGGTGAAGCTTTCCACACAGGTGGTGAGCACTTCAATTTCAGCGCCGCGCGCGGTGCACTGGCTGATGATGGCATGCATCGCCATCTCGGCACCGCCCGAAAAAACCTCGCTGTACCAAGGCGCCACAAAGGCAATTTTTTTCATTTTTTGCCCTCCAAAAACGTGTTGAGATACGTTTCAAACTGTGTTTTTACCGTTTGGTACGAAAAATCTTTGAGACGATTATTCTGCGATTTTACGATATTTTCTCGCAATGATACATCCTGCATCAGCTTGTGAATCATGCCGGCCACGAGCATCGGTTCTTTCGTTTGCATCAAAACACCGCTGCCGCCGAGCGTGCCCGGCACAGCACAGCTTGCGTAGGCAATGATGGGCACTTCAAAATACATCGCTTCCACAAGCGGCACGCAAAAACCCTCATGCTCGCTCATGCAAAGATACACGTCGGCCATGTGATAATACGTCAAAATATCGCGGAACGGCACATGGCCTGTAAACACCACATGTTCCGCAATGCCAAGCTTTTTGGCATAGGCATCGAGCTGACAAAAATATACGTCGTCCGGCGCATAGCTACCCGCCAAAAAAAGGCGGCTGTTCGCTTGATAATGTTTGTGGTAGCACGCAAAAGCCGCCAAAATATCCTCCACTTTTTTGTTGGGAGCAACGCGGCCTGTATAGAGAATATTTGTTGTAGTATCGCTATATTTTTGTATGACATTCGGTGTAAAGCCCTGCTCGTAATCGGCAAACGCAATCAAAATCGGCAACACGTCAATCGGGCAAGTATATCCCATCGCGCGCAAGTCATCGCGGTTAAATGCCGAATCCGCCAAACAATAATCCACATACGGTGCAAGTGCTTTGATTTGCTGCAGCGACTCTTTTTGCACATCGTACAGTATGGCATTATTTTTGTAAAAAAAGCGCGGAGGCGTTGTATTATGATAAACCACCACTTTGCGGCACGGCAAATTTGCAAATTGTCGCGTGAGCGGTGTGCCGGTGGAAAGGTGATAAATCGCTACATCATCCGCGTGCAGAGGCGGCAATTCCGCAATGGGAAACGCCGCCGCGCGTGTGAGCGGTGCCCAGACATGTTCGGCATAAATTTTGGTATGGTAGCCCATTTGCACCAGAACGTCCCGCATGGCGATGGCGTCGTTGCTGACGGCGTCACCGTAGGCGATGGTGGAAATCAATTGTAAAATTCGCATGGGGTCGCTCCTTTTTAATCATCCGGAATTTTTTGCACCGATTAGTGATGGTCGAGTGACGCCACGCGTGCACTGAGCGCCGCAAGCTCCTCTTTGAGCTGTGCATTTTCGGCCTTGAGCGCCTGCACATCTTTTGCGAGCACGCTTTTCACCGTATACTGCAAATCGCTGTAATGCACGGTGTGTTCATCCACCGTGTGTTCTTCAAGATAGGTGCTGAGCATATTGAGGTTTGTCACCACGCGCGCGTTGAAACTGTTTTGCGCGATGACAATTGGCATCACATAGAAGCGCATGCATTTGCGCGCAAGTTTTTTGAAAACGGTGATGATTTTACCGACAAATCCGCCGCGCCCGCCAATGGGAAGTTCCGGCTGAACGTTCCACGTTTGGTTGATATCATACATATTTTCGTTATATTTCACTTTATTGAAGCCGTTTGTTTCCCAGATGGCTTGCGCGGTTTCATCAAAGCCCGGCAGTGTGGTATCCCCTTTGGCTTTCGCCTGTTCACGGATTTCGTCCATGATTTTTTCTATTTCGATGTTCGGCATTACTTTCACCCTTTCTCGTGCGCAACAAGCGCGGTACATGCATCGGCAAGCGCAGCAACGGCTTTTTCGGCATCTGTTTGCGTTTTGCCCTGCGCCGTGACATAAATTTTCAGTTTTGGTTCTGTGCCCGACGGACGTATCAGCAATTGACAGCTCTGCTCGAGCGCAAAACTGAGCACATTGCTTTTGGGCAAACCGGTGTCATCATTTTGATAATCCGTCACACTCAGCACCTTGCGCTCTGCAAATTGTGCCGGCGGCTGCGCGCGCAAATCATCCAACAAATTTTGCATTGTGTGCATACCGGCAGCGCCCTCAAAGGCAAACGATAACAATTTATTTTTATAATAGCCGTATTCCGCATACAGCGCGTCCAAAACTTCGAGCAGATTTTTGCCCTCGGCCTTATGATGTGCCGCCATCTCGCAAATCAGCATCGCTGCATCTACGGCATCTTTATCGCGCACATACGCGCCCGACAGATAGCCATAACTTTCTTCAAAGCCAAAAATATATTGCTCGGCATGGCCGGCGGCTTCGAGCACACCAATCTGTTCGCCGATAAATTTAAAACCAGTGAGCACATTGCGCAGTTCTACGCCATATTTTCGGGCAACCTGCGCGGCCATTTCGGTGGTGACAATCGTTTTAACCGCCACCGGATTTTGCGGCATTGTGCCGTTTGCAAGGCGGCTTTTACAGATATAATCAAAGAGCATCACGCCCATTTCGTTGCCGTTGATGAGCACGGCTTTGCCGCTTTTATCAAGCGCTGCCACACCGACACGGTCGCAATCGGGGTCGGTGGCAAGGGCAAAATCGGCACCGGTTTCCTGACACAGGGCCACCGAAAGGCGCATGGCCTCCTCCATTTCGGGGTTGGGATATGGGCAGGTGGTAAAATCGCCATCCGGCATTTCCTGCTGCGGCACCACGGTCACACGGATGTTGCCGAGCACGTCAAGCACGTGGCGCACCGGCACATTGCCGGCGCCGTTGAGCGGGCTGTACACCACATGCAGTGGCACGGCCGGTTTTTCAATGCTTTCGGCAAGCACCGCGTCATAATAGGCCTGCACGGTTTCTGCATCAATCATTTGAATGGTTCCGGCGGCGAGATTTTGTGCAAAATCCGCTGTATTCTCTGCAAAATCCGGTTGCTTTTGAATGCAGGCAAGCACTTTTTCAGCCGCTTCAAGCGTAATTTGGCAGCCGTCGGCACCATACACTTTATAGCCGTTATATTTTGCGGGATTGTGGCTTGCGGTGATGACAACCCCGCCGCTGCACGCCAAATGGCGCACGGCAAACGAAAGCATCGGTGTGGGCATCAGCGCCGGATATAGGTACACCTGCACACCGGCCGCGGCAAGTTCTGCCGCCGTCACACGCGCGAACACATCCGATTGATGGCGGCTGTCATAGGCAACGGCACACCGTGGCGCTGTGAAATTTGCTTTTAAATAGGCGGCAAACCCGCGCGTTGCTTTGGCGACGGTGTACACATTCATGCGGTTGCTGCCCGCGCCAAGCACACCGCGCAAACCGCCTGTGCCAAACTCTAAATCGCGATAAAACCGGTCGTCAATGGCGGCGGCATCGTCTTTGCAAGCGGCAAGTTCCGCCGCCACCGCCGCGTCCAACGCGGGGTGTTGTGTCCATGTTTGATAGCGCTGTGCAGCATTCATCAATTATTCCTCTCCTTCAATCCGCCCAAGTTCCGCCAAACGGTCAAGCAACTGTTTGCCGATGGCATAGGGCGAAAAGTCCATGCGAATGGTGCTTTTTCCGTTTTTGGAAATTTGATTGTAATATTCTTCATCCTCGACAATTCGGCGCATTTTTTCCGCTGCATCGTCTAAATTCGGTTCTGCCCAATGGCAGCCTTTTTTGTACGGGCCATAATCTTTATCCACTTCAACAATCTCATAAGAAACTGGGCAACAATTGTCCTCGCGCATATATATTTTATTGCCGCTCCAATCGGTGAGAATGGCCGGTTTTCCCCAGTACATTGCCTCGGCCGGCCCAAGGCCAAACCCTTCGCTGCGGTGCAGCGAAACAAACGCGTCGCACAGGCAAATCAGCGCGTTCAATCGTTCTTTTGAACAGGTTTCTACCAAGACGTGAATATTTCGATGCGGCGCAAGGCTTGCGAGCAACGCATCATCGCCGTCCCAATCGGGCGGCGCATTTGCTTTGATGAGCAGATGCACTTTTTGGTTGTTTTCAAACGCTTTTAAGAATGCATCCACCGCGCCCTGCGGATTTTTCCGCGCGGAAAAGCTGCGCACATCGTACATCATCAAAAAGACAAAAACATCGTCCGGCAAGCCGAAATCGGCACGTCTGAGGCCGACTTCCGCCGTTTGCGTGATGCAACACGGCATGGTTCTCACCGGCTTTTGCGTAATGGCACGCACGGATTCCGTGGTGAAATCGCTCGCCGTCCAAACTTCGTCCACAAACTGTAGCGCACTCGTCCATGCGGGCGGAAATTCGGGCAATTCCCAATACCAAAAGCCGATGTTATAACGATTTTGCAGCACTTCCGGTGCAACATTCTGCACAAAATCGGCCAAACCGTCGGCGTTTACCACAATGAGATTGGTGTTGTATAAAAACTCATTGGTGATTTTTTCATCCCAAGTATGGTTTTGATAAGTATGCTCTTTGGCGCCGTGATAATCAATAATTGTGAACGGCACACCGCTTACCTGCAAGGTTTCTGCAAGCAGGCGCGCCGCCTCGCCCAGGCCGAAATCGCCCTGAATAAAGCCGCACAAATTGATGCCGGCCGGATAAACCGGCGCTATTTCGGGTTTATCCTGTCCCATGGTGCGCATGGCTTTGTGCTTCATGCGATACGGCAGGCTGTGCTGTAACACGTCCTGTTCGGCATTGTGCTGCTGATATGCGACAAGCTTACCTCTCAGTAACTCAACATCACAGGTGCGCAGGCCAACTTCTGCCACACCATAATCCAAAAACCACTGTATCAGTGCCTCTCTGTCAGCGCCAAACGGCGCGGGCATTTGCTTTTGCAAATCGGGGCGCTGGCTGTAAATCGCCCATAAAGCATATGGCACCGGCACATCGTGCGTGTCGCCTGTGAGGGCGCTGTCGCCCATAAAATAAGATGCGTGCGCAAACGGTTCGCCCGCGCATTTTTCGCGCAAGCGATAAGACACGCCATAGCAATCACGCAACAAATCAAACAGCGGCATGCCGTTTTCAAAGCACGCAAATCGATAAGGTTCCGGCGTATATGCCATGGTGCAGTGCAGCACCGGCGGCGCAAGCGGCGTTAAGGTGCAGCCGAAATGCGGCGCATACAACATAAAATTATGCACAAAATCGCGATAAATCGCAGCCACGCCACGCTGCAAAAGCACCGTGCCCTGCGCGGGCATGCCGCACTCGCGCAGCCATGTAAATTTTTTACAGCACCATGTCAAAAATTTAAGCGTGCTGCTGCCTGCGCCAAATGCCAGAAAATGTGACGCCATCACTTTTTCTTTTTCAAGCGTAAACACAACAGACGGCTCTGCCACGTGTTGTTCAAGGCTTACACCGGCGATTTCGTTGACGTCCGGTGCCAAAAAGCGCCCGCCCGAAAAAACCGCTTGCGGATGAATCAATATCACATCGCCACCTTTTTGAGCACAGTGCATCGCCAAAATCAGCCCGCAACGCACGCGAAATTCTTCCAACGGAAAGAAAAACGCCTCATTTGCAAACTCGGTTTGAAATAAACTTTGCGCCAGCACAATGCGCGCATCAATTTCTTGCGGCAGTGCATCTCCCACTTCTGCATCGAGCACGCAAAGCGTGCACTCACCCTGTGCAAACTGTTTTTGCACGGCAGCGAGCGTACAAAGTGCCTGTGGCAGTTCCGCGATGGTTGCCACGGTGATGATGGTTGATTGCATGAGCTATACTCCTTTTGTTGTGTGGCGGCGCCAATAATCGAGCGTTTCGCACAGCGTTTGGTGCAATGGAATTTCCGCCTGCCAGCCTGTGGCCGTTTTAATTTTTGTGACATCTGCGCGAATTTCCGGCACGTCCACCGGACGCAGCTTTGCGGCATCTACTTCCACTGCAATTTTCACGCACGAGAGCGCGAGAATTTCGTGTAAAATTTCTTCTATGGCGGTGGAAATTCCACGGCCGACATTGTATGTTTCGCCCATCTTGCCATATTTTGCAAGCATTTCATAGGCGCGCACGACGTCACGCACGTCTGTAAAATCACGTTTTGCCGATAAATTTCCAACTCGAATCACGGCTTCGCGCTGATGTGCCTCCATTTCGGCCACCTGTTTGCAAAAATCCGCCACCACAAAGGTGGGCGTTTGGTTTGGGCCGATATGGTTGAAAGAGCGCGTCGACAAGATGTCCATGCCGTAAGCGGCGGCATATAAACGGCCGATTTGATTCTGCGTATTTTTCGTCACAGCGTATAAATTTGCCGGACGCGGCAGCGTATCCTCGCGCACCGGAATTTCATCGGGATGCACTGTGCCGTATTCCTCGCCCGAGCCAATCAGCAAAATGCGCGGCGTCAGCCCGGCTGTGCGCACGGCGTCGAGCATATGAAGCGTGCCTTTGATGTTGACATCCACCGTCAGCGCCGGATTTTTCCACGACAGTGCCACACTGCTTTGTGCCGCAAGGTGAAAATTAACGTCCGGACGAATATTTTCAAGCAATGTGACAATTTGCGCCGGTTGCAGAATGTCGAGGTCGTATTCCGCTACATTTTGAATGGACAGCGTTTCATGCGGCATTTTTGTAACGCAAACAGACCATTCGCCGCTTTCGTTCAAATGGTCTGCGAGATAACTGCCCACAAAACCGGCAGCGCCGAGAATCAGCGCCTTTTTCGGTTTTTGAGATGCAGCATTATTCATGTGAAATACGCTCCGCGTCTGCTTTCGCCATGCGGCTGACAAGCTCGTTGAAGTCGATTTCGCGTTTCCAGCCAAGCTTTGTTTCCGCTTTGGTTGGGTCGCCAAGCAGCAATTCCACCTCTGCCGGACGGAAGAACTGCGGATTGATTTTCACCACGGTTTTGCCGGTTGCTTTGTTGACGGCATATTCGTCTTTGCCGCTGCCATGCCATTCGAGCTGCATGCCAAGTGCGTGGAACGCCGCATCTACAAACTCGCGCACGGTGCGGGTTTCTCCCGTTGCAACGACATAATCGTCGGGTGTATCCTGTTGCAACATCAGCCACATGGCATTGACATAATCTTTGCTGTGTCCCCAGTCACGCTTTGAATCCATATTGCCAAGCTCCACAAATTCCTGTTTGCCGGCGGCGATACGCGCGGCGGCATCGGTAATTTTGCGTGTGACAAATTCTTTGCCGCGGCGCTCGGATTCATGGTTGAACAAAATGCCGCTGCACGCGAACATGTCGTAGCTTTCGCGATAGTTTTTGGTAATCCAGTGGCCATATAATTTGGCGACGCCGTATGGGCTGCGCGGGTAAAACGGCGTGGTTTCTTTTTGCGGCACTTCCTGCACAAGGCCGAACATTTCACTGGTGGACGCTTGATAAAAACGGCAAGACGGCTTTGTCATGCGAATGGCTTCGAGCATATTGGTCACGCCGATGGAGTTGATGTCTGCTGTGGCAATCGGCTGTTCCCAGCTTGTGGCCACAAAGCTTTGTGCCGCAAGGTTGTACACTTCGTCGGCATCGCTTGTGCGCATGGCATTGACGAGCGACACAATATCCGTCATGTCGGCATAAATCAAATGCAGATGCTTTTCGCCGACAAGATGTTCAATATTGCCATAATCGAGTTTTGCCTTGCGGCGCATGACGCCGTATACTTCATAATTTTTTTCGAGTAAAAGCTCCGCCAGATAGGAGCCGTCTTGGCCGGTAATACCGGTAATGAGTGCTTTTTTCATGTGAATCAGTCCTCCAAAAATATTTCTTTATAAATATTGAATCGCGCCTTGCGCACGTAATTTTTCAACAATTTTTTTCACGTCCTGCGTGTTGTCTTTGTCGCAAACAAGCGTAACATCGTCTGTTTCCACCACAATCAAGTTTTGCACGCCCACGGCGGCAATGAGGCGGTGTTCCGAGAAGAAAATGCTGTTTTCGGTGCCGATTTCCACCACATTTCCCTTGGAAAAATTGCCTTTGCCGTCCACGGGATTGATGCGCTCCAGCGACAGCCAACTGCCCACGTCATCCCACGCAAACGTGCCGGGAATGGTGTAGATATTTTTGGCTTTTTCCATGATGCCATAGTCGATGGAAACGCCCGAACAGGCTGAAAATACATCATACACCGTCTGTTCATAGGCATCTGTGCCAAACGCCTGCTTCATTTTCATGGCGCCATCATACAAATCGGGCAAAAAGGTTTTGATGTTTTGCAAGATGGTGGACACTTTCCACACAAACATGCCGCTGTTCCACAAATAGGTGCCATCTTCAAGATAGCGACGCGCGGTGTCAAGGTCGGGCTTTTCCACAAAGCAATCTACTTGATAAGCGCCCGGCATATCCATGCCGGAATCTTGTTTAAATTTGATATAGCCGTAGCCGGTTTCGGCATACATCGGCGTGATGCCGAGTGTGACAAGATTTTCGCCTTGTTCGGCAATGCGCGCGGCAAATTTGAGGTTGTCGGCAAATAGATGCTGATTTTTGATGATATGGTCAGACGGCACAATGCACATCACCGCATCTTCATATTTTGCGCCAATCACAGCCGCGGCATACGCGGCACAGGGCGCTGTATTTTTTGCCATCGGCTCGCACAAAATGTTGCCGGCGGGCAAAAGCGGAAGCTGTTCTAGCACAATTTCGCGATAAATTTTATTGGTGACGACGAAAATATCGTCCATGTCCACCACGCGCAGCAAGCGCTCCACGGTCAGCTGCAGCATTGTTTTGCCGTCGCCTGTCAGTGAAAGAAACTGTTTTGGCATATTGGTGCGGCTTTTCGGCCAGAATCGCTCGCCTTTGCCACCCGCCATAATCACTGCGGTACGCTTCAAATCATTCCACATCCTCTGTCGTTTTATTGTATATACGCGCACATACAGTATAATATAATACGGCGCAAAAGTAAACACCGCGTGCAGATTGCCTTATTTTTTGCTGATTTTCGGGCCTTGTGCCGTGTCCTCGACCGTGTAACCTTTTTCGGAAAGTTCTGCGCGAATTTCATCGGCGCGCGCCCAATTTTTTGCGGCTTTCGCGGCCGTGCGTTCTTCCACCAAGGCCAAAACATCGGCCGGTGTTTCGCTTGTTTCACGGTGCTGTACAATGCCAAGCACGCCGGTCAATTCGTCAAACACCGTCGCGGCAATCTCCAGTGCCGCCGGACTTGCGTCTGCGCACAAGGTGTTGATATCGCGTACAAAATCAAAAATGGCCGCCAGTGCCTCCACGGTGTTTAAGTCGTCGTCCATGGCAAGGCAAAATTTGCTTTTGGCAACCGCCGCTTTTTGCGCCAAGATTTCAGACATCCCACCGCCATTTTGTACGGCAAATGCCAAGTTTGCGCGGCAGGTATACAAACGTTCGAGCGCCGCTTTGCACGCTTCAAGCAATTCGGCTGTGTAGTTGAGCGGGCTACGATAGTGTCCGGTGAGCATGAAATAACGAATCACTTCATAGCCGTAAGCGTCGCTGATGTCGCGCACGGTGAAGAAATTGCCGGCGCTTTTGCTCATTTTATGGCTGTCGATGTTCAAAAATGCGTTGTGCATCCAATAATTGGAAAATGTGCAGCCGTTGGCGCACTCGCTTTGCGCAATTTCGTTTTCATGATGCGGAAAAATCAAATCTTCGCCGCCGGCATGAATGTCGATGGTTTTGCCGAGATGCTTGCGCGCCATGGCGCTGCACTCAATATGCCAGCCGGGGCGGCCGTTGCCGTATGGACTTTCCCAGTACGGTTCGCCTTCTTTGGCGGCTTTCCACACGGCAAAATCGGCGGGGTCTTCTTTCAAATCCTCTGCCATGCTGCTTTTTAAATCGCGGTTGCCGCTCACAAGATCTTCGAGCACCAAATGCGACAATTTGCCATATCCCTCAAACTTTTTGGCGCGGAAATACACATCGCCGTTTTTGGCAACATAGCCGTATCCCTTTTCCAAAATATCCGCGACGATGGACAAAATTTCGTCAATATGCTCGGTGGCACGCGGGTGTACCGTGGCACGCTCGACGCCGAGGCCGTCTAAATCTTTAAAATATTCCGCCTCATACCGGCGCGCAACCTCCTGCATGGACGTGCCCTCGGCAATGGCTTTTTGAATCAATTTATCGTCAATATCCGTGATATTTGACACAAACAATACGCGGTTGCCGCGATATTCAAGATAGCGGCGCAGCACATCAAACACCACCACAGGGCGCGCGTTGCCGATGTGAATAAAATTATAGACGGTCGGGCCGCACACATAAATGCGATAAACGCCCTCCTCGATTGGCACAAGGTCTTGTTTGCAACGGGTCATCGTATTAAAAATTTTCATTTGATTTCCTCCTGATGTGCTATTTTTAGCATATTTTCCGCGCCGAGCAAAATGCCCGCGCGCGCGGCAGTAAAGTTGAGTGCGCCTTGCATATAGACCGTATACGGCGGACGCAGCGGCCCATCGGCAGACAGTTCAATCGTGCTGCCCATGGTAAACGAACCGGCCGCCATAATCACTTCGTCCTCATAGCCGGGCATTTCGCACGGCTCAGGCGACGCAAAACTGTCAATCGGGCTGCCGGCCTGTACACCGCCACACAGCGCCACCATGCCGGCGGGGCTGCCGGTTTCGACACTGGTGACAATGTCGTTGCGCTCCTCTTGATATGCCGGTGTGGCCGCATAGCCGAGCTGTTCAAACAGACAGGCCGTGTAAACACTGGCTTTGAGCGCCTCGCACACAACGCCCGGCGCATAGTAAAGTCCTAAGTAAAGCGCGCGCAAAACATCCATGGTACAGCCGATTTCATCGCCTGTGCCGGGTGCCGTCAGCCGGTCGGCACACAAATCGACCAAATCGGCACGGCCTGCAATGTACCCGCCTGTCGGGGCGATGCCGCCGCCCGGATTTTTAATCAAGCTGCCCGCCATGATGTCTGCGCCGCACTGTGTCGGCTCTTGTTTTTGTGTAAATTCGCCATAACAATTGTCCACCATCACAATGATGTCGGGGTTTGCTTTTTTGGCGGCTTTGCTGATGTCGCTGATTTCACAAAGCGTGAGCGCCGGACGTGCCGCATAGCCGCGACTGCGCTGAATATAACACATCTT
Organism: Ruthenibacterium sp.; assembly: GCA_036643515.1. Taxonomy (GTDB): domain Bacteria; phylum Bacillota; class Clostridia; order Oscillospirales; family Ruminococcaceae; genus Ruthenibacterium. The sequence goes on from JAVXRV010000033.1 coordinate 12,219, forward strand.
CGCTGTTTTACAGTGCTGTGCAATCGTGTCGATGTCTGGTTTTCCATCTCGCAACAGCGCCACTTCGTCATACAAAATGCCGAAGTTTTTCAAACTGCCGCTCGCGTTTCCCGATAGACCAATCACGCTTTGCAGCGTGTCATACGGCGTGCCGGCCGCGGAAAGCAGCACATCACCCGGCCGCAGCATACCAAACAGCGCCACCGTCAAAGTGTGCGTGCCGGACATGAAATTGTGGCGAAACAGCGCTTTTTCCGCGCCGACCAAGGTGGCAAACACAGCCTCCAATTTTGCGCGGCCGTCGTCGCCGATGCCATAGCCTGTGGTGCCGACCAAATGATTGCCGCCCACATGGTTGTCGGTGAATGCGCGCAGCATTTTGAGCTGATTGTATTCCTTAATGCTTTCAAGCGCCGCAAACGGCTGTGCACAGAGCGTCAGTGTTTTGGCATCTGTCGCAAGCAATTGCGGTGAAAGGGCATAAAATTCTTCTATCATCAATTATTTCTCCAATGTTTGAAATTCGCACAGCGGCTTCACGAGTGTAAAGCCAAGCGGTTCATAAAAGCGGCGCAGTGCCGGCGTACATAGCAGATAAATGGATTGTTCCGGCACGGAGGCGCACAAGGCACTCACGAGCGTCGTCGCAAATCCACGACCGCGAAACGCTTTTTGCGTCGCCACCGCCGACAAATAAGCGCTTTTTTCGCCGATGGCATAAAGCCCCGCCGTCGCGACCGGCGCACCGTCTGTTTCGATGGTGACAATGGCCGCTTCTCCGCGATTTACACACAAACAGGCGTCGGCATACCATGCGTCGGGCGGCAAATCACCCAATAAATCACTGTGTGCAAGCGCCCACAAATCGGGCTGTGTTTGAATGGGTGCACTATATAAAAGCTCCGTTGCACCGCTGTGTTTCATCAAAAGGCGCGGTGCGGGATTCCAATGATACAGCATGGTTTGATTCGCCACCAACGCACGGATTTTTGCAAAATGCAAAAAGCTTTCCAGTTCCTCCACGTCGCACACTGCGCCGCACAACAGTGCACCATCGCCGCGCGTCATCAGCACCGCCGTGTCCTCCACCGCATAAAAACGACAGTTCTGTGAGGAAAATCCGTAACATCGCACAGCCGAGGCGATGCGCATACCGATAAAATCATCTTGCGCGAGCAATGCATTTGCCCATGGCACTTGTTCCGGCGTAATTTGTACTATCATAAGGCATTCACAAGGGTTTTGTAGTGATTGCCGCGCACCTCGAAATTCGCATAGCTGTCAAACGAGGCGCATGCCGGAGAAAGCGACACAATATCGCCGCTTTTCGCTGCTTGTGCGGCCAGTTTCACGGCTTCTTCCATGTCGTTTGCGTGTAAAATCTGCATGCCGCTTGCCGCAAAATCGGCATTTTCACGCACGGCGGCTTCTATTTTCGCGGCCGTTGCACCGGTCAAAATCAAGGTTTTCACATAGGCCAATAAATCGGGCACCATCGGTGTAAAGCTGATGCCCTTGTCAGAGCCGCCCGCGATGATAATGAGCTTTTGCTCCTGTCCGAGGGCACGCAGGCCGGCAATCACGCGGGTGGGGCTTGTGGCGATGGAATCGTTATACCACTGCACACCGTTCAGCTTGCGCACCGGCTCGATGCGATGCTCCACACCCCCAAATGTTTGCGCCACTTCTGCCATTTTTTGCGGTGTTACCAATGTCCACACGGCGCAAAACGCGGCAAGCATGTTTTCGATATTGTGTTCGCCGCGCAAGGCGAGGTCTTTTTTATGAAGAATCGGCGTCACTGTGCCGTTTTCTGCCATACAGAGCATGCCGTCCTCGCGCAAAAATCCGCCGTTGTCCACGGTGGAAAAGCGCGTAAACCACTGCATTGTGCCTTTGACATCTTGTTTCATGCCGCGCGTAATTTCGTTTGCATATCCGAGCACCGCTTTGCAGGGCGGCGTTTGGTATAGCAGAATATTCCGCTTTGCATCGACATATTCTTGCATATCTTTGTGATGGTCGAGATGATTTGGCGACACGTTTGTCACCACGGCAATGTCGGGCGAGTGGCGCATGCTGATGAGCTGAAAACTCGACAGCTCCACCACCGCGAGGTCGCTTTCTGCCATGTATTCCGCCACCGGCAGCAGTGCGCGGCCAAGATTTCCGCCAAGATGCACCGTGTAGCCGCCGGCTTCGAGCATTTTCGCAATCAAAGTAGACGTTGTCGTTTTGCCGTCCGAGCCGGTAATGGCGACAATTTTACACGGACAGAGCGTGAAAAACAGCTCCATTTCGCTTGTCACCTCAGCGCCCGCAGCTTTCGCGGCCTGCAATTCGGGCGTGAAATATTCAAAGCCGGGCGTGCGCATCACCATGTCTTGCCCTTTGAGGCCGTCCAAATAATGTTCGCCGAGTGAAAAGGCAATGCCGAGCGCTTGCAGTGGCGCGGCAAGCTTGCCAAACGCTGCAACCTCCGGCTTTTTATCGCACAGCGTAATCACCGCTCCGTGCTTTGCAAACAGTTCAATACAGGTTTGGTTCGTCACGCCTGTGCCGATAAATGCCACCTTTTTTCCCTGTAAGTTTTTATAAAAATCCGCAATTTTATCCGTCATATTGCACCTCATTTGCATAATTGCCTTTATTATATCATAAGGAAGCTTCTTTTTAAAGAGATTGCCCATAAAAAGCAGCTTCCATTCGTATTTTGGCTTCGTTGCAATTATTTCTTGTGTGCGCACGGTTTTCATGGTAAAATGTACAAAGATTTACACGCAAGTTGTCGTATCATGTTGGGAGGAAACTATTTTGGCAAAAGAACTGATTGAGCTGTTTGGCAGCCACTTATTTGATGATCGTTCGATGCGCGAGCGTCTGCCGCAGGGCGTATATGAGTCCCTGCGCGAAATTCGCGATGAGGGCAAACCGTGGGACCCGAAAGTGGCCGATGTGGTGGCGGACGCCATGAAAAACTGGGCAATGGAACTTGGCGCAACGCATTACACCCATTGGTTCAGCCCGATGACCGGTGTCGGCAGCGGCAAACACGACAGCTTTATTGACGGCGCACATGAGGGCGAACCCGTGATGCGTTTCAGCGGAAAAATGCTGACAAAAGGCGAAAGCGACGCGTCCAGTTTTCCGTCCGGCGGCCTGCGTGCCACGTTTGAAGCGCGCGGCTACACCGCGTGGGACCCCACTTCGCCGGCTTTTGTGCTCGGCACCACACTGTATATCCCAACCGCGTTTTGTTCGTATACCGGCGAAGCGCTCGACCAAAAAACGCCGGTTTTGCGCAGTATGCAAGCGCTCAATCAACAAGCGCTGCGCGTGCTGCGCGCACTTGGTGACCATGAAAGCGTGTCCGTGCGCCCGACTGTCGGCGCGGAGCAGGAATATTTTCTTGTCGACAAAGAATTGTTCGACAAACGGCTTGATTTGAAAGTGGCCGGCCATACTTTAATCGGCGCAAAACCGCCGAAAGGGCAGGAACTGGAAGACCATTATTATGGCAGCATCAACGAGCGCGTGCGCACCTTTATGCGTGAATTGGACGACGAATTGTGGCTGCTCGGCGTGCCCGCCAAAACCGAGCACAACGAAGCCGCGCCCGGCCAATATGAGCTTGCAAGCGTGTTTTCCACGGCGAATATTGCGTGTGACCACAACCAAATTATGATGGAACTAATGCGAAAAGTAGCGCTGCGTCATGGTTTTGCCTGTCTGCTGCACGAAAAGCCGTTTGCGGGCATCAACGGCAGCGGCAAGCACAATAACTGGAGCATCGTCACCAGTACCGGCCGCAATTTGCTAGACCCGACCGACGAGCCGGCCACCTGTCCCGAATTTCTCATCACGCTGTGTGCCGTGCTCACGGCCGTGGATCAATATGCCGATTTACTGCGGCTTTCCGCCACCTGCCCCGGCAACGAGGAACGACTTGGCGGCAACGAAGCACCGCCCGCCATCGTGAGCGTTTTTCTCGGCAACGCGCTGACGCAAACGCTGCACGATTTGGCCGACGGCCACACACTCAACAAAGAAAGCCTTGGCAATCTGCGCACCGGCGTCAAAAGTTTGCCGATGTTTAAGCTCGACGATGCCGACCGCAACCGCACGTCACCCTTTGCATTTACCGGCAACAAATTTGAGTTTCGCATGGTGGGGTCAAGCCAAAGCATCGGCCTTGCCAACGCCGTGACAAACGCGATTGTGGCAGACGTTTTCCACGATTTTGCCGACAAATTAGAAGGCGCGGCCGACGTCGATGCCGTCGTGCATGAAATTATTGCAGACACTTGGCGCGAACACAGCAAAATTATTTTCAACGGCAACAATTACGGCGCGGCATGGGTGGCCGAAGCGCACAGCCGCGGCCTTGCGGACATTCCCACCATGGTGGACGCCGCCGACGCGTTTATTGCCGAAAAAAACATGAAAATGTTCGAGCGCACGAAAGTTTTTACCGAAGTGGAATGCCGTTCGCGCTATGAAATGACACTCGAAACCTATGCCAAACACATCCATATTGACGCGTCCACGATGCTCGCCATGATGAGCCGCAGCATCATTCCCGCAAGCTATGCCTATCTTGGCAGCATCGCCAAAACCGAATATTACACCGAGCAAAACGGTGCGGCCTGTGCCGCAGCCAAGGCAAGCGTGCAAAAACTTTGTGTCGCCATTGACACGGCAGTCGGCGCAACCGAAGCGCTGCGCCGTGCGCTCGACGTGATTGATTCGGCACAAATGGGCGAAAAAGCGCGTGCGCTTGCTTGTCGTGCGCTTGCAAACAGCGAAATGCGTGCCGTGCGCTGTGCCGCCGACGCACTTGAAATGCAAGTGCCGCAAAGCGACTGGCCGATACCGGATTATTGCGAACTGCTGTTTGATTTATAAAATTCATCACATAAAAAATCCGCCCCATATCGGGCGGATTTTTTTATATTTTAATGCACGCCTGCGTATGACACAGGTTCTATTTCGCGATAATTGGGCACAGAATTGACCAAATCTTCTACGTCCATCAAGGCGTACACATTGAAATCGCTCTCGAAAGAAATCGGCTCGCCCGCATTGCCTGTGCTATGAATCGTGCGCGGACGGTGTTCCTCCGTCACAAGCACACCATGCGGGGTTTCGCACCAAATAGCGATGGGATGCACATAGCCGTTCCAAAAATCTTCGAGCGTTATTTCTTTCACTTCCCCTGTTTTGAGATTGCCGGCAAAGGTCCTCTCCCCTTGCACAAACATCCAGTCCCCGATGATTTGCCCGCCGCCCCAACACATGCCGTTTTGCGCGCTTTCGATGTGCTTTGTAAAAATGTCCGTGAACATCTCATCTGTGTCGCTTGCCAAATCATAGGCGCGAATCGACCCGTTTTGCGGATCCGTG
>JAVXRV010000034.1:0-14017 GCA_036643515.1 Ruthenibacterium sp.
CCCGCAAAGGCCGTTGCGGCGGACAATCGGCCACCTTTTTGCAAATATTTCAGCGTATCCGGCACGGCATAAAGACGTAAATCTTCCCGCGCAGCTTCCAAATCGATGACGATTTCGGCGGCGTTCATACCGGTTTGGACGTCATGCAGTGCACGGCGAATCATCAAATCAAGCCCAAGCGACGCGCTTTTGCTGTCAATGATATAAATATTGTCATATTCCGCCTCTGCTTTGGCGATTTCGGCGCTTTGGCAGGTGCCGGAAAGCGCGGCAGACAGCAAAATGCAGATGAGCGTGTCGCCGGCGGCTTTTGCCTCGTTAAAATGCGCCAAAAATAAATCGGGACTGGGCTGGCTTGTGGTCGGCAATTTTTCAGCGACCGCGAGCATATCATAAAAGCGTTCCATCGACAAATCAATACCGTCTTGAAAATGTTCATCGCCAAAATTGACTTGCAGCGGCACCACAGAAACGCCAAGCTCTTTTGCCTCGACAACAGAAATATCGGCGGTGGAATCGGTTAAAATACGAATCATGATTGTTCTCCTTAATGACTGATTACATTGTTTTAAAATGAGTGTGTAAAATGGTGAGCGCCGTGCCAAAGGTGGCAAGCTGCGCGTCGTCGAGATGTTGTGTCACCTGCGCCACCATTTTTTCGTGAAACGCATTGTGGCACGCGAGCACCGGCTGCGCCAAATCGGTGAGCGTCACGCTGACGCGGCGTTTGTCTTTTCCGTCGCGTGTACGCAATAAATATCCTTTGTGCTCCAGCGTTTTCACCGAAGCGGTCAACGTGCTGGCCGTGACACCAAGCTGTGCGGCAATTTCGGCCATGCCGGCATTGCCGTTTGCGGCACAGGCCGCCGCTGCCGACAGAACATGCAACTCTGAAACCGAAAGATTTTTACAACTTTTGCGCACACTTGCATCCTCAAGCCGCAAAATATCATTGAATACATCTACCAAAAAGATGTTGAGCTGTGCTTCCTGCGCGGTCATACCATACTCCTTACATTTACTTTGAACTTCAAACAAGTTTGATTATACCCGTCAAAGCGCAAAATGTCAACAAGTATTTTGAACTTCAAACTAAATTTACAAATCAGACATAAAAAAGACATTCATGCGCCCTTGCACATTTACCGTGCATACCTTATAATAGAAACAGATTTTACAATTTATTTTATAAAGATGTGCGTTATGGGAGGTTTTTATGCAGTCATCAAAAGTATTTTTTACAGATATGCGGTGTAAATCCGGTATCAACTTACAGCAAAAATTGGAAAAATTGGTGCGCACGGCTGGGATTGGCGATATTGATTTTGACAAAAAATTTGCCGCCATTAAAATCCATTTTGGCGAGCCGGGCAATCTTTCGTTTTTACGTCCGAATTTCGCGAAAACCATCGTGGATGTGGTGAAAAGTCTCGGCGGTCTGCCGTTTTTGACCGACTGCAGCACGCTGTATGTCGGCCGACGCAAAAACGCGCTTGAACACATTGATGCGGCATACGAAAACGGATTTTCGCCTTTTTCTACTGGCTGCCAAGTGCTGATTGCCGATGGTCTCAAAGGCACGGACGATGTGGAAGTGCCGGTGTGCGGCGGCGAATACTGCAAAACGGCGAAAATTGGGCGCGCCATCATGGATGCGGATGTTTTTATTGCGTTGTCGCACTTTAAAGGACATGAATCCACCGGCTTCGGCGGCGCGCTGAAGAATATCGGTATGGGTTGCGGCAGCCGTGCGGGCAAAATGGAAATGCACTGCGGCGGCAAGCCGGAAGTGAATCCCGAAAAGTGTCGCGGCTGCGGACAGTGTGCCAAAATATGTGCAAACAACGGCATTGTGTATGAAAATCGCATTGCAAAAATTGATTTAGACCACTGTGTCGGCTGTGGGCGCTGTATCGGCATGTGTAATTTTGACGCCATTTCAAACCCCAATGACAACACATTTGAGGAGTTGAACGGCCGCATTGCCGAGTATGCAAAAGCCGTGGTAGACGGCCGGCCGGCGTTTTATATCAACATTGTCAATCAGGTTTCGCCGTACTGCGACTGCCATCCCGAAAACGATGCCGCCATCATTCCGGATGTTGGCATGTTTGCGAGTTTTGATCCGGTGGCACTGGACGTCGCCTGTGCCGAAGCGTGCAACGCGATGCCGGTTTTGCAGGGTAGCTATCTTGCTGACCAAATGCAGGAAAATACCTGCGATCATCACGACCATTTTTGCAATTCCATGCCGGAAACGAACTGGCGCGACTGCACTGCACATGCCGAAAAAATCGGCATTGGTACGCAAAATTACGAATTGATTACAATAGAATAGAAAAAAAGAATAGAAAAAAAGGGCTGTTGCAGATATCTGCAACAGCCCTTTTTTATTCATTATTCCGGCGCTTTCATGCTTTCCACCATGCTGATTTTGCGCAGTTTGCGCTTCATCACAAGATTGACAAGCATCGAGAACACAAGGGTTAAAATCGCTGAAATTACATAACTGAGCGGCTGAATGGTGCGCCCGAACATCACGGCGTCCACCTCGATATTATAGATGACAAACATGTGTAAAAATACGCCGAGCACAAGCCCACACAGCGTGCCGATAATCGATAGTACGATGGATTCTCGGTATACATAGGCGCTCACTTCTTTGTCGTAGAAGCCGAGCACCTTGATGGTGGCAATCTCTTTCACGCGCTCGGTGATGTTGATATTCGTGAGGTTATACAGCACCACAAACGCAAGCAAGCCGGCGGATATAATCAGCACAAGTACAATGGTGTCGATTTTTTGCATCATATTGGAGAAAGATTCTTTGATGTCCGCCGTGAAATTAACGGCGGCAATGTTGTCGATTTTGAGCAGCGCGGTGCTGAGCAAATCACGCCCTTCTTTGGTGGCATCGTGTGTGCGCGCAACAATCATAGAGAAATCCGGCGCTTTGCCGTAGCCCGCTTGGTACAAATCGGCGCTCATATAAACGTAGTTTTCCACATAGTTTTCCGCCACGCCCGCAATCGGAAATGTTGCTTTTTGGTGGTCGTTGTTTTCAAGCACGATGGAGTCACCAATGCCGTAGCCGGTGCGTTCTGACATTTTTTCGGTGATGACAACACCGTCTGCCGTGAAGGGAACTTCCTCGCCGCCCACGCGCTTTTGCAGTGACACAAAATCGGCCAAACGCGCGTTGTTCTGCGGCACAAAGAGATAGGTTGCAAAGGAGTTTCCGTCGTAGGTATTGGTGCTTTTTTCTTGGTGTGCCGGCATGAAATCGTCTACTAAAGTCTTGTCGTTCAAAAGCTTCTGCAAGTCGTCATCCTGTAAATTTTCGGCGTCTTTCAGTGCGACAATGAGGTCGTACGTGAACACCTTGCCAAATTGCTTGTTGACGATGTCGCTGATGGAATCGTGCAGACCAAAGCCGGTGACAAGCAGCGCGGTGCAGCCGGCAATGCCGACAACCGTCATGAAAAAGCGTTTTTTATAGCGGAATAAATTGCGCGCGGTCACTTTGTGGGTGAACTTCATGCGCTTCCAAATGGGTGTGATGCGCTCGAGCAAAATGCGTTTGCCGGCTTTTGGTGCGCGCGGCAGCATCAGCTGTGCGGGACATTCGGCCAAGGTTGCGTTGCAGGCGTTCAGCGTTGCCGCAAGCGTGCAGAGAATGGCCGCCGCAGAGGAGAAGATTGCATAGGGCACGTTGAATTGGCAGTAAAGTTTCGGCAGCGTGTACATCATGGTGTAGGCGTTCCAAATTACGGTGGGGAACAGATTAAACCCGACGGCGAGACCGAAAATGCAGCCGAGCACCGACGCTGCCATGGCGTAAAAGATATATTTTGCCATGATGGCGCTTTTTTTGTAGCCAAGCGCTTTCATGGTGCCGATTTGCAGTCGCTCTTCCTCCACCATGCGGGTCATGGTGGTCAGCGCAACCAGCGCCGCCACAAGGAAGAAGAAAATCGGAAATACTTTCGCAATCGCTTCCACTTTTTGTGTGTTGGAGAGGAAGGACGAGAAACTTGCATTGCTCTCGCGGTCAAGCACATACCATTCGGGCAGTTCAAGATCGTCGACTTTTTTCTGTGCGTCGGCAAGCTCTGCGGCGGCATCCGCAAGTTCTTTGTCTGCTTTTGTTTTGGCATCGTCATATTCGGTTTGGCCGTCCGACAATTTTTTGCGTGCGTCGGCCAATGTGATAATGCCCTCATTGTAGCTGTTGCGTGCGTCGCGCAGCGTTTTTTCGGCTTTTGCAAATTCTTTTTCGGCTTCTGCCGGCGCTTTGCGCAAAGCAGCGGCGCCCTCGGCAAGCTGTGCTTCGCCGGCCACAATCTGCATGCGGGCACTCTCAAGCTTTGCGGCGGCAGCGGCAAGTTGTGGTGCGGCAGCGGCAAGTTGTGGTTCACTGGCGGCAATCTGCGCTTTGGCAGCTTCAAGTTCTGCGCGTTTGCCCGCAAGCATGGCGGCCTGCTCATAGCCCTCGCGCACTTGTGCGAGCTGCACGGTCAAGGTGTCGAGCGGTGTCTTAGCCGGCTCAAGCTGTTTCACAACGGCATCAAGCATCTGCTTTGCACCGTCACGCTGTGCCTGCATCATGGGCGCGGCAGGGTCAACGAGCGCCCATGCCTGTTCATCGTCATAATTTCCGGCGGCCACGGCATCTTGAATCGCTTTTTCGGCCGCGTCGTACGCCGCTTGCAAATCCTTGAGATGTGCGGCTTCGGCGGCGGCAGTGTAGGCGGCATTGGCCTGATCGTAATACCCTTGCACCTCTGCAAGTTGTGCTGTCAATTGCGGCAGCATGGCCTCGCCCTGCGCCACAAGCGGTTCTAACTGCGCAACACCCGCTTTGCCGGCTTCAAGCTGTGCCATACCGGCATCATAGGTTTGTTTTTGCTTTTCATATTCTGCCTGCCCGTCTGAAAGCTGTGCCTTTGAAACATCAATGACGCCCTGTCCGGCTTCAAGCTGCTTCTGTGCCTTGAGCAGGGTATTCGGCAAATCGGCGCGCTCTTTGGCAAGCGTGTGTTCGCCGTCTGCAATTTTTTTCTGTGCGTCGGTCAATTCGGCTTCGCCGTCGGCCACTTCGGTTTTGCCATCGAGCAATTTTTGTGCGGCATCTGCCAATTTTTGTGTGGCCTCAGCCTTGGCATCTTCATATTTTACATTGGCATCGTCAATTTCGGTTTGCGCTTCTTCCCGAATCTCCGCAAGACGTTTTTCACAGCGCAAATCGCTGATGCCTTCAATTTGCGTGGTGGCGCTGTCTGCCAAATCGGTGTATTCATCGCTGAGCGAATTGAGCTCTAGCGCCCCATCAAGGGAGATGAACGCGTCTGTGTAAACGTCCATCGAAAACGCCTCAGTGCCGACGTACATCACAAGCGCCATCGTGCCGTTGCCGACGGAAGCCGGCTCACGCTCGAACGAAAAATAGTAGCTGCTTTTGACAATGCCGACAATTTTATAATCGCGCTGCGCAAATTTGTCGTCAACGTCCTCATTGTCCGGCGAGATGTGCAAGGTGTCGCCCACCTGCAATCCTCCGCCGGAAAAGGCGCTGCCGCGCTCAATGACGCATTCGTCCGGATTGAGCGGATAGCGCCCCTCAAGCAAATCCACGCGGTTGAGGTAATCTTTGGGGTCAAGCAAGCCGGTTTCGCGCAAAGGCAGGCTGTGGATGCGTGTGACAACGGTGTCGCCGTGCGACGTTTTCACAAGCATGTCGGCAGAATATGCCGGCATCACTTCTTTGACGCACGACAGCGCACGCAGCGCGTCCACATCATCGTCGGTGATGCCAAGCGTGCCCGTCACGCGCATATCAAATAAATTGGTGTCGTCAAAGTAGCGGTCGCCCGAATAACGCATATCCGGTGTGGTGGCAAGCAGGCCGGCTAAAAAGCCGACGCCCAGCGCAACAATGGCGAAAATGGCACCAAATCGGCTCATCGATTTCCAAATCGTGCGCCAGATGTTTTTGCGATATGTTTTTTTCAAAAAAATCAGCGCACCTTTCTGCTGTTTGCTACAGCAATTTTACTTTTGATTGTCCTACTAAACCCTCGTCTTTGCTGTATTCAACTTGACAAAAGGTTGTGTACAAGGACAATCATAAGTCAAGTTGCTATAAAATAGATGATTTACCATTCAATTTGTTCCACAGGTGTCGGATGTGCGTTCGTTTCCACGCTGGATACCACGCCGTTTTTGACGTGAATCACACGGTCGGCCATCGCGGTTAACGCGTTGTTGTGCGTGATGACAATGACGGTGCGGCCGGTGTTGCGGCAAGTGTCTTGCAAGAGTTTCAGCACCTGTTTGCCGGTTTTATAGTCAAGGGCACCCGTCGGCTCGTCACACAGTAAAATCTTTGGATTTTTGGCGAGGGCACGCGCAATGGCCACGCGTTGCTGTTCGCCGCCCGAGAGCTGCGACGGAAAGTTGTCCATGCGGTGCGACAGCCCAACCTGCTGTAAAGTTTCGTCGGCCGGCAGCGGATTTTTGCAAATTTCGCTCGCAAGCTCAACATTTTCAAGCGCCGTTAAGTTTTGCACCAGATTATAAAATTGAAACACAAAACCCACTTCATAGCGGCGATATTCGGTCAATTGTTTTTGCGAATAATTGCTGATTTCCTGTCCGTTCAGAAAAATGCGCCCCTCATCGCAGGTATCCATGCCGCCAAGCATATTCAGCACGGTGGTTTTGCCCGCGCCGGACGGCCCGACAATGATGCAAAATTCACCCTCGCCAATGCCAAAGCTGATATGATCTGCCGCGGCAATGCGCATTTCACCCATCTGATAAAATTTGCAAACATCTTCAAATTGTACAAAAGCGGCCATGGCGTGCCTCCTGTTTTTAAGTTTTCGCGATAATGATATAAGTATAGTATAATACGTCGGAAAATAAAAGCAAATAGAATGCACAATTGTTTATAAAAAAGTCACGATTCGGACGCAAACCGCATATGGATTTAAGAATGTATTATAAAAAGGGAGACTGTGAAATGCTGTTTGCGCTGATGGCCACAACTTTGGCCGGACTTTCAACCGGAATTGGCGGATTGGTGGTGTTTTTTTGTCGTCGGCCGGGCGCACGCATGATGGCGTTTTCGCTTGGATTTGCCGCTGGTGTGATGATTACCGTGTCGCTGTCTGATATGCTGCCGCACACGGTGGCGACATATGGCGAAACCATGCCGCACGTGACGGGTGCACTTTGCTCGGCAAGTCTTTGTCTGCTTGGCATGGTGATTGCGTTTTTGCTTGGCCGCTGTGTGCCGGACGAAGTTGAAAGTGCGGTCAAAACGGCGGGTGATTCTGCCATTCGTCGCACGGCGCTGCGCTCCGCGATGATTACCACAGCCGCGATTGTGCTGCACAATTTGCCTGAGGGTGTGCTGACGCTGTTTACAGGCTATGCAAACCCGCAGATGGGTGTGACGCTTGCGCTTGCGATTGCGCTGCACAATATTCCGGAGGGCATTGCCATTGCCGTGCCGGTGTACTATGCCACAAACAGCCGTGCGCGCGGTGTTTTGTATGCGCTGCTGTCCGGCCTTGCCGAGCCGGCGGGCGCACTTTTGGCCTTTGCGTTTTTTGCGCGTTTTATCACACCGCTGTTTTTAAACGGCCTTGTGGCAAGCATCGCGGGCATTATGCTGTATGTGTCGTTCAGCGAGCTTTTGGGCGAGGGTTTCTCATACGGAAAAAACGGCTTCACAACGGCAGGTCTTGTGCTTGGCACACTGGTGATGGACGTGGGAATTTACCTTGTGTAATGATAAAAAATATTGTATAATAAATTCATATATATCCACGCGGCAGAATACAAAAAATGTTCACAAACTTGTGGTATCATGAAAGCGGTATCTGTGGCGAAACGAGGAGGACAGTGCAGTGAAAAAATGGTTCATTTGCGTTATTTTAACGTTTGCACTGCTCTTGTCGGGTTGCGAGGGCACCTTTGGCGGCATCAACAATGTGGAAGAATTGCTGCGTGCGCCGCAAACAGCACCGCTGCAAAGTGATGTGCAAAAAGCGCTCAACAGCTATCTCGGCGAAACATTGCAGCTCAAATATCCGCGTGGAGGCGATGTTTTATCGCCCATTTTATTTGCCGATTTTGAGGGCGACGGCAGTGACGAGGCCGCCGTGCTGTACACCACTGAAAGCAAGGGACAAAACGTCCATTTGGCCATTCTTGAAAATCGCCCGAACGGCTGGGAAGTATCGTATGAAATTGAGGGACTGTCCACCGAAATTTCCAGTGTGGAACTGACAGCGCTCAAAGAAACAGGTGTGCAAATTCTCATTGGCTATGCCAATGCCACGCTGAGCGACCTATATCTTGCCGTGTATGACTATGACGAAGAAACCGTCACGCCGCTGTATCAGCAGGCATACGACGCTTACCTTGCGGCCGATTTTGCGGGCGTGGGCATCAGCGACCTTGTGGTGGTGCCGCCTACCACACAGCCCGGCGCTTTGATGGCGGTGCTGCTGCACGCAGAGGGCGAGGGCATGCGCAATGTGCAAAATTTTCCGTTGGACGAGCGCTTTTTGGCCTGTGAAGGGCTGTATATGACACACAGCGGCGATGCGCGCGGTCTGGTGATTGACGGTGCACTGGTGGCGGGCGGGCACGCAAGCGAGGTGCTCTGCATGCAAAACGGCGGATTTTCGCGCTGGCCAAGCGATGGCGAAACCGATGTGCCGCGCCGCAGTTTGCGCTATTTGCAAACGCTGAAAGCGACCGATTTTAACGGCATGGGCGCGGTGGAAGTGCCATGCAGCGTGCTCAGCGTGCCAACGCTCACAAGTGCGCGTCGCTTTTATTACGTCACATGGCAAAATTATCTTTCAGACCCCGCGACGGAGCGGTTTGGCGTATACGATGCCACAAACGGCTATTTTGTGCAGCTGCCGAATGAATGGCAGGAAAAAGTGACCATTGCCGACGGCGCACAGCCCGGCGCGTGGCAAGTGCGGCGGCAGGAGGGCAATGCCATGTTGATGTCGGTGCGCGTTGAAAATCGCAACAAAAGCATCGGGGCATACACCGTGGGCGCGGCGCTCGGCGAGAAAAACGTGCTGCTTTATATCACAGACGAATGTACACCCGTGGAAGCGAATTTACTGCGTGCGGGCGTTACCATGCTGCAATCATAAATTGGAGGATGAACATGAGAAAAATATTAGTGGTAGAAGACGAGGAAACCATCCGCGAAGTTTTGGCGCTCAATTTGCGCATGGCCGGCTATGAAGTGACCGAGGCCGGCAGTGCCGAGCAAGCACTCAGCGTATTTGACGGCACATACGACGTTGCGCTGCTGGATATTATGTTGCCGGGGATGAACGGCTTTTCTCTGTGCGAAACGCTTCGCCGCGATTCGCTCACCATCGGCATCATCATGCTCAGCGCAAAAGCACTGGAAACCGATAAAATCAAAGGCCTTTCCATCGGTGCCGACGATTATATGACAAAACCGTTCAGCTTGAGCGAGCTGCTTGCGCGCGTGGACGCATTGGTGCGCCGCGTGGGACGTGCCGCGGGCGAGGACGGCGCACAGGCGAGCGACGGACGCATTGTGTCGGGCAGTTTTGTGCTCGACCAAAAAAGCCGCGTGCTGTACAAAGAGGGCGCACCCATCGACTTGACGCAGGTGGAGTTTCAAATCATCGAACTTTTTTTCACAAATCCCGGCATTGCACTGGTGCGTGAAAAAATCTTGGAGGGTGTTTGGGGCGAAAATTATTTTGGCGATGTCAAAATTGTGGACGTCAATATCCGCCGCTTGCGCATGAAAATTGAGGACGAGCCGGGCGCACCAAAACATATTTTGACAGTGTGGGGCTACGGCTATCGCTGGAACGCCTAATTTTTTGCATGATGCCGAAAGGAGGCCGCGCAATTGAACAGTATCACCCGACGTTGGGTGCGCGGCAGTTTGCTGATTACGCTCATTGTCATGCTTTTGGCCGAAGCGGTGTTTCTTTATTTTTCCATCAGCACCGCGTATGACGGTGCACGCCGCGCGTTGCAAATGCGCGAAAACACCATCTTGACACAAATGTCTGCCACCGACACGCAAACCGAGGCGGGGCGCAGTGTGGTGTTGCGGCGCATGTTGGAACAATTTGCCGAAAAAGATAAATTTGAAGTGATGCTGCTCAACGCATACGGCCAAATTGCGGCCTCCACCACAGGTTATGTGCCGGCGCAAAACGAAGTGCCGGCCGACTATATTACCGCGCTTGCCGCCGAAAACGGCGTGGGCGAAAGTGTGTACAAAACGGCCATGGGCGAAAAAGTGATGGCCGTTACCGCGCTCTTGCCGTCGACGACAGACGAAATTGTGGCGGTGCGCATCGCGACAAGCCTCGTTTTGCTCGATAAAAACATTCTCAATATCATTGTGGCAAGCGTTGCGGTGGTGCTTGCGATTATTTCGTTCAGCGTGTGGTCAGGCATGTTTTTTGTGCGCAGTATTGTGCGTCCCATCGGAGAAATTGAACAAACTGCCGCCAAAATTGCCGAGGGAAACCTCGACATTCGCATCGAAAACAAATATAATGATGAAATCGGTAAATTATCCGATACCATCAACCACATGGCCGGCGAGCTTGACAAAACCGAGCGCATGAAAAACGATTTTATCTCCTCGGTGTCGCACGAATTGCGTACACCGCTCACGTCCATCAAAAGTTGGATGGAAACGATTGCTCAAATTCCCGATACAAACGACGAAAATTATCGCCGCGGCATTCAGGTCATCACAAATGAAACCGACCGATTATATGCCATGGTGGAGGAATTGCTTGATTTTTCACGCATGCAGAATGGGCTCACGCTGGACAATCACTTGATTGACCTTGTGGCCGAGGTGAGCGACACGGCGCTGATGGTGCAAAAACGCATTCAGCTTGAGGGTTTGCAACTCCATTACGACGAGCCGGAACTGCCCGTGCCCATCATGGGCGACAGCGCACGGCTGCGACAGGTGTTCATCAATATTCTCGACAATGCGGTTAAATATTCGCCCAAAGGCGGCACCGTCGGCATTGAAATACTCTGTGATACACGCAATGCGTTTGTCAATATTTCCGACGGCGGCAAAGGAATTTCGCCGGAGGATCTCGAAAATGTGAAAGTGAAATTTTACAAGGGAAAAGGCGCAGTGCGCGGCAGTGGCATCGGCCTTGCGGTGGTGGATGAAATTGTCACGGCACACGGCGGCGGCCTTGAAATTCAAAGTGAAATGGGCAAGGGCACGATTATTACCGTGCGTTTGCCGCTCTATCAGAAAGGAACGCAAACCATTGAAACAACATGAAACCAATTCCTGCACCTTTAAAACAAGCGTGGGCGGTCAGGCCCTCATGGAGGGCATCATGATGCGCGGGCCGCAGAAAATGGCCATCGCCGTGCGTCAGCCGGACGGCGAAATTCACACCGAAGTGTCGGAGGTGAAAACGCGTCCATGGCAAAAACTGCCGTTTATTCGCGGCATTTTCAACTTTGCCGACAGCCTCATCAGCGGCTATAAATGCCTCATGAAAAGCGCGGACATCTCCATGTCCGACACGGACGAATTTGAAGAAACCAAATTTGACAAATGGATTGCCAAGCATTTCGGCGACAAAGGCACCAACTTTATCATGGCGCTTGCGGCGCTGCTCGGCGGCGGGCTTGCCATCGTCTTATTTATGGTGTTGCCCACGGCAATTGTCGGCGGCATCAATCATTTTATCCCGCTCGGCGGCTTTAAAACATTGATAGAAGGCGTGCTCAAAATCGCGCTACTCGTGGGTTACATGGCGGCGGTCAGCCACATGAAAGACATCGCCCGCATGTTTGCCTACCACGGCGCAGAGCACAAAACCATCGCGTGCTATGAGGCCGGCGAAGCGCTGACGGTCGAAAATATCCGCAAACACACGCGCTTTCACCCGCGTTGCGGCACAAGCTTTATTTTGATTGTGCTCGTGGTCAGCATTTTGATGTTCAGCGTGTTGCCGTGGACAAACACGAGCTTGCGCATTGTGCTGAAACTGCTCTGCCTGCCGCTGATTGTGGGCATCAGCTATGAAATTATCAAGCTGTGCGGCCGATATGACAACCCGGTGACGCGCGCGATTTCTGCACCCGGCCTGTGGCTGCAGCATATCACCACCAACGAGCCGGAAGATGACATGATTGAATGCGCCATTGCGGCGGTACAGCCCGTGCTGCCCGAAAATAAGGACGATGGCAAATGGTAACCTTGTCAGACGCGTATGCCGCCTCGCGCAAAGCACTCACACAGGCAGGCCTTGAAGACGCCGATTTTGACGCGCGCATCTTGGTAGAGCTTGTCACAGGGCTTGATTATTATGCCGCGATGGGCGCGCCGCTGTCGGAAGAACAGGAAAACGCGCTGATTTCCCTCACGCTCAAACGCGCGGAACATTATCCGCTGCAATATCTGTGCGGCAGTTGGGATTTTCTCGATTTTACGCTCAATATCGGCCCCGGTGTATTGATTCCGCGCGGTGACACTGAAATTGTGTGCGAACAGGCCATCAAGGCCGTCAAAGCGGCGGCGCAAGAAAATGCCGCGCCGGTGGTGGTTGATTTGTGCAGCGGCAGCGGTGCAATCGCCATTGCCCTTGCACGCGCCGTGCCGTTTGCGGAGGTCACGGCCGTGGAATTGTCGCACGACGCACACAAATATCTGCGCAAAAACGTGGCCGCGCTTGCGCCAACCATTCATATGATAGAAGCAGATGTGTTTCACTGGCAGACGGAACTTGCGGAAAATAGCGTAGATGTGCTTGTTTCAAACCCGCCATACCTTGCGCCCGGCGAAGTGGCAACGCTTGCGCCCGAGCTTGCGTTTGAGCCGAAAATGGCATTTGAAGCCGCGGGCGACGCGCTTTCTTTTTATCGGCACATTGCCACGGCCTACCGCGCAGCGCTCAAACCGGCGGGAATGTTGGTGTTTGAAATCGGCAGCGAACAAGCCGAGGCCGTGTGCGACATTCTTGCCGCCGCAAAGTATACAGACCCCAACGTGACGCTCGATTATGCCGGTTTGCCGCGCGCAGTCACCGCACGGCGATGCGTTGATTGTTGAAGCTTTTTCGGGTATAATAAAAGAACAACGCAAGTCCGCTTTATCGGACAGGCAATATGCTATAATCATTGTTGAACAATACGAAATATAACCGAATTTTTTGGAGGAATCAATAAAATGGCAGAAAAAAAAGCAGCACTTCCGACAGTGGAAAAAAAGACAGGCACCGGCAAGAAAAACGCGCTTGAAACGGCGCTTGCACAAATTGAAAAACAATTCGGCAAAGGCGCAATCATGAAGCTCGGCCAAAACGTCACCATGAATGTCGATTCCATTTCCACCGGCAGTTTGTCGCTCGATTTGGCGCTTGGCATCGGCGGTTTGCCGCGCGGGCGCATTGTCGAAATTTACGGACCGGAATCTTCCGGCAAAACCACGCTTGCGCTGCACTGCATTGCAGAAGCGCAAAAAATCGGCGGTGAAGTGGCATTTATTGACGTGGAGCACGCGCTTGACCCCATTTATGCCAAGGCGCTCGGCGTCGACATCGACAGCTTGCTGGTCAGCCAACCCGATACCGGTGAGCAAGCGCTTGAAATTTGCGAGGCGCTCGTGCGCAGCGGCGCCATTGATGCCATCGTTATTGACTCGGTGGCCGCCATGGTGCCCCGCGCTGAAATCGAGGGCGAAATGGGCGACAGTCACGTCGGCTTACAGGCGCGTTTGATGAGCCAAGCCATGCGCAAATTGACGGCCATCATCGGCAAAACAGGCACGATTGTTATTTTTATCAACCAATTGCGCCTCAAAGTCGGCATCGTGTACGGCAACCCCGAAGTCACTGCCGGCGGCAATGCGCTGAAATATTATTCTTCTGTGCGCATTGATGTGCGCCGCACAGAAACACTCAAAGATTCCTCCGGCAACATGATTGGCAATCGC
>JAVXRV010000034.1:14054-17618 GCA_036643515.1 Ruthenibacterium sp.
TGCCAAAGTGGTCAAAAACAAAGTTGCGCCGCCGTTCAAAGAGGGCATGTTTGACATCATGTTCGGCGAGGGCATTTCGCGCTCGGGCGAGTTGCTCGATTTGGCCGTGCTGCTTGGCATTATCCAAAAGAGCGGCGCGTGGTTCGGCTATGGTGAAACACGCCTTGGCCAAGGCCGCGACAACACCAAAACCTATCTCGAAAGCCATCCTGAACTTTCTGCCGAAATCGAAAAACAAGTGCGTGCCGACAAAGATAAACTGTATACGCTGAAAAAAGGCGAAGTGCTCAAACGACCGGCCGCCATTGAGGACGTGCCGGAGGTGGAGGACGCCGAAGCCGACGCCGCGCCCGCCGCAAAATCCGCCGCCAAATCAAAATCGAAAGCCGCCAGCATCGACATCATGGTGGAAGACGAAGAATAAATGAAAATAGCACGCATTGGCGAAACAAAACGCGGACGCTTTTCGCTGTTTGACGAGGACGACACGTTTCTGTTCTCGGTAGACGGCGAAACCATGGCGAAAAATAAAATCATCGAGGGCACAGAGATGAGCCTCTATGACCTCGAATTTCTGCGCACGCAAAGCGACGCACGCAAAGCAAAAGACCAAGCGCTGCGCTATGTGTCCATGCGCGATTATGCGTCAAAAGAATTGTACGACAAGCTCTGCCTTAAATTTGATGCCGATACGTCTGCCGACGCCGTGGCCGAGATGGTGCGGCTCGACTTGCTCAACGACGAAAATTTTGCATTGCACCGCGCAAAATATTTAATTCGTCAAAAAAAATCCGTGCGTGAAATTGAGCGTCAGCTCACGCTGAAAGGCATTGCAAAAGAAACGATTGCCGCGGTGCTCGACACGCTTGCGCCGGCAGACGACGACGCATGTTATGCGTTGCTGCAAAAAAGTTATCGCACAAAATTGCTTGCGGGCGACGTGGACAAAGTGCTTGCCGCCATGGCGCGGCGCGGCTTTCCGTACGGTGCCGCAAAAGCGGCGATAGAACGATTTTGGCAAGAAGCAAGCGCAGAATCGGAATCATTTCAATAGGAGGACTTGCATGAAAATTGCCCTTATTTCTCTCGGCTGCCCGAAAAATCAGGTGGATGCCGATGTGATGTGCCACGATTTGCTGTTGCACGGACATACCACCACGGCAGATTTGGCCGAAGCGGACGTCATTCTTGTCAACACCTGCGGTTTTATCGAAAGCGCAAAGCAGGAAGCGATTGACAATATTTTAGAGGCGTGCAGCTATAAAACGCAGAATCCGGCGCTGAAAGTGGTTGTGACAGGCTGTCTTGCACAGCGCTATCAGCACGAAATTGTCAAAGAAATTCCCGAGGTGGACGCGGTGGTCGGGCTCGGCTCAAATGCGGCCATCTGCTCGATTTTAGAGCGGCTCACCGGCACAGAGCCGGTGGAAAGTTACGGCGCAAAAGAGAGTATGCCGCTTGGCGGCAAACGCATCATTTCCACGCCAAGCCATTATGCCTATCTCAAAATTGCCGAAGGCTGTAACAACCGCTGCCACTACTGCGCCATTCCGCTCATTCGCGGGCCACTGCGCAGCCGCACGATTCCCGACATTGTGGCAGAGGCAAAATTTCTCGCGGGCGAGGGCGTCAAAGAGTTGATTATTGTCGCGCAGGACATCACGGATTTCGGCGCTGACCGTGGCAAAGCCGAAATTGCCGACTTGCTCGACGCGCTCAATGCCATCGACGGCTTCGTGTGGATTCGCTTGCTCTATGCCTATCCCGAACGTATCACCGACGCTTTTATCGCCGCGATGGTGCGCAACGAAAAAGTGCTGCATTATCTCGACGTGCCCATTCAGCACATCAATTCTGACATGCTCAAGGCCATGAATCGCCGCGGCGATAAACACACGGTGCTCTCGGCGCTTGACCGGCTGCGTGCCGCTATGCCCGATATCACCTTGCGCACGACGTTGATTACAGGCTATCCGGGCGAGAGCGAGGCGCAGTTTGATGAGCTGTGCGACTTTGTGAAAGCATACCGTTTTGACCGCCTCGGCTGCTTTGCTTACAGCGAAGAAGAAGGCACGGTCGCCGCACAAATGGAGCAGCTACCGATGGAACTGCGTGAAAAACGCGCGGAAATCATCATGCGGATTCAAACGGAAATCATGGCACAAAAACAGGAAACACAAGTCGGCAAAACGCTCACGGTGCTGTGCGACGAATACGACGACGACGAGGATTTGTACCTCTGCCGCACCAAAGCGGACGCGCCGGACATTGATGCTGTTGTGTGCGTGGCAAGCGAAACGCCGTTGATTTTGGGTGCATTTTACAGGGTGAAAATCGCGGAAAGCGATGTGTACGATTTGGTCGGCGATGTTGTGTCAGAGGAGGAAAACAAATGAATTTACCAAACAAATTAACGATGATACGCGTTTTATTGATACCGATTTTTATGGTTTTGGCATCGTTTCAAACGCCGATGGGGCTGCTTTTGGCGGGCATTGTGTTTGCCGTGGCAAGCATCACCGATTATCTTGACGGGCACATCGCACGCAAACACAATCTCGTCACGGATTTTGGCAAATTTGCCGACCCGCTCGCGGATAAACTGCTCACGACCATCGCATTCATTTACATGATGGCCGAGGGTGTGTGTTCGCCGATTGTGCTGTCCATCATCATTGCGCGTGAATTTGCCGTGTCAGGCGTGCGCATGATTGCCGCCGGTGCGCCGGGTGGCAAAGTGATTGCCGCCAATATGTGGGGCAAGGTGAAAACCGCGCTACAAATGGTCACGATTGTGTTTTATTACATCGGCAGAGCGCTCGAATGGCACTTTTTCGGCGCTTCAAACGTTGTCGGTGTCATCACGGTCGTTTTGTGTTGGGTAATTGCCGCTGTCACGGCCATTTCCGGCATTCAGTACATCTGGAATAACCGCCAGTTTATCAATACCGCAAAATAAAATTTTTCTTCCGGCCATAGCAGAGCTTGCTGTGGCCGGATTTTTTTTGATGGAAAATTGCTGCACGCAAAAATCCGCGTCGAAAAAAACGAGGCATAATAAAAACCAGTACAACGTGTACTTTGGGCAGATTTGTCCCCAAAGATTGCCCGCTTCGGCGGCGTAATTCCACACCTGCCAGCCCAACAGCAAATTTACCGTGCACCCGACAATAAACTCTGCGCCCGTGATAATCAACGCGCCAAAACCGGCCTTCAGCGGTACAGGCAGATAAAAATATTCCGTTGCAATGTAAAAAAGCGCCAATACACACACGCCGCCCGTCACGCCCATGCTCCAGTGTGTGTAGCCGCGCGCGGCAATTTCAAGCAAGCAATATCCCGCGCCGCCGCCGCAAAAAAGAAATAATTGTTGTTTCATTCAAGTCACCCTTTTTCAATATTTGCAAAGAGAGAAACCCTGTGTTGTTGCCCCCTGTCACTCCGAACACCCCTGTCATTCTGAGCAAAGTTGTCATTCAGAGCGGCCTTTGTCATTCTGAGCGCCCCTTGTCATTCTGAGCAAAGTTGTCATTCTGAGCGCAGCGACGAATCTTTTCCTCCAGC
>JAVXRV010000035.1:0-17495 GCA_036643515.1 Ruthenibacterium sp.
TCTGGTTTTTGCCATATCGTGCGCGCATCATTTCCACCATGTTTTCACGGTAGCCGCCCCACGATGTTTCATATGCCGCGAGTAGTTTTTCGCCGTCCATCGCGGCTGCGTCCATCAGTCTTTTGCTTGGTGCGGCAATGTTTGCCGCAGTGTTTTTAATCATATTTTTCTTCATAATCTTATCCTCCAATTTTCTCTGACCATGTTGTCAGCTGTTTGCAATGGAAGTAAGACATAAATGCAGGACAGAAGATCGCCCGTTTTGTTGAATTTATTTTTCAGGCAGAAGAATAAAACACAGATTTTCTGCGTGCTTTTGGTTCTTCGGTTTACTTCGCCCGTCAGGATTTATGCCGCTACTACTTCCTGCGTCCATTCTTCTCGCCTCCCTGTTTTTTGAAATTTGATGCTGAAATTGAATACGGCAGAAAACAAAAAATCCCTCGTCAAAGCATAAACAATGACGAGGGATGATGAAATCCGCGCAAATATAAAACGCAATCAAAAATTGCAATTTTATCACCGTTCAAGCTTTAGCTTCGCAGGGCAATGAAATTGCATTATTCTATGCCTTATTGTCGACATAAACTGTTAAACCTTCTCATAGTGTCTCCACTACTCCGCGGCAGCAATCCGTATCCCTGCGGTAGCCTCACCTACCGAAATATTCAATTCTTGTATATTTTACGCCTCTGTTTTTATTTTGTCAACTCTTTTTTTAATCAATGAAGCGGCTTTTTGTGATTGTTCAATCTCGTTATGACATATTTTCTGTGCTGAAATATTGTTTTGCTTGCTGAAACATCACACACACAAGGCAGACAGTTTGGGCGAGCAATGCCAAAATTGCGGCATAGGTGGTGCCTTGCATGCCCCATGTTTCAATGCATTTGACGCTGCACAAAAGCGCCACGACAATGCCACAGACATTGGCGAAAATCAGCCCGCGCATGCAGCGCATAATCGTGAGCACCATACTGAAAAAGAGCACAAGCGCCGTGAGCACCGCCGAAAACACCATGGGCGCGAGCAAATAACTGTACTCCACAAGGCCTTCGCTCACAAATGTGGCAAGTCCCCATGCACCTAAAAAGTGTGATATCAAGAGGCCAATCGGCAACAAAACGAGGATAATCGCAAGGACAGAGCCGATTGCGCGCGCAAATCCCTTTTTGTCGCGCTGGGCATACTTGTCTGAAAAAATGGTGATAAACGGTGTGAATAAATAGGTTGCGCCCACTTGCAGCAGCAAAACCGGCGCGGTGACAGGGCCATAAATGCCGAGTGCCTCGTTGCCGAGCACCAGTTCAAGCATGATTTTCGGGATGGACGCGGCAGACGTATTCAAAAAGCAATAGATGGCGAGCGGCGCACATTCAACAAGCAATGCGAAAATGGTGCGCCATTCGGTTTTGGATTTTTCATAAAACTGCTTTGCCTGCGGCTTTGTATACAGCACAAAAAATGCCAGATTGCCAAGCAGCATCAAAACGAGCGTAATAGGCAGATTGGTGGTAATGCGCAGCGTGACGGCAAACAACACAAGCGACAATGCGCCGCGCGCGGCGTAAGTTTTGCCAACGATGTCGAGGCGGCCGTGTTTTTGGTCGATGGCATTGTACACATCTGTGACGGATTCAATCAGTCGATAACCAAGCACCAGAAAAATGCAGAGAATTTGTTCGACGCCATAGGGCGTTTTTTTGACAATCAACACGAGAATGATATAGCAGATGCACGCGAATGTGGCAAGCGAACAGGTGATAATACGGCTATGAATATACGTGCTTTGGGCATATTTTTGCGCCGTATCGGACACTTGATAATTATACATACCATAAGAGGCAATGGATAAAAACACGTTGGTGACCGTGAGCGCCATCATCAAAAGGCCGGACACATACACGCCCGCAAGACGCACCGCCAAAATGGTGAACAGCCATTGACATGCAAAATAGATGAGCGAGCCGGCGGTATTCCACAAAAAATTGCGGCGCAGGCTTTGCCTTGTTTCCATGTAATGTCCCCCTTTTGCGTTTAGCAAAATTCCTGTAATATTTACTTATTATACCACTTTCATGGCACAGATGCAAAAATAGCGCTCGTTTTTTTGAAACGAGCGCTATTTTGAAACAAGGATTATTGGGACACTTGAATGCGCACGAGCGCACGGGAAAGTTTGGCTTTGGCCACGGAAATTTCCTGCGCGTCTTTGGCGTCTTTGAGCACTTGCTCTGCCCTTTCACGCGCGCGAATCGCACGCTCTTTGTCGATGTTTTCTTCCCATTCAAAGGTGGTGGCAACCAAACGCACATGATTTTTCATCACCGTTACCATGCCGCCGCTGCATGCCGCGCGCCGCACTTTGTCATCGATGGTCACGCGGGCTTCGCCGGTGGCAATCGCCGTGACAAACGCGATGTGACGCGGCAAGATGCACAAATCGCCCTCGATGCCGCGCACGCTCAAACGCGCTGCCTCCCCGCTAAAAAACTGGCCGTCTGGCGTGACGATTTGCAATTCAAAGGTAGACATAGCGCGCCCCCATTACAGTTTTTTGGCCTTTTCGACGACATCTTCAATGGTGCCGGCAAAAAGGAAAGCGGATTCGGGCAAATCGTCGTGTTTGCCGTCGATGATTTCTTTGAAACCGCGAATGGTTTCTTTGAGCGGCACATATTTGCCTTCCATGCCCGTGAACTGTTCGGCAACGCTGAACGGCTGCGAGAGGAAGTTTTGGATGCGGCGCGCACGCGAAACCGTGAGTTTATCCTCACTGGAAAGCTCGTCCATACCCATGATGGCGATGATATCCTGCAGCTCTTTATAGCGCTGCAAAATGCGTTGCACTTCACGCGCAACTTGATAATGCTCTGCGCCCACAACGTCCGGCGACAAGATGCGCGAGGACGATTCGAGCGGGTCAACCGCCGGATAAATGCCAAGCGAGGAAATGGTACGGCTCAAAACCGTGGTGGCATCCAGATGAGCAAAGGTGGTTGCCGGCGCAGGGTCGGTAAGGTCATCAGCCGGCACATAAACAGCTTGCACCGAGGTGATAGAGCCGTTTTTCGTGGAGGTGATGCGCTCTTGCAATGCACCCATTTCGGTGGCAAGCGTGGGCTGATAGCCAACGGCGGACGGCATACGGCCGAGCAACGCCGATACTTCAGAACCCGCCTGTGTGAAGCGGAAAATATTGTCGATAAACAGCAATACGTCCTGATTTTCTTTGTCGCGGAAATATTCGGCCATCGTGAGGCCCGACAGGGCGACACGCATACGTGCTCCCGGCGGCTCATTCATTTGGCCGTACACGAGCGCGGTTTTTTTGATAACACCGCTCTCCTGCATTTCGTTGTACAAATCGTTGCCCTCACGCGTGCGCTCGCCGACGCCGGTGAATACCGACAGGCCGCCGTGCTCTTTGGCAACGTTGTGAATCAATTCCATAATCAAGACCGTTTTGCCAACGCCCGCGCCGCCAAAAAGGCCGATTTTACCGCCCTTGGCATAGGGAGCAATCAGGTCGACAACCTTGATGCCGGTTTCGAGAATGGCGGTGGTGGCTTCCTGCTCGTCATAAGCGGGCGCCGGACGATGAATCGACCAGCGTTCCTCGGTTTTGGGCGCTTCCATATTATCCACCGGTTCCCCAAGCAGATTGAAAATACGGCCGAGCGTTTCTTTGCCGACGGGCACGGTGATGGGACTGCCGGTGTCAATGGCTTCAATGCCACGCACAAGGCCGTCTGTACTGGACATGGCGATGCAACGCACCACATTGTCGCCAATGTGCTGTGCAACTTCAAGCGTGATGACGCGCTCGCCGTTTTTCACCGTGATGGCATTGAGCAAGCTGGGCAACTGCCCATCCGGAAACTGAATGTCGAGTACCGGCCCGATGATTTGGGTGACGGTACCGATGTTTTGCTGACTCATAGGCAAACTCCTTACATAAAGAGCGGATAACCGTTCTTTTTACTTGAACTCCAACGCTGCTACGCTTCCGCGCCGGCAACGATTTCTGTGATTTCCTGCGTGATGGCGCCCTGTCGTGCGCGGTTATATTTGAGGGACAGCGCGTCAATCATTTCACCGGCATTTTTACTGGCGGCATCCATGGCCATGCGACGTGCGCCGAGTTCGGACGCAATGCTTTCGGCAAGCGCACCATACAGCAGGCCGCCGACATATTCCGGCACAATGGCATCGAACACACCTTCGCACGATGGTTCGTA
The DNA here is from genome assembly GCA_036643515.1 of Ruthenibacterium sp. Classification (GTDB taxonomy): domain Bacteria; phylum Bacillota; class Clostridia; order Oscillospirales; family Ruminococcaceae; genus Ruthenibacterium. The sequence goes on from JAVXRV010000035.1 coordinate 4,242, forward strand.
CAAAATTAGTTCTTCGGCCTTGTTGTGCGCCTGTTCGCGTTCATAGCGAATGGGCAGTGCCTTGAGCACCGTCGGCTGCTGTGACATCATGGACACAAAGTTGGTGTAACCGACGTACAGCGCGTCAAAATCGCCTTTTGTATACGCTTTGCACACAAGATGTGCCGCTGCGAAACAATCGCTAAGCAAAACTTCTTCTGCGATGGCGTAGATATCTGTGACAACTTCGATGTTGTTGCGCAGACAATATTCCACGGCCTTTTTGCCGATGGGGAGTGCACAGACAGGCAGACCTTTTTGGTGTGCCGCGACGCATTTGAATAAATTGGCGTTATACCCGCCCGCAAGACCGCGGTCGCCCGCGATGATGACATAGCACACTTTTTTCTGCTCGCGTTTTTGCACGTATGGAGAAGAAAAATCGGTGTTTCCATAAGCAATGTCGTGCAGAGCGGCGTGCAATGTGTTGAAATACGGACGCGTGTTTTCAGCCCGCTCTTTGGCACGGCGCAACTTCGATGACGCCACAAGCTCCATCGCTTTGGTGATTTGCATCGTACTTTCTACGCTTTTGATGCGTATTTTGATGTCCTTCATATTTGAAGCAGCCATCTTGCAAACCTCCTTTTAATGTGATGCGAGGAACCGTTTTGTGAAATCCTCAAGCGCGTTTTTAAGCGCTGTCACGGTGTTTTCTTCGAGTTTACCCGTCGTGCGAATCGGCTCTAGCACATCGGCTGAGTGCAGATTTGCGAAATCTTCATACAGTTCCTGTTCGTAGGCACTGATTTGCTCAAGCGGCACTTTGGTGAGGTAATCGTTGGTGACGGCGTACAAAATGCACACCTGATTTTCAACAGCCACCGGTGCGTTGCGGTTTTGTTTGAGCACTTCCACCACGCGTTCGCCTTGTGACAGGCGGCGTTTGGTGTCGAGGTCAAGGTCAGACCCGAACTGGGCAAAGCTTTGCAGCTCACGATACTGTGAATAGACAAGTTTGAGCGTACCTGCAACCTTTTTCATGGCTTTAATCTGCGCGTTGCCGCCGACGCGGGACACAGAAATACCGGGGTTGACGGCCGGCATGACACCGGCGTGGAACAGCTCGCTCTCGAGGAAGATTTGACCGTCGGTGATGGAGATGACGTTGGTTGGGATATAGGCAGACACGTCACCCGCTTGCGTTTCAATAATCGGCAGTGCGGTGATGGAACCGCCGCCATATTCCGGCGCAAGACGCGCCGCGCGCTCGAGCAGACGGCTGTGCAGATAGAACACGTCGCCGGGGTATGCTTCGCGTCCCGGCGGACGGCGAATGAGCAGAGAAAGCGCGCGATAAGCCACCGCATGCTTCGATAAATCGTCATAAATAATCAAGACATCTTTGCCCTGTGCCATGAAATATTCACCCATGGCGCAGCCGGAATACGGCGCAATATACTGCACCGGCGCAAGCTCAGACGCAGACGCAGACACTACAATGGTATACTCCATTGCGCCGTTTGTCGTGAGCGTTTCCACAAGCTGTGCAACCGTGGAGCGTTTTTGGCCGATGGCAACGTAAATACAAATGACGTCTTGCCCTTTTTGGTTGATGATGGTGTCTGTGGCGATGACCGTTTTACCGGTTTGGCGGTCACCGATGATGAGTTCGCGCTGGCCGCGGCCAATCGGAATCATGCTGTCAATGGCCTTGATGCCTGTTTGCAGCGGCACGGTGACACCTTTGCGCTCAATGATGCCCGGTGCATTCGATTCAATGGGGCGGAACTCGGTGGTTTCGATGACGCCTTTGCCGTCAATGGGCTGTCCAAGCGCATCGACAACACGGCCGATGAGCGCCTCGCCAACCGGCACGGAAACAACCTTGCCGGTACGTTTGACGGTGTCGCCTTCTTTAATGCCCTCGTCGGAACCTAAAATAACGATGGCAACGCTGTTTTCTTCAAGGTTGAGCGCCATGCCGAATTCGCCGTTTGCAAATTCAACCAGCTCATTTGCCATGCATTTTTCAAGGCCGTGCGCGCGGGCAATGCCATCGCCAACCAGAATGACCGTGCCGGTTTCGGCGCTTTCAATCTGATTGTCATAGTTTTTGATTTGTGCTTTGATGATTTTGCTGATATCTTCAGGTTTTAACTGCATTGTCTCACCAACTTTCAGTGATTCATTTTATGATTGCGCCATCAAGAGGCGGCGCATACTGGCAAGCCTGCCGGAAACGGAGCCGTCAAGCTCCTTGCCCGCATAGCTGATTTTTACGCCGCCGAGCAGCGTTGCATCGACGACATGGGTCAGCAAAACGGTTTTGCCTATTTTTGCCGTGAGCGTTTGCTGCAAGGCATCGCATTGCATTTGTGTGAGCGGTGCAGCGCTTGTGGCCGTGACCGGCACAATGCCGCGCGCCGCGTACAGCGCTCTGCGATATTCGGCCTCACAGCCGCTGAGCGCGGAAAGAGAAGATTTTTCGCATAAGATTTTCAGAAAATTCAGGACATACGGATGCACGGCATCATGAAATGCCGTATCGAGCATCGCGAGACGCTCCTGCTTTTTGACGGCAGGATTTTGCAGCAATTTCGGATAGGCCGGATTTTCGGCAAATTGGGCTTTGGCAAAACAAATCCCCTCAAGGATAATATCCTCAAGATGTTCGTCTGCCGCAAGAGAAAACAGCGCACCGCCGTATTCTTTTTCGGCCGCCGTCATGATACTTCACCCACTTGCTGAATGAATTCATCAATGAGCGCACGATGTGTGGCGGGGTCGATTTCTTTTTCCACAACCTTGCCGGCAATGCCAAGCGCAAGGTTTGAAATGTCGTTTTTCAGTTCGCCCGCAGCACGTTTGCGCTCACTTGCAATATCTTCATCTGCTTTGACTTTTAGCGCGGCCGCTTCATTGCGTGCCGTGCTCACCAATTCTTCGCCACGCATGGCGGCGCGTGTGGTGGCTGTTTTTACGATGTCGGTTGCCTCTGCCTTGGCATTGGCAAGTCGTGCTTCATACTCAACTTGCATTGCTTTGGCGCTTTCCTCCGCCTGTTCGGCTTCGGTATACTGCGTTTGAATTTCTTCCTGCCGCTTTGCGAGGATAGCCTGTACGGGTTTGAACAAAAAGTGTTTGACACCCGCTGTTAAAAGCAGCAAGTTACAGATTGTAAAAATCCACGTCCATGGCATCAGACCGACTAAAGACTGAAATTGTTCCATTGTGTTTTCCCCCTTATTCGGGCAGTGCCATATTTACAGCAGGCCGATAAAAATGCCGGGTGCTACGAAGATGAGCAACAAGCCCGTAACAAAGCCGTAGATACCGGTGGTTTCTGCGATGGCGCAACCGAGCAGCATCGTAGAGGTGACATCGCCCTTGCATTCGGGCTGACGGCCGATGGCTTCGCAAGCTTTACCGACGGCGTAACCTTCACCGATACCGGGGCCGATACCTGCGATCAGCGCAAGACCTGCGCCCACGGCGCATCCTGCTAAAATAATTGCTTTTTCCAACATAGAAAAGTCCTCCTAAAATAAGTTTTTATCTTTACATTTTATGGGATAACGTCCTTGGTATCAGTCCTCTGATACGGCATTTGCGATATACAGTGTGGTGAGCATACAGAAAATGAACGCCTGCATAAAGCTTGAGAACAAGTCGAAATAGACGGAAAGTACCGCCGGCACGCCGACTTGCAAAATGGGAATGCTGCCGAGAATGGCACCGAGTGCGCCCGGCAACCAGCCGAACAGCGCATGAGAGGCACCTGCGAGCGCCGCATAGACAAGCGCCGTGATGACCGTGCCCGACATGACGTTGCCGAAATGACGGAAGGCCATGGAGATTGGTGTTGCAACTTCGCTTAAAACATTAAACGGCGTAAAGAGAAAGAACGGCGCTGTGAAACCCTTGAGATAGCCGCCGACGCCGCCGGTGTGGATTTTGGTGTAGGTAATCAGCACAAACACGAGCACGGCCCAGCCGAGTGTTGTGGACAAATCGCTTGTGGGCGGATACATACCAAATAAGCTGAGCAAGCTTGAAAACAGCGAAGCGCTGAACAAGGCTGCCACCATCGGTGTGTAGTAGGCAAATTTTTCGCCCATATTGCCGACGACGAAGTTGTGGGCGGTTTCGACCAAAAATTCAGCGACAATTTGACGTTTACTGGTGGGGCGCACTTGCAGATTGTGCGTGAGAAAAATGCAAAGCGCGAGAATCAACAGTGAAACAAGCGTGCCGTTGACAATCGTTGATGTGATGGGAATCCCACCGAAAATCGGAATTTCAAAAAAGATGCGCGCGCCATTGATTTCTACATTCATACGGGCTCATCCCCCTTTTTTGTTTTATCGGGCTTATACAGACCGAGCATTTGCATGATTAAAATCGTGATGCGCGGAAAAAAGAGCGGCAAAACCGCCGCGAGCCACACAAAACATTTGAGTTTGACGGCAAGCACGACGACGACTAGCGTGCCCAGCATACGCAGACTGTAGGAAAGCTGTAATTTCAGCTTTCCGCGTTTTTCGCTTGGGTCAGCGGTCATCTGCTGCACCGAAAGGCCGAGCAAAAAAAAGTTGCACACCGCCCAGCCTCCGCCGAGAAGCGTACCCCACAAAACGCCGAGTGACCATTTACCAAACAGTGCAAACACCAGATTCATCACACCGGAAAGCGCAAGCACGCCAAGACAAATGTGCAGCGTTTCCTGCTTGATGGCCGGTTGTATTTTCAAATTACATCACATCCTGTCATTACGATTCAAAGTGAAATTTTGCTATTTTTTGTCGCTTTTGCGCTGTACCATCTGCAAAAACTTGAAGAATGTACACGCTGCCGCGCCAAGCCCGAACACCAGTGCCACCAAATAGACCCATGTGCCCAAAGAAAAGCGCCGCACAAGCCAACTGGCCGCAAGCAAACATAAAATGGGTGGAACCACGAGCGATATGCCAAATTGGGTGAGCCACGATAAACTGCGAAGTGCCTTAAACCAGCTTTTATTGCGCAAAATCGTCACCCATCTTTTGTTGTTTCGCTTGTATTCGCATATCGCGATGTAAAATCACATTGCGATTGTGCATCGCCCTATTACTACAGTATTCATTGTATCAAACAAAGTGGGTAAATACAATCATAATGCGCGTACAACTTTATGCTAAATTTTTGTATGATTTGTGCAAAAAACAAAAAGATTTTCTGTTTTTGCTTTATTGTTGCGAAAGGTGTTGATTTTTGGAGGGTAAAAATGCTATCCTTAATAAAACAAGCCTGTGGACTTGTTTTATTAAGAAACTTATCCTAATGTGCGTGCTATCGCACATGCACAATTAAAACTATTTTACGACACAGTTTTAATACATCTATTGAATTAAACATGAAACGGGGCGTATTTTGTGACGGGGTTCGACAACAGTCTTTATATTCACAAGCAAAAAGAACATATTCTGGAACGGATTGCACAGTTTGACGGCAAGCTGTATCTTGAGTTCGGCGGCAAAATTTTTGATGACTATCATGCCGCACGCGTCTTGCCCGGCTACGACGCCAACGGCAAAATTCGCCTGCTGTATGAGCTGCGCGATCAGGCTGAAATTATCTTTACGGTGTCGGCCGGCGATATCGAAAAAACAAAGGTGCGGGCGGATCTTGGCATCAGCTATGACATGGAAGTTTTGCGTTTGATTGACGACATCACCCACATGGGCATCAGCGTAAACAGCGTGGTGATTACGCGCTATACCGGCCAAAATGCCGCAGACGCATTCGTAAACAAGCTCACCATGCGTGGCGTAAAAAACTATGTGCATCGCCCGATTAAAGGATATCCCACAGACATTGACTATATTTGCAGCGACGAGGGATATGGTGCAAATCCCTATATTGAAACCACAAAACCGCTTGTGGTGGTGACGGCGCCCGGCCCCGGCAGCGGCAAACTGGCCACCTGTTTGTCACAGGTATACCACGAAATTCGCAAAGGGCATATCGCGGGATATGCCAAATTTGAAACGTTTCCGATTTGGAATCTGCCGCTCAAACATCCGGTCAACCTCGCGTACGAAGCCGCGACGGCCGACCTTGCGGACGTGAATATGATTGACCCGTTTCATCTTGAAGCGTACGGTCAAACGACGGTGAATTACAACCGCGACGTGGAAGCTTTTCCGATTGTACGCAATATTTTGACGCGCATCACGGGCGCGGACGAAGTGTATAAAAGCCCGACGGACATGGGCGTCAATATGGCGGGCTATGCCATTACCGACGATGCGGCCGTGCGGTTTGCCGCCGGACAGGAAATTATTCGGCGCTATTACAAGGCTACCTGTGACCACAAACAAGGCAAAGGGTCAGACGCCGCGATGGATAAAATCAAGCGTATTATGCAGGAATTGAAACTTTCGACGGCCGACCGTGCCGTGGTAGCGCCCGCACTTGCCAAAAGCACAAGCACCGGTGTTTCGGCCACGGCCATGCAACTGCCGGACGGTAGCATTGTCACCGGAAAAGCAAGTAATTTGATGAGCGCCTCGTCCTCGTGTGTGCTCAATGCCATCAAAAAATTGTCGGGCATCGACGATGCGTTGACGTTAATCAGTCCCATTATTTTAGAGCCGATTTTGAAGCTGAAAATTGATATTTTGGGCAGTCGCTCAAGCGTATTAAAGGTGGACGACGTGCTTGCGGCGCTGTCGATTACCGCCGCCACCAACACCATGACCGCCTGCGCAATGGCGGCGCTGCCGAAACTGCGCGACTGTGAGATGCACTCGACATGTATGCTGCACTCGGGCGATGAGGGAACGTTGCGTAAAATGGGGTTGCGGTTGACGTGTGAAGCGGAATATCCGAGCAAGGATTTATATTTTTAATTCGGGAACACATTCAAGAAAATAAAAGCGGCGATTCAGTTTGTTTTTAAACACTGAATCGCCGCTTTTTTGCATTAATTTTATTGTTACCCGATGCCGCCGAGAAGGACACCGAGAATCAGCACCGCCGCTGCCAGAAAAACATAAACATATTTTGCGGTGAAGAAAAAGGCTTTGCCGAGCGGTTTTTCGCGGCCGCTGTTGAGTTCCGTTTGGATTGCGCCATGTTTCAACACCCAATAAATGATGATGGCGCCAAGCACCGCGCCGAACGGCACTACGTAAATTGTAATCACGTCCATCCACTTGCCCATGTACGGCTCGTATTCCAAAAATACGCCGACCAAAAACACCACTGCGGCCACGAGCAGCACGGCCGGTGTGCGTTTGAGCTTTGTGCGGCTTTGCGCGGCTTCGCTGCACACTTCAATCATATTGATGAGTGACGTTAAGCCGGCGAACAGGACAGATGCGAAAAAGAGAATGGAAAAAAGCTGTCCAAGCGGCATTTGTGCGAAAATTTTAGGCATGGTTAAGAACAAAAGCGGCGGACCGGCCTGCGGATCCATGCCAAATGCGAACACGGCCGGAATGACGACAAAGCCGGATAAAAGCGCCGCGCAGGTGTCTAAAATAGCCGTCATATTGGCGGAATGGACGACGTCTTCTTTTTTGTCGAGATAGCTGCCGTAAATAATCATGCCGCTACCTGTAATAGAAAGCGAGAAAAAAGCTTGACCCATCGCCATAATCCATGTTTCTGGGTTGAGCAAAAATTCCCATTTCGGCACGAGTAAGTAGCGATATCCCTCCATAGCGCCCGGCAGAAATGCCACGCGCACGGCGAGGATCAAAAACAAAATAAAAAAGGCCGGCATCATGAATTTGCTGATTTTTTCAATGCCCTTGACGATGCCGCACAGCAATGTAAGTGCAGTGACGGCGATGGCGATGATATGCCACGGCAAACTGCCAAACGCACCGGTCATGCTGGAAAAATAGGCAGTGCTGTCGCCACCGATCGCAGAGCCTGTGATGCTGCCCGCCAGAAACCGCACCACCCAACCGACGATGATGGCATAGCCGATGGCGATGCCGAGCGAACCGATGAGCGGAATGGCGCCGAGAAATGCGCCGCCTTTTTTGCCGCGTGATTTTAAGGCATATTCATACGCGCCAATGGGGCCTGTGCCGGTCAAGCGGCCGAGTGCAAATTCACCCGAAAGGCCTACCGCGCCAAACAGCGCCACAAAAAGAAAGTACGGCACCAAAAAGGCCGCACCGCCATATCGGCCAAGCCGATATGGAAACATCCAAATATTGCCCATGCCAACCGCAGAACCGACCGACGCGAGAATAAAACCGATTTTGGATGTGAATTTTTTACCGTTTTCCTGTACCAAAATTTTCCCCCTTATAATACAATAATAATGTAGAACGAATATCCTTTCTATGCAAATTTTACAGCAAAGCGCGAATGCACGTGACCGCATCTGCAATATAAGCGCTGAGCGGTTTTTCGGGCAGACCCGCCACCTGCACGCTGCATTTTGTCACCGGCAGCAGCACTTTTTTTGCCGGACTTTCAGCCACGGCCGCCGCCATGGCCGGACTGCATTCGCCGAGCATACTGTTTGCCATCACAAGGCCGATGGGACCCGCTATCACATCCGCACGCATGGCATTGACAATCACTGCATTCTCCCCTGTTGCGCCCGCCGTCGCACCGGCTTTGAGCATGGCCGCCGTGGCTGCGCTGTTGGTGCCGACCGCAAGAATTTCTCCTGTAAACCCGCTCTCACGCAGTGCCGCAATGAGGGCGCGGCCAAACCCGCCGCCCTGTCCGTCTATCACAATCAATTTCATCTGTTATTCTCCTTGTGTTTATCATTCAAGTAATCCATATTACATCATTGGGGCAAAAAAGCGAAAAAGCACTTGGCAAAGCACTTTGTAAAGCGGCACTTTTTCAATGTCCGCAAGCGTAACTTCGCGACTTTGCGCCATAGTTGCGTCAATATCTGTTTTTACGTCGCGCACCATATGCCCGCCGTAAAACGTGCAGCAATTTTCAAAATGCAGATATAAGCTGCGGTAATCCATATTGGCGCTGCCCACAATCGCGATTTTGTCGTCGCTCGCATACATTTTGGCGTGCACAAAACCCGGCGTATATTCATAAATATGCACACCTGCGCGCAAAAGTTGCGGATAATAACTTTGCGTGACATAGTACACATACCATTTATCCGCCATGCCGGGCGTTAAAATGCGCACCTCTACCCCACTTTTTGCCGCAAGACAAAGCGCGGTAACCATTTCGTTGTCGATAATCAAATAGGGTGTCACAATATCGACGTATTTTTCAGCGCGGTGAATGACATTGAAATAGGCGCTTTCGGCAATATTTTCGTCGTCAAGCGGCGAGTCGCAATAGGGTTGGACGAAGTCGTTTTCGTCGTATGCACCGCGCGGTGCATAGTCACTGTAAGGCGAAAGGTTGCCGGTGACGAAATCCCACATTTTGAGAAACGTGACCGTGAGCGGAAAAACGCCGGGGCCTTTGAGCAGAAAGCCGGTGTCTTTCCACACGCCAAATCGCTGTTTTTTATTGATATATTCATCGGCAAAATTGATGCCGCCCGTAAAACCGGTTTCACCATCGATGATGGTGATTTTGCGATGGTCGCGATGATTGAGCATTTTATAATCGGAAATATGCCACGAAAAATGAATCGGATTGAATTGATAGCACTTGATGCCGCGTTGGCGCATGGCTTCATCATAATCGCCCGGTAGCGTAAACAGACAGCCCAAACTGTCATAAAGCAGGCGCACGTCCACGCCTTCTGCCGCTTTTTGCGTGAGGATTGCGAGGGTTTGATCCCACATCTCGCCTTCATCTATGATGAAATATTCCATAAAAATGGAGTGCTGCGCCGCTTTGATTTGCTCGAGAAAACGCGCGAAAAAATCTTGTCCAAACGGAAAATATTCGCTTTTGGTTTTACTGTACAGCGGCGCTGCGCCGTTGCGCTGCAAATAAACGGCACTGCGCATGAGCGTTGCGTCCTGCGCTTGCAGACGTTCCACAAGCGAATTTTGTTGAATCATGGCCGCGGCGGCGTTTTTTTCAATTTCGTGAAATTGTTTTGCTTTGCGCGGTGATATGCGGCGGTTGCCCCACCATAAATAAAAAACGGCACCGGAAACCGGCATCGCCACCACCAAAAGCACCCACATAATTTTATAGGCAGGGTTTAAATTGTCACGTTCAAACACAACGACAACCACCAAAACGCTGATGAGGGTGATGAGTGTATATGCCGCCGTGCCAAGCGTGTTGAACCAGAGAAACATCGCCGCAAACACGCCGATTTGTATGAAGGCGAGCACGCCGATTAAAAAAGTGCGCGATAATAAAAAGCGCAGTAATTTTTTCAACGTCTTCACCTTCTTTCTGCGTTGTTGCGATTAAAACTCACTTATAATCGTGACTGTTTGACGCGTGGCATCCAGTTCTACCGTGCTGCCAAGCGGCAAAGTGAGCATCGGGTGCGTGTGGCAACAATCAAAATCTGCCAGAATGGGAAGATTGCTTTTCCCAAGCACTTCCTGCAAAATTTCGTACGGTTTGCGGCCGGTTTGCAAGTCGTCAAACTGCTCGTGTTTGCCCAAAAGAATGCCACCGATTTTGTCAAACACACCGCTGCATTTCAGCAGTGCAAAGCTGCGCTCCACATCTGCCGCATCTTTGAGGCTATCCTCCAAAAATAAAATGTCACCTGCGGCAAGCGCGGGAAAATATGCGGTGTTCCAAATGCCCTGCATCGTGTTGAGGTTGCCGCCAATCAGCCTACCGCACGCTTTGCCGCCATGTACGGTAATAAGAGCGTTTGGCTGCGGTTTTTTTGCGGCTGTTTGCGTGTTCCAATCGACAAATTCTTCTGTCCAAAATGCGGGCGTCGGCAATACGTATGGCGCTTTTTCCGCGCCTGACACAATGGCACAAAACGCCGCAAATGTGTCGTCCACAAACGGCGAAAATTCACCGAAGGACGCCACCATAGCCGGTCCATAATAAGTGGTCAAACCTGTTTTTGCGTAAACAGCAAGCAAAAGTGCCGTCACGTCCGAATAACCCACAATCATTTTCGGGTCTTTGCGCAGCGCGTCATAATCCACATATGGCAAAATGGAATTGGTGTTCATGCCACCGATGGCCGCCATAATGCATTTAACTTGTGGGTTGTGAAGCAAGTCGTTCAATTCCTGCGCACGTGCCGCGATACTGCCGGATCGGTAACCGTCTGCTTTGCCTGTCAATCCGCCCTCTACAACGATATAGCCTTTATTTTCAAGATAATACTTCCCGCGTAAATATCGTGTATGCGCTGTTTTTGTTGCCGGTGAAGAAGGCGAAAAAACAGCAATGGTGTCACCTGTTTGCAGTTTTGGGGCACGCACATCGCTCCCCCTCTCTATCATTCTTTGGCAAACGAATCGAAATCATACACATCCGGCACAGGCGCATTGGCTTCGCCGGTCAGCGCTTCGTGCAAATGCTGCCACAATGCGCCGATGGCAACCTCTCCCTCCCGCAAATCCGGCACAATCAAACCGCCGCCCTGTTCCAAAATGGCCTGCGCTTTTTCGTACGCGCCTATTTGATATAGTGCTTCCGCCAGATAAAGCCGGATGCGCGGCTCATTTGCCACATCTTGCGGCAATACGGCGGCAAGCTCTGCCATCGCCGCAAAACCGTTTGCGCGGGCGAGAATGCGATAGCCCTCTTTGACATATGAAATATCATTTTTGCACAATAAAATGCCTTGTTTGATGTATGAAATGGCAGTGTCTGTATGTCCTTCGCGCACAGCCATCGCCGCCATTGCGTGCAGCGTCCATGCGTTTTGATGCAGCCGATTTGCCTCAGCGAATGCACGCTTTGCAAGCGCACAACTGCCCTGTTGCCAGTAGACGAGGCCAAGATGATAATATGCGTACCAATTGCATTTTTCGGATGTCTGCACCGCTTTTTGGAGGCGATTCATCCAAAATGTGCCGCTGACATAGCTGCTTGCCGCCGCTTCATTGCGCGGCGCGGGCAGGCGGCCTGTTTGTAAAAAATTGTTCCATTCACTTTGGCGTGTGTCACTGTGAGTAAAATCAAGATGCGGGCAGAGCGGCGCCTCTCCGTTTGCCGCACGCACTGCATTTTCAAGCGCGGCGCTGCCGCTTCCCTGCTGCAAAATCGTACTTGCCTTTGTTTTGGCAAACCCGCGTGCCGTCGCCTGTGCAGCCGCAAGGCCGGCGCTTTGTGACGCAACCCTCAGCGCAAGGCTGTTGCTCGCGGTGATGAAATCGGCACCGTTTTCAGCCGATGTCAGCTGTACCGGAGCGTAGGTTTCCACCCAGTCCCACGTTGTATGCGGTGCCATCGGAATGCAGCCGTACTGCGTTTTGCCAAGCCCCGCCTGAATTTCCACATAGCGACCTGCTTTTTCGGTCAAAAATTCCTGCCAATGCGCGGAGCCTTTGTTGTTGCCCCATGAAAACAGTTTTCGGCTTTGCAGGCGCGAGGTGGACGTGTGTAGCATACCGGCACCTGTGGCGTCTACGTTGGCGATAAACTTCGGGCTGGTTCGAGGAATGTCAAAAAAGTAATCAACCTGACCGGGAATTGTGCAGTAGCGAGACACATCATGTCCACCTACCATGGGAACTTCCACTTTGCGCACGTTGATTTCATCGGACGTATACGCACTATCGGCCGGCACTAAAACGCGGCCGTTTTCGTATTCCGGCACGGCCATATTACTCCACCAATACATCGGCACCACCTGTGCCGTGGGGTTTGTGATGCGCATGGCGCAAAACAGGCGCGGTGCTGTTTCGCCGAGCCAAAAGTCCATCTGATACACTGCGCCGCGGATGCGTTCATACTCGTACATCCGCAAAACCGGCTGACCGGATTCCGTTTGAAATGAGGCCGCAAACAGGCGTTCCGTCGTGAGCGGCGTATGGCCAATCACGCCAATATTCCACTCTACACCGCCTGAAAACCACGCGTTACGCACCGCAAGATTGGAACCGCGAAGAACATCATTTGTATATAATAAATCGCGATTATGGGTTTTGTCGAACAATACCCACAGTCTGCCGCCGTATTCCGGTAGAAATTCCGCACGCAAATAATCGTTTTCAAGCACCGCCACTTTCACCGCCGCATTGTGCACACGTTGGTTGTAGACGTTGCGATGTCGATAGGGATAGGTCGTAGGAAGCGTGCCATAGCCCTCGTAAATTTCATCCGTTTCAGAGAGATGAAATTGGGTTTTATTTTGTAAGTTGCCAAGCGGCATCAGGTCCGGCACAGAGG